>JANQNJ010000134.1 GCA_028279645.1 Thermoplasmatota archaeon
CGACCTCGAGCGTTACGGAAGCGGACTCATCCGGATCGAGCTCGGGGGTGTTGTACTGTGTCTGTCCGTCGAACTCGGCCTTGAGGTCGGATCCGAGACGCTCGAGGTCGAGGGATCAACGAACTACGACGAGGGCACCTACACCTTTACCGTGCTCGCCCGTGGAAGCGGCGACGCGGAGCAGAGGGAGGACCTCTCGGTCAGGGTACTGAAGGGCGATCTCAGGATCGGCGAGATAACCATCGATAACGAGGACAACCTCGAGGAAGGGGACGACACCGTCGTCACCGTGAAGCTCGAGAACCGCGGTTCCTCCGAGATCACCGATCTGGACGTCATCTTCGAGGTGAACAACAAGGAGATCGACACCAAGACCGACGAGAACATCCCGGAGAATGACACCATCGAGGTCAGCTTCGACTGGGACAACATCGGCAAGGACAAGCAGAAGCTCGTCATCAAGACCGAGGACCCCGACGGAGACTACGAGGAGGACAAGACCAAGTCCATCAACGTCGGTGAGGAGAAAAAGACCTCCACTGCCGATATGATCACCTACCTCGGTGGTGGCGCTGGACTCGGTATATTCATCGGTCTGGTCCTAGGACTGCTTCTCTTCGGCAAGAGGAAGAAGCAGGAGCCGAAGGCCGCGGCGAAGGAGCCCGCGAAGGAGGCGGCGAAGGACGCACCGGCTGCAAAGCCAGGAGCGGCCCCGCCCGCACCCCCCGCCCCCGGAGCCAAGCCAGGAGCACCGCCGGCACCAGGCGCCAAGCCCGGTACCCCGCCCGCACCTGGAGCCGCTCCGGCACCTGCTGCCACTCCGGCACCGGGAGCCGCACCCGCTCCGCCGGCCAAGAAGGTGAAGATCAAGTGCCCGAAGTGTACCAAGATAATCGAGGTGACCGATCCGAAGAGGCCGCTCGATGTGGCGTGCCCGAGCTGTGCTACAAAGCTTCGATTGAACAAGTGAACGGTACAGGAATGAAAAAAGAGAAGTAGGGCTCTAAGCCCTACATCTCTCCTTTTTTTTATATAACATAAACTATATGTAGTATGGGTACCATTGACTTTTACACATACCCAGTCTTGTGTGAATTTACTCAGAAGACGCCGATTTCGAACAAGATTAGGAGTCTGGGAAGATGGCCGAAGAGGAGAAAATCGAGGAGTCTCGGGACGGTAAGTCCGACGAGGGCGAGAAGGATATCAAGTCATCCGTCGAGCGTTTCGAGAAGATCCTTCAGAAGCGCAAGACCATGATCGAGGATTCTGACGACGATGACGACGAAGAGTCCGATGACGATGATGATGACGACGACGATGACGAGGAGGACGAGGTCCTCGACGAGGAGGAGGACACGGAGGATACATCGTCGAACAGAACCCCGCTGTCCAACCTTTCCATCGGTATGAGGAATACCGAGATCGAGCGGCGTTTCGACGCCCTCAAGAAGGAACAGGTGCGGATCGCGAACATGGTCACACGATTTCTCAGTGATTTCGAGGAGGACAAGAGGAGGATCGCCATCCTCGACGAGCGTCTCAACACTCTTCTGAAGAAGGATGAGAAGCAGGAGAACCTCCTTGCCACCATCGACAACAAGCTCGCGCAGATCCTGGAGAAGGAGAAGGCGGAGCAGGAGAGGATCGAGAGGCTTTCCCAGCTCAGGAAGCTCGAGGAGGACGAACTGAGCGACAGCATCGCCGAGCTCTCGGAGATCTACGAGATGACCCAGAAGAAGCTCGCCGTCGCCAGGGAGGACATGGAGCTCGTAAAGGAGAAGCTCATCAAGGTCCTCGAGGGTCAGCGGATGGACGAGGAGAAGAAGCTCATCTCACTCACCCGCGCCCACGAGCTCACGCAGCAGAGGCTTGAAGCCCTGGACGATCTGCGAAAGCTCAAGGACCCGAGCGAGAAGGAGCGTTCACTCATAACCATGCTCAAGAAGCGCAAGGAGGAGCTCGAACAGGAGCTCGAGGGCGAGATAGCCGGAGACCCGGTCAAGCTCGCGGCACTTCTGAGAAGGGAGAGGGCCAAGGGCGCCCTTCCGCCGGCAGGTGCAGCAAAGATCATCACCTGCCCGTCCTGTAGCGAGAAGTTCGAGGTCACATCTCCGGAGCGTCCACTCAAGATCCAGTGTCCGAGCTGCGGCGCAGTGGGAGTACTCAAGAAGTGAAGATCCAGATGGGTGAATGAATGGCTAGCGGTCCTGCTGGAAGGAGCAAGAAGAAGTCGATCTCCGATCTAACAATGGATCAGAAGTTAACTCTGATCCATGGCAGGCAGGACTCCCGCCTCGACTCGTTGAAGGAGATGAACTGGAAGCTAGGCCAGTTCCTCGACGAGCGCACGAACCGTTCACCCGAGATGCAGCGTCTGGTGGAGCTCAAGAAGATCGGCACCATCATGGCGATCAAGGACATCGACGCCCGACGGAAGCGCCGGGACCTCGAGAGGGGAAAGGTGCCCACTCACATCCCCAAGAGCTCCATACCCAAGGACCCCTCTGGACTACATGGTCTTTATACTGAACTATCGAAGAAGGCCATCGCCTACGCCGAGGACCTTGAACCGGTGGCAGAGAGGCTGGGCGACGAGCTGCAGAAGCAGATCCTGTCCGATGCCAAGAACATCTGGATCGAGTCCAAGAGTCACGCTATCACCCTGCAGGAGCTGGGCTCCGTAACGGAATCCCCCGACCTTCGGGGCGTCAACGATGAGGAGAAGAGACTCCTTGCCATATTGATGGGCAAGGAGGAGAAGCCGAAGAAGAAGGAGAAGAAGCGGCAGGTACGGCTGCCCGATCCGGTCGAGGAGCCGAAACTGGGCACCTACAACGCATTGATCGGTATAGGGGCCGTCCTTATGGGCCTGTTCGGCTTCCTCTTCCTCAACGCCATGCTCCTGCTCATCCCCAGCGTCATACTCGTCCTGGTCGGATGTTTCATCGCACCCTTCCTGAGCCTTGTCGGCCTCATCCTATTGATCGTCGGACTCGTGTTCAAATCGAAGAAGAAGAAGGAGTACAACGAGGCGGTTGAGGCCAGAGAGGCCCAGATCGCGAAGATCAAGGCCGAACACGGAGCCGCTTGAACACCGTTGAACGTGTAAGGGGAACGTAACAGACATCGTCCTAGCTTCTGCTCCAAAGAACAGGAGCGATCGATAACACGGTCGCTCCGTCGATGCAAAACAGATATAACAGGCACAGCGATAGCCCTAACACTACCCCGATGAGAGGCAGAACGAGATGAAGATAGTCAAACGGGACCCGAAGCACGACTCAATCACGCTGATGGTGGAGATCGAGGACGACCTGTGGACCCTCCACAACGTCGTCGACGGGGGCGACCACGTGCGCTCCCTTACATACAGGCGGGAGGAGAAGGCCAGCGACAAGCTTCGACCCGACAGGGGTGAGAAACGCCGAATGATGCTCACCATCAACGTCGAAAAGGTCGAGTTCCATACATTCACCGACCACCTGCGCATCCACGGCACCATCGAAGAGGGTCCCCAGGACCTCGGAGCCTACCACACCCTGAACGTCGGCATCGGCACGAAGCTGACGGTGAAGAAGAAGCTATCGCGGCATCACCTCGACCTCATCAAACAGGCCGTGGAGGATTCAAAACGCCCCCGCATCGCCTTCGTCGCCATCGAGGACGACAACGCCGTGGTCGCCGTGGCCAGGGCCTACGGCCTCCAGGAGATCGGATGGGTCCACAGCGGCTCCCAGGGCAAACAATACGCCTCCAAGAGCGATGACTCATACTTCGAGGAGATCTATGGCATCCTGTCCAATCTCGACGAGGGCACACCGCTGATCATCCTTGGTCCAGGCTTCACAAAGGAGCATTTCGCCAAGTTCGTCAGGGACCGTGCTGTCCGCGACAAACGGACCTTCCAGCTGACCGTCGAGGCAACAGGACAGTCCGGACTCGCCGGGATCAACGAGGCCTTCAGAAAGGGCAGCGTGGCGAAGTTCGCCCATGGCGCCCGCATCGAGGAGGAGATCAACCTGGTCGAGGACGCCCTCGTCGGTATCTCCAGCGGCAAGCTGATCGCCTACGGCGAGGCGGAGACCAGGAAGGCGCTGGAGTTCGGAGCCGCCGGGAAGATGCTAATAACCGACGCATATGCCAGGACGGATACGGGCAGACAGCTCCTGGATGTGGCGAACACTACCAGGGTCGAGACCAGGGTCGTGAGCACGAACCACGACGGGGGGAAGAAGCTGGAGGGGCTGGGGAGCGTTCTTGCTTTTCTGAGGTTCAAGATGGAGTGATGTATCCCTCAGATGGTTTTCCATATTCCATTAGATCTATTCAGATCGATCGTGAGTGTAGGGTTCCCCCCCATCCTTCGTGAACGTCACTTAGCTATATCTGTCGGAGTTCGTGACGTTCACTCCCTGCAGCGCCATGGATTGGGGCCAATCCGGTCAAGGACACTCAGTTTAAATAAAAAAAGGTCTCTCAATATATATCGGTGAAAGGTCGCTCTGCCTCTGACCCCAATCCATGGTAAAGCGGGGGGTATTCAGAGAGGGCTTACCACAGGAAGCTGAAGGACATTGCTACCCGCACCGCGATATCGCTCGCACCCACGCCTTCATTCAGCCTTCACCCACCCGACGACGGTCCCACGCCTGGAAATCGCTTGAATCCATGCCCATATTCAGCCTGCACCCACCCGACGACGGTCCCACGCTTGGAAATCGCTTGTACCCATACCCATATTCAGCCTGCACCCACCCGACGACGGCCCCAAGCCAAAAATACGCTATCACCCACGCTTACATTCAGCCTACACCCGCCCGCCTTTAAAAACCAAAGTAGAATTCGGACAGGTAAAGCTTTAATTCCAGCACCTCCATCTCAACCCCGATGAGGCCGTCCAGACGGGTGAGATACCTCCTGATCCTCGGATTGATCCTGCTCAATCTGCTCATCCGGCTTCCTCAGCATTTTCACGAGTTCGGCATCGATTCGTTCTTCATACACTCCCTTTCCGGCAGCATCGAGAACAATGCCGATGCAAACTTCCTCCTGGACCCCCTGGCGGCGTTCGGACTCTTTCCCTTCTCGTATCCTTCGGCGAATCCGGTAATGATCTCGTCGATCTCCTCGCTCACGGGGCTCGGATTGGAGTCCTCGATCCTGCTCTTCTCCATGGTGCTCGGGGTCATCAGCGTGGCCGCGGGATATCTTCTGGGAAGCGAGATCAAGGACGATTTCAGGTTCAAATACCTGGTCGCATTCTTCATATCGACGTCGCCGCTCTTCGTCAGGAGCACCATCTGGCAGGCTTCCTCCAGGAATCTGTTCGTGGTCGGGCTGACCATACTCTTCTGGGTCATCCTGAAGTATCGCCACGCATACGATAAACGACCGTACTATGCCCTCATACCCCTGGTCATCTTCCTTCTCAGCGTAACCCACAGGATGTTCATGCTGCTGCCGCTCATAATGGTGGCATACGCGCTGACCCAGGGTATCCTATGGCTCTACCGCAGGATGGACCTCCAGTTCCTCCCGGAGAAACAGCTGAACCTCCTCAAGATCGGAGCTCTGGCAGTTTGGGGTCTCGCAATAATGGGACTCCTATATGCCCAGGTGGAGAAGATGTGGATCTACTCCGACTACAACTTCTCCGAGGCCTTCCTCGAGGGGGCCGTGTTCAGCGGGGACTCCAAGCACGTCATCTTCCTGAACATGGGCGTACACTACGTGAGCAGCGTTAGCCTTCTCTCCTTCTTCGCACTAGTGGGGATATTCTACTGGAGGAAGCGGTTCAGGGCGGACTACATCATCCTCTTCCTTCTCAGCCTGCTCTTCCTGTCGTCATTGCTCACCGTGGGGACATACATGGACTACATGTTCATCGTCCCAATGGCCATCTTCTCGGCCGAGGGCTTTACCCTGATCCTGGACAAATGGCCCCTGATCAGGAAGAACGCCGGCATCGCGTCGGTACTGTTCCTCCTAGTGTCAACCGGTTTCACAGTATTCATGATCGACCACTGGAACGACATGGACACCTCCGAGGGGACGCAGCGGTGGATCAACGAGGATACCATAAACGGCGCCATGGTCATAAGGAGGGCATGCAGGACCAACGAGACCTTCGTATGCAACGATCCGGTGATCGGCATGCGGATATCGGCGTTCTCCCAGCGCCCGGTCTTCGAACGTTACGGACACGTTCTATCGGCATACGGTATCATCGAGGAAGAGGATCTCGACATCGAACCGATCAAGGCCTCTGATATCAGCCCAAACCTCGACCTACTGTACAAGGTGAAGAAGCCGAAGACCTCCCAGGACTACAACCGGCTCGTCACCAACAATCCGAAGAGCGACCTGGTGAAGGGTATCCTCCAGAAGTACGAGACCAGGTTCATCGTCGTCAACAACAACCTGCCTAACGAGGTCCAGATCGGCGGCACGGTCTCTTCCTCGAAGTTCTATTCCAAGGTCGACGACATCGCCATCAGGATCTATAGTAACGATCTTCTCTCGATCTACCGCATTATCGTCTGAAACCCCCGCTTATCAACGAATTCAGCGAGAAAAGGCTACCAATAACTTGAAATATCCCTTATATATATCATAGTGATTGAGGGATTATATGCCAGTATACACCTTCAGAATGATGGGTCTACCTCCGAAGCAGGGAACGAGGAAGCTCACGATCCCGGCCAAGGCGTCGTGTGCCGATTCCAAGAAGCTTGTGAGGAGGGAGTACAAGATCAATCCGGCACTGGTCATCCAGCTCGTGTTCAAGGGACAGCCCATCAAGGACAAGGAGAATTTTGCACGTTTTCTTATGAAGATGAAGTACGACCCGAAGAAGGATACCATAACCGTCATCAGCCAGCAGGCTGGCGGGATCTGAAGGGAACATCCCTTTCGGATCGGACTTACACGGTGAACTGGTCCAATGAGCGAAGGTAGCTTGCCGAACGGGTTCAGGGAGGATCTCCTTTACGCCAGGCATCGCCTTCTCGACGGATGGGACCAGGTCGCCATCGAGGGGTCCACGGTCCTCATCGCCGGGATCGGCGCCCTTGGCTGCGAGATCTCAAAGAACCTCGCCTTATCGGGCGTTGGACATCTGATTCTCGTGGACATGGACACCATAGAGATCTCCAACCTGTCCCGTCAGTTCCTGTTCAGGTACGGGGACCGGGGTCGCTACAAGGCCGAGGTGGCCGCCGAGCGGTTGTTGGAGATGAACCCAGATATCGATATCACCTTCCATACCTGCAAGTTCCAGGAGATCGACACGGAGGTCATACGCTCTGTCGATGTTCTCGTGGGGGGCCTGGACTCGTTCAATGCCAGGTTCGACCTTAACCGGCTGGCCAACGGCCTCGGCAAGGTCTACATCGACTCGGCATCCACCGGTTTCAAGGGGAACGTCCAGGTGGTCGTCCCGGACGATCTCGATGTGGTAGGCGATCCGACACCGTGCTTCAGGTGTTTCTATCCCGTACCACCCTCGGATGATATGTGGGCTCCGGCCTGCACCGTTCCAGGGGAGGCAAGGAACCGGGCGCACTGCATCCTCAAGGCCGAGGAGGAGTACATTTCCGACCATGGCAAGAAGGACGAATACACCCCGGATGACCTGACGGAAATGGCGGAGATCGCACGCCAGGTCTCGATCCGTTCTCCCCATCTCAGCGAGGAGCACTTCAAGGCAGGGGACGTGGAGAACACTCTCGGCAACAAGCTCCCCGCCCTCATCACGGTCAATGCCGTTGTCAGCGCCATCCTGTCTCACGAGGTCCTCAAGGTCCTCCACAGGATTCACGGCCATGACATCGGACCTTCCATCGATCCCTCGTACCTCGAGTACAACGCCGAGTACGGTATCTTCACTCCTCTGGAGATCAAACGGGACCCGGAATGCCCGGTCTGCGGGGCGAGCGAGGAGATCGAGGAGGTCCTGCTCAGTGGTGGAGCTTCCATCGACGACCTTTCAACGGCCCTTAGCGGGTACGGGATCGAGGTCCGAAAGGCTCTTGTCACCAGATCCCTCAACGGCGCACTGCTGTGGCCACCGGGAAAGGTCCCGGATGGTGCGATATCGGACCTCGGCCTTGAGGGTTCCGAGATACTCAGGTTCACATACACCAACAGCGATGGACAGCGAGGACAGAAGGAGATCCGGATCACAATGGAGGCGGAACAATGAACTATGAAAGGGTAGAGGCGGACTATTTCGATGCGCTCAGTACCTACGATGCTGATCCGTACATGGAGATCGAGCTGTGGCCACCGTCCAACTTCGTCGGACATCTGAGGCTCATAATAAAAGGGGCCGAAGGCACCCCGTATGCGGGCGGTGTGTTCGAGTTCGAGATAAAGATGTTCAACGATTATCCGTTCAGCCCTCCGGGCGTCTTCTGCCATACTCCCATATGGCATCCGAACATCGCCCTGAACAGGGTCCCTCCGAGCGAGAAGGGATGGCGGGACAACGTCTGCTTCGACATGATCGACCCTCGAAGGGTGGGCCATGTTGACCCGCAGACCCAGAGTGCGGGATGGACCCCCACGAAGGACCTTGTCCTGCTCCTGGAATCGCTCAAGCTAATGATACACTGCTTCCCTCCATTCTTCAACCCCGAGGACCCCCTCAACGAGGAGGCCGCACAGGAGTTCAAGACCAACGTGGAAGCCTTCAATATGCATGCAAAGGAGATGACTGATAAATATGCCAAGAAAGGATAGTTCCAAGGACGAGGAAGGCTCCGACAAGAGGACCAGCCGCCTTCTCGACGGAAAGGTCCAGAAGGGGCATATGCTCAGGGACAAGGGTCTCCTGTCAAAGAAAGAGGATTCCTCCGATGAGGAGGGTCCGTCGAAGAATGCGACCGCCAAGGAACAGTCAAAGCCTAAGGAGCGGGTCGAGGAGAAGCGACCGAGGCACCGGGCCAAGGCCAAGGACCAGAAGGAGGTCTTCCTGTCGCTCCGGGCACTCACCAAGATCATCAGGCAAGGCCTCAGGTTCTCCAACCCGTCCATACCATCCTCATCGTGGATCGAATGCATGGGATTCCTGCTCGGGGATGTAACCGACGACCAGGTCGATATCAAGGACGCCGTCCCCATCACCCACGGGAGCAAGGTCGAGGTCAACTTCGACGAGGAGCACTACATGATCGCAGACGAGATCAATTCCAGCCTCTCCAACGACCTGTGGGTCGTCGGCTGGTATCACACTCATCCCGGCCACGGCCTTTTTCTGTCAGACATAGACAAGGTCAACCATGCCGGTTATCAGACCCTCAACCCCGACGCCATCGCGGTGGTGTTCGATCCTTCGAAGATGGGCTCCAAGAAGACCGCCCTTGACGAGTACCTGGGCGTCTTCAGGCTTGACGATCCCGAGCGCCTGGAACGATCGAAGTTCATCGAGATCGAGGAGATCAAGGTCAATCCAGGCTATCCGGAGGTGCTCCAGCCGATCTACGAGATCGGCCTGCTCGTCAGCAACGGCGGGGACCTCCTCATGGAGTACAAGGAGAAACTGCCCGAAGACGGGAAGAAGGCGAGGACGGCGGGCGATGTCGACATCGACGAGCTATCCGCCGATCTGAAACGCCTCCGCAGCGTCGTCGAGGACACCCATGACCTCCAGAAGGAACTTAACAAGAGGTTCATCACCTCAATGGCCGAGCTCATCGACGACGAGGCCCTGGAGTGACCCATCGGTCCCGCAAATGGACCACGACCATATGGTCCCAACCTGTAACCAGGCGGTGATGTGATATGGTAGACGATGACATCGGCGACCCCGGCAGACTCGCCGAGATCGATCGACGCCTTATCGAGCATTATGGAGAACCTGTACGGAGGGCGACTGAGAAGCTGCCCCCACTTGATTCTCTCGTACTGACCATACTCTCCCAGAACACGAACGATGTCAACAGGGACAAGGCCTGGGTTCGGCTGAAGGATACCTTCAGTGATTGGCACGATGTCCTCGGCGCCGATCCCGATTACCTCGAGGAGACAATAAGGATCGCCGGTCTCGCCCACACCAAAGCGGCCTGGATCCAGGCGACCCTCGCCCGGATCCTGAAGGAGCATGGCAGCCTGGACCTCTCGTTCCTCGAGGAGATGGACCTGGAAGCGGCCAGGAAAAGGCTCGT
>JANQNJ010000146.1 GCA_028279645.1 Thermoplasmatota archaeon
TTTAATTTATAGTCACCAAAAATCTCTTTTTTCATGGATTAGCGTGACAGAATCGTTCAACAACCTTAGTGAGATCATTAATAAATATTCGGAGGAAAAGGTTTTTATTATACTGGGAGCACCAGGATCGGGTAAAAGTACTTTATTATGGCATCTGGAAAAACTTAATGCAGAGAATGCAATTAGATTTGAGCCCGAGCAAAACCCATTACCTTTTTATATTTCGTTAAGTAGGTATAGACCTAGTATCATGGATAATTCCTATCCAGATCCACTTGAATGGTTAGAAAACCAGTGGAAGATTCGATATCCAAAAATGCCAACCTTATTAGAACTCTCTAATCATCATCAAATACTGTTATTGTTGGATGGTATAAACGAAATGCCTTGGAAAGATTATCCTGAATATGTTCGTTTAAATGAGGAATGGCGAGAGTTGGCTTTTAAATTAGAATCAAAGAATATTCGAATATTAATCACGTGTCGCAATCATGATTTCATTGGCTTATTTGGTTCACAACAACTACCGGTACCTCAAATTCAAATTCAACCATTAACCCCTGAGCAAATTTCCGTCTTTTTGGAGTCATATATCCCAGAACAGAAACAGCATGTTTGGTTCAGTATTAAAGATGACTCAAAATTATTAGAACTATTGAGCACTCCTTTCTTCTTAAAATTATTCATTGAGCATA
The DNA here is from genome assembly GCA_028279645.1 of Thermoplasmatota archaeon. Classification (GTDB taxonomy): domain Archaea; phylum Thermoplasmatota; class JAKEGO01; order JAKEGO01; family JANQNJ01; genus JANQNJ01. The sequence continues at coordinate 696 of JANQNJ010000146.1, forward strand.
TCATAAACCGGAAAACGGTTCCTAAAGGAAAAGCTGAATTAATTACAGGATTTATTCGTCAAGGATTAAAAAGGGAAGTACAGAGGAATAATTTTCCATTTCGTCCTGGAGAATTATTAAACGAAAACGAGCATCAAGCCGTTTTACAAAGTAAGATAAATTCTCTCTATACGATTAATGGGGGAGAGAGTATAATGGACAGATTTAGCAGGCTTTCTTTTGGTATGAATGGAGGATTTGATTCTATTGACGGCTTTAATATTAGAATCGAGCGATTTAAAGCTTTAGAAATGATGGATTGTGAGGATGATATTATAATCCGAGCAGGTATTGCATTACGGATTATTGATGACGATTCTTATAACAGAATCTCGCATACAACGGACGATTCTGTAGCTTTTAGTCACCAACTATTTCAAGATTATTTTACCGCTTGTCAATTTGTTAAGATGAAGATTATGGAGGTTACATCACTTGCTCATGTTAACTGGCAGAGCGAATCTAATATGGGCAGAGAAATTGATGAAGAACCTGACATCGATGACATTCAAATTCTCCCTCTATTACCTTCGACACTTTGGGAGGAGCCGACACTATTAATGGCTGCAATGATTGGAAATCCCGACGAGTTTCTAGTTCAATTAATGGAACATAATTTAATTGTAGCTTCAAGGTGTACAACCCAACCAGATGTAGATATCTCGCATGAAACTAGAGAATTAATTAAATCTAGATTATTAGAACGGACAAAAGATTCTTCTGCAGATTTACAGCACAGGATTGCTGCAGGTTTTGCATTAGGAGATATTGGAGATCCACGCTTTACTATCTCTCAAGGTCAATTTTCAAATTATATTGAACCTCCAATGATACTAATTAAAAAAGATAAATATTTAATCGGAAATAATGACGCAAATGCCGACGATGATGAAAAACCAGAGCATTATGTTGAACTCTCTGCCTTTAATATAAGTAAATTTCCGGTTACAAATGCAGAGTGGCAGTGCTTTATTGCGGCCAATGGATATGATGATGAAAGATGGTGGTTTACTGAAGAAAGTAAGAAATGGAGGAAAGGGATTTATTTAAAGGTTGAAGCGAATCGAAAACTTTTGAAAGAAAGAGAATGGTTAATTTCAGTTTACGATAAACTTACTCAGTATACAAACTTACCCGAAGATGTGATCAACACATGCCAATTGATTGCAGAAATGGATGAATCACAATTCAAGTCGGTTTTAGATCAACGAATAAAACCAATTCATAATAAGAAGCCAAAGCATTGGCTTAACAATTATTTTAACAAAAAAAACCAACCAGTTGTAGGTATTAGCTTGTTTGAAGCTCAAGCATATTGTGAATGGCTATCTTTTCAAACTCAAAAGAGATATCGGATTCCTACCGAATTTGAATGGGAAGCAGCTGCAAAAACATTATATGGAAATAAATATGCTCATGGTGATGTGTTTAATCCATACATAGTAAATACCCTTGAAAGCCAGGTAGGATACACAACACCCGTCGGAATGTTTCCTGAAGGTGACACCCCAGACGGAGTCAGCGATATCATTGGAAATTGTTGCGAATGGACTGATAGCCCTTACATCAAATATTGCTCTAAAGAAACGAACACACATACACAATCATTAAAAATTGTGCGAAGGGGGTCAAGCTTCAATTCAACCTCCAAAATTACTACATCATCTCGATACTGGAATTCACCAGGTCGGAGAAATGATTACCTAGGGTTTCGTATCGTATCTGATGTAGATTAACAGTCACAATCATGAATCCTTACTTATTCGGACGAATTTATATAAATAGTTATGGCTATAAACATCGATTAGTAAAATGGAATGTGTAAAAGTGAGGTTACATTACATTCAACATGTACCTTTCGAGGATCTAGCAAATATTTGGCAATGGACAGTTAAAAATGGTCATCAGGTTTCTCGCACGTGTTTCTATAAATTTGACCGATTACCTAACCTAGAAGATTTTGATTTGTTAGTTATCATGGGGGGACCAATGAGTGTTATTGATGTTGATCGCTTTCCATGGCTGAATGCAGAAATTGAATTTATTGAAAAGGCAATAGCCAATGATAAAATAATATTAGGTATATGTTTGGGAGCGCAATTAATTTCCAAAGCACTCGGCGCAAATGTATATAAAAACGATTATAAAGAGATCGGGTGGTTTAATGTAAAATTAACAGATGACGGATTAGGATTGCCATTGCTTCATAATATACCAACCGAGTTTACCACATTTCATTGGCATGGAGATACTTTTAACATTCCTAATAATTCAACACATATTGCTATGTCTGATGGCTGCCTTAATCAAGCATTTATTTACAAGGATCAAGTAATTGGTTTACAATTTCATCTAGAATGTAACTATTCGAGTATAAATAAGTTAATTCAAAATTGCAGTAGTGATATATCGAATGACATATATATTCAAAAACCAAATTACATGACATCTCAAAAGGAATACTTAATTAAAAATAAAAAATATATAAATTCATTAATGGATAACATATTCCAAATGTTCTAATATTTGAATGAATATTCTATAATTACGATTATTCAATATTTTACTACATGAACAACAACTATTCGATGCTAGCAAATTAAAGACGAATTCCCTTCCCCCGCACCATTTCCTTCTCGTTGCTTGTACATTGCCACAGGAAATGATGCTCGAAGAAAATGCGATACGGTGTGCTCTTTGGTCAGTAAGTGTTGATATTCGACCCTATGCTATTATACCGAAACAAGTGGTTTCATACTATGGATGGATTTAAAAACCCTCTATATAGTAGACCGAAAAGACTGGCGTCAATGGTTGATCGAGAATTTTGAGACAGAAAAAGAGATCTGGCTGATCTATCCCAGAAAGGCTTCCGGGAAGAAAAGGATCAGCTACAATGATGCAGTAGAGGAAGCACTTTGTTTTGGGTGGATCGATAGCATTGTGAAATCATTCGATGAGAATAGCAGCATTCAACGGTTTTCACCAAGAGATCCAAAAAGCACGTATTCTCAGCAAAATAAGGAAAGATTAAAGTGGCTATTGAAACAAAATATGGTCCATTCCTCGATAATTGACAAGGTTACGAAGACAGCTTCGGAAGAATTCATTTTCCCATCAGATATTATTGAAGCAATAAAAATGGATGAAACCGTCTGGGAAAATTACAGCGCGTTCTCGGATTCCTATAAGCGAATCCGTATTGCCTATATTGAAAGCGCACGTAAACGTCCTGACGAATTTAAAAAACGGTTAAACAATTTTATCAAAAAAACCAAAGAAAATAACCAGATCGGTTATGGCGGAATTGAGAAGTATTATTAGATCCCGGAAGATTGATTTAAAATGATATGATCGCGAACACGCTGAATACAAGCGTGTATCTACTTGGAATCTCTCAGATGAATACCCCGAGGAGATCATTGATCAATAACTAAATAGTAAATTAGTGACAGGATCCCTTCCCCCGCACCATTTCCTTTTCGACGCTTTTACTATGCTAGAGGAAATGGTGCTCGAAAATATTGGGATACGGTGTGTTCTTTGTTCAGGAAATGTTGATATTCGAACACGCCTGGACCTAAGCGACTCGCTGATCGTCGCTTAATGGCGTCGCTGAGGTCCCTTCCCCCGCACCTTTAAATCGTTAGTTGTGATGGTTAGCGGTCGACGCGCTCTTTCACAGATGATAAATATGGATCGCTCCATTGTGAGATCGATCCCATAGTTCGACGAAAACGAGGAGGCCCTGAGTCATGAAGGCAATAGTTCAGAACAGATACGGAGATTCCAGCGTTCTTACGACCAAGGATGTCGAAACGCCAGCGATAAAGGATGACGAGGTGCTGATCAAGGTCCATGCTGTCTCTTTGAACTCCGGAGATGCATTCTCCATGAGAGGTACTCCATACATGATCCGTTTCTATGTCGGATTTCCAAGACCGAAGGACTACATACTCGGATGGGATATCGCTGGAATCATAGAGAAGGTAGGCGCCGATGTCACGAAATTCAAACTGGGCGACCGGGTATATACCGCATGCGAGAAAGGGTTCGCTGAATACGTCAATGTAAAAGAGGAAAAGGTTGGACTCGCACCTGAAAGCCTCTCTTCTTCCGAGGCGGCGTCGATCCCCACTGCGGGACTTACAGCCCTTCAGGGTCTTAGGGATAGCGGCAAGGTCAAGGATGGTGATATTGTCCTGATCAATGGGGCATCCGGAGGGGTAGGCCATTTCGCGGTCCAGATCGCAAGATCGTTCGGATGCCATGTCACTGGGGTCTGCAGCACCAAGAACGTAGATCTGGTAAAGTCGCTCGGAGCCGAAAATGTCGTTGATTACACGAAGGACGATTTCACGAAGGGATCGGAAAGGTACGACCTCATCTTCGACATGGCTGCCAGCAAGAAGTTCGGCGAGATGAAGAGGGTGCTTTCAAAGGAAGGCTTTATCGTTCCGAACAGCGGGCACGGTGGTATGAGTTACGTGCTCAAAGGGGCTCTGTTGGGTGCAATAAGCAAAAAGGTCGGAAAGATGTATATGGCAAAATCGACCACGGCCGACCTTGATCTCCTTGCTGAGATGGTAGCTAAAGGCGACCTGAGACCCGTGATCGACAGGACCTACGATTTCGATGAGATCCCGAAGGGACTGGATTACGTTGCTAAGGGGCATGCTCGAGGTAAGGTCGTGGCGACTTTGGATGACCACTGAGGCCAGCCGGATCCACTCTGGTCATCGTCGCTCAATGGATGAGCTGCGGTCCCTTTCCTGCTCCATTTCCTTATCTATATTGTGAATGCGCTGCAGGAATGGTGCTCGAGGTTGCTTGGATACGATGTGTTCTTAGCTTGAATTTTACTTTATTCGAACACATCTGGCCCGAATCACTTGCTGGTCGTCGTCGATAGGAGTTCTTCGGTCCCTTCCCCGTAGATATCCTGTTTCTCTAGATCATCCATCAAAAAAAAGGAATGCTTCCAACATTCTATGGGTTCTATTTCCTGGCATTATGAACATGTCCTCTTTCAGAACAAATATTGCATTTTCCAGGATCATGGTCTTGAATGATCGTTTTCATGTGATATCTCATGACCTGGGTAATTGCGTAAACGGAACCTGCAAAACCGCTGAATGTTATCACGCAATTGATACACATTATACCACCGTTGTATGGTCTGTATTGCTTTGTAGGTCTTAAACCTTGATGCTGTGTTGTGAACTCGTGCCTGATCAAAAACCGTGATTATAGGATAGAAAAGCGTTCCTTGGTCCCTTCCCCCCTCATCAATCTTTTAAAGAGCGGACCCTTTCCTGTACTATCAGGATGTGTTGAACAATGACCACCGCAGTGATCGAGACGAACAGGGGCGAGATCGTCATCGAGCTCTATGATGACAGAACGCCGAACACCGTCGCGAACTTCGTGAAGCTCGCAAGGGACGGGTTCTATGACGGGCTCAAGTTCCATCGTGTGATAGACAATTTCATGATACAGACAGGATGCCCTCAGGGTACCGGCACCGGCGGACCGGGCTACCAGTCAGAGTGTGAGATAGTCCCGGACATCACACACGAGGCTGGTGTCATCGCCATGGCGCATGCGGGCTCCTGCCAGCATGACCGCGGATCAGGAGACAAGATGGGTGGAAAATGTTCGAACGGATCGCAGTTCTACATCACGCACAGGCCTACCCCGCACCTCGATGGTGTTCACACCGTCTTCGGAAAGGTAAGCTCGGGTAAGGAAGTGGTTGACTCTATCAGACAGGGAGACAGGATGATCAAGGTCACTATTCGATAGATCCCGATCAAGAGCCGGATTTTGGACCCTCGAACGGTATGCCGGCATCGATCCTATCCGGCTTTACGTACTGGAACTCCTTCTCGTCCAGCTCGGGCATGTTCGGATCGCCCATCACGACGACCCCCTGCTTCTTGCTGGCGCCCCCATTCCCGATCCATGTGACGAGGTCGGTCCTTTTTTCCTGCATCCTGTCATGGGCCATGCAGATCATTTCGACGCCGTGCCCGTTCCAGGGGGATGCGAGGTCTCCGAAGTTGCCGGCGAGGGTCAGCAGGTATTTGGGACTGGTCGCTAGTTCAATAAGATCATCACGGTGGTCGGCGATCAGCAATCTGCAGGACACCGCCTCCTGGCTCGGCCAGGCGGAGTACGGATCGAAAAGGACCTTCCGGGATGGATTGAACTCGTGGTACATCGCCTTGAAGTTCACTCCTGCCTGTTCGAAGGCAAGGTTTCCGGCCTTGTCAAGGTGTCCGTAATGGAGGAACTTGTAAGGGTCCTTGCTGTAGTTGGCGATGTGGTGGGATCCCAGAAGACCGGTCCGTGTCTCGATATTGTATTCCTGAACGATCTTTGGGCTAGCAACGACGATGAAGCCGCTGGAATCCACATTGACCCTGGCGCTGTCGCCGAACCTGAACAGACCCCTTTCGGTCAGTTTCCTCTCACGTTTCTCATCGGGTTGACGCCTTGGTTCCTCGCCGAACTGTTCCTCGTAGGCCCTCTTGCTGTTCACGGCGGATGCGTTGGCGTATCCCCAGAAATCCGATTTCGTCATGGAGAGCCGGTGCATCAGGAACCCGGCGAACTCCTCGTACAGATCGAGCGGCTTCACACCGTTGTGGATCGCCAAAAGGCTCTGGATGTAGGCCTTGCCCCTGAGCAGCTTGATCGACTGTATCGCATCATGCGTGACCATGACACCGAGGTCGCAGACCCCGGCGTTGATGTCCTTCATCAAGGAGGAGGCTGCTTCGGCGGGGGCTGCCCCGCTGAAGTACAGCGGTTGATCGTTGTCGATGACCTCGATACCGAGCATCGTTGCGATATCAGAGACCGTCGTGTATGGATTCTCCAACCTGGCAACTCCCATGAACCTGGCGTTGTATCCGTCCTTGACGATGTCCTCGAAGAGCTCGACGCCGTCGCGATGGGCATCGATCGCTGGACCTTCGATGGCCTCCTTGATGGATGCCTCGGACTCTCCGACGACGTTCTTCGCCCAGCCGTCCAGACTCCGGACTAGGCTGGCATGAACTATCATGGGTGGGCCTGGTACCTCCTTCATGCCAAGATATTACTCGTGATAGTTAAAAAAGGGAGCGGTTCATACGGTATTAATTGGAGCGCGTGAATCATTTTATGCGGACATATTTGTGCGTCAGTTTTATGATTGTAAAGATCTGGAAAATATGTTAATCATGTTGTGATGAGGAACCCAATATTTTACTTCAACGTGGATCGAGAGGATAACGTTTTTATCCTACTATGACAATGATTCACATTGAGGGCTGTTTCAAGTTGAGGTGTGGTTCACCACATAAGATGATGCTCCAGATGTGACCACCTTCCAGGCTTAGACCACCAGAGATTCCATTATCGATCCAAGGTATCGGACCCATCAGCACCAGTCCCTGTTCAGCGATAATAGGTGAGTACTATGCCAATATCGTACAAGGTCATAGATGATGGGCACGGGATCATCGCACATGCGGAAGGGACCGTTTCTGCCAAGGAGTTCATTGACTACGAGGTAGCTCATGCTACTGATAATCGTATCCGTACACCTGTATCGGAGCTTCTGATCATCGAGAACAAAGCGCTCTCTCTAATAACAAACGGTGACATGGAACGTATCCTCGAACTTAGACTTGAGATCGAACAGAAACCCACGCCTCATAGACTCGGTATCGTAATACCTGACTCGGATCCACACGCATGGAACCTAGCAAGGTTCTATGAGGGTATGGTCGAACTGCACTCTCCCGAGAGCGTTATAGTGTTCGGAGATGAGGTTATTGCCAGGACCTGGCTCGGCCTGGGCGATGGGAGTTGAGAAAATCCTACTTCTCGGCTACGATGACCCGGAAATATTCCATCTGGTCATCCTCGGCCCCGGTTAGCGATGGATACATTTCTACGTTGTTGAAACCACAACCCGACAGGATCGATCTGTACTCTTCATTTGAATAGTCCTGGTAGCTGGCAGAATGAAGCTTGACATCGCCGGTAGCGGGATCGATCAGATAGTAGCGGACAACCGCGGCCTTCAGATCAGGGCGCCAATGATTGTCCTGAAGACAGATGTATGGAGAACCAGACCACAGACCAGAGCTCATAGAGCTCCATGAATCTGGAGCACTACCGTTCGCCTCGATGACACCGGGCCCGTGGACCTCTAGGACCAAACGTCCGTTATTCGCCAGAGATCCCGATATCTTATCGAGAATTGCCTCTGCATCGGAAGGGGAGAACACGTTCAGTTCGCCGGAGATGAAGAGGACGAGATCCTGATCAAGAGGAAACTCTGCATTCCTTATATCTGCATGAATATATTCTATCTCAAGGTCCTTTTCTAAGGCGATTTCTTTGGCATAGCTTATCGATGCCGGCGAGTAGTCGATGCCGTTACATTTATGGCCCATTGAGGCCAGACGGGATGTGTACAGCCCTGGACCGCAGGCGAGGTCGAGTATTCGCGAGGGAGTTCCTTTCAGAATATGGGTATGGATCCATTCGACCTGGCGGTCGATGATATCGGACCGGCGGCTGGCTGCATCATGGTCCTGTGACAGATGCTCTCTGAGCATGCGCCTCGAGAAATCGGCGTCGTTCCATGGGATGTTGTCCCCTTCGGTCCATGGCTTCGGATCCCTATTCCGGTTCACTACATTGTTCAGGTCCATGATATCGGTCCAGCCTCGTTTTGATGAACGTTCAGGCCCTGATCATGTCCCACATCGTCGGAAAGAGGTCGTCGATGACCTGCTGGTCCTTTATCTTCCTGGATGAGAGATAGAGTATCGTGAAATAGACGTGGGAGGTGGTGGCCTCCATCAGGTATTCGATGGGAAGGTCCTTGATGACGCCCTCATCGATGGAACGCTGATAGATGTTACCGAGCAGGGCCATGTCCTCTGCAAGCTCGTCCCATGTCATCTTCGTGATGTACGGCGACGACTTGTACATGACGATGAACTTCATCTTCTTCGGGTTCTTCAGGCCCCAATTGATGCTCAGATCCCAGAAGACCTTGACGACCTCTTCGGTCATAATGATGTCATCAGGCATGGGTGGAAAGATCCCCATGAACTCCATCTTTGTCTCAAGGTATAGATCGTTGATGAGCGACTCCTTGTTGTCGAAATAGGTGAACAATGTGCCTGTAGCGACACCGGCGCTCCTGCTGATGCTGGCGGTGGAAGTGTTATCGAATCCCTTGCTGGTGAAGAGCTCCAGGGCGCTCTTCATCAGAGCCTTCCTCTTGTCCTTCGGCTTGCTCATCGTGTCCGTATCTCCTTCAAGGTATATTTCGTTGTCCCCAGACCGATCCGTTCGGCGTGGTCGAAGGTCTTGATCCCTCTGAACCGCTTTCCGTTCTCCCTCCTGATGAAAGTGTCCAGCGATTCGCGGATGATGCTGATGATGCTGATGACCTCTTCAGGCGAGTCTTGGCAGTTGATTCTGGATAAGTGGAATGTCGACATAGTGTATTCCTTCAGATGGGCAATTAAAGTTTACGAAATGCCCTCACGACCATCCTGTCGTAACCTCTGTCTCCAAAGAGTCTGCGCATCCAGATCATTGTCCGTGCCATTTGACCCTTTACATACCTTGGTTTGGGCTTCTTCACAGTTGCTGCTCTTGCGATTGTCTCGCCAAGGACCGCCGGATCGGTTCCCATCTCCGCCATTCTCGGACTGTCCATCAATTTCATGAAGGGCTCGATCTGGTTCCCGTACGCCTTGACGCTGTGATATTTCTTCAACTGCTCGCCGAGCACTGCGCCGAAGTTCGTCCTGATCGCTCCCGGTTCAACTATGACGACATCGATCCCGAAATCCTTCACCTCGATCCGGAGGCAGTCAGAGAAACCCTCGATGGCATGCTTTGTGGCATGGTACCATGCGCCCAATGGTGTGTAGATCTTGCCGCCCATTGACGAGATATTGACGATCCTCCCGGAACCCTGCTCTCTCATGTGCGGAAGCACCATCTGGGTCAGTTCCACCAGTCCGAAATAGTTGACGTCAAACTGATAGCGACCATCCGCCATGGGTATCAGCTCCACAGGACCGTACAGACCGAAACCAGCGTTGTTGATCAGGATGTCTATCCTGCCCTCGTTCTTCAGGACCGTTTCAACAGCGTTCCTGTTGTCATCGGTCTTGGATACGTCCATTCCAATAGGCACGATCCGATACTGCTTCAGATCGTTCATCCTTTCGACGCGCCTTGCGCCGGCGTAGACCTTGTGTCCCTGCTTCGCGAGGACCTTTGCGGCCTCCTTCCCCATACCGGAGGAGGCACCGGTTATCAATACGACCTTTTCAGTCATGATATCACTCACACATATTTCCCGAAGAACTCCAGCATCTTGTCCGGAGTATGATGGAAGTAATCGTACATCGCTAGCCTCTTCTTGATCACTGGCACCCAGACGATCTCCTTCTCCACCTTGAGGCGGTTGTAGTACTCCTTCACTCGGTTCAGGTCTGTCCATGGATCAAGCTCGGCCTGGACGACCATGGTCGGTACGCTGATGTCCTTGATATTGGGCCAGCAGCTCTTGAAGAGCGACACACCTCCCCTGCCCAGGTTGATCTCGTCGGCCTTCTTGACGGTCTTCTCAGAGAAGCCGAAGGCCTGCAGGAAGGTGGCGTTACTGTACATCGGTTGCAGTGCGATCAGGGCCTTGATCTGAGGGAACTCCCTCAGGCCGTCCTTCGCGCCATAGGCATATGTTGTGGCGTTCGCTCCCTGACAGTAGCTCAGAAGACCGATGTTGGCATCCTTGTACTCGTCCCGCTCGGTGATGTACTTGACAGCGGCGATGACGTCCTTGGACTCCTCGACCCCGCCTGTTATCCATTTGTTGGTCCCCTTTCCGCTGTTGCCGTGATTCCGCTGATCGTACATCAGGATGGTATAGCCCTCTTTGACAAGGTGTTGAACCGTGTTCAAGAAAACGATCTGCTTGTTGTACGCCTTGATCGGCCCTTTGCCCTTGGGCGTATAACCGCTTCTGCTTCCCTGGACGCCGAAGTGGGAGAATATTATCACCCTGTCGTGATCACCCTTCACCAGCCAGCCTGACAGTTCGACGCGGTCGCTCGCCGCGAAGGTAACGTCCTCGTACTCGTATCCATACTCGCTTGGATCCCCGATGACGGGTGACTTCCCAGGCGCGGACATGGCATTCGCGGCGAACTTCTGCATCATAAGTATCACCCAATTCAGATGCCCAGCTGTGACTTCACCCCGTTGATGATCGTCTCGTCGTCGTACTTCGACCTGTTCTCCATGAAAATGACGGCGTCATCTCCAGCAGGGTATCTGATCTTGGAGGTCCCGTCCGTGGCAGCCTCGTAGACGACCTTGGCAACGACCACTGGGTCGGCAGCATTCTCCATCATCGGACCCATTGCGGCCCATAACTTCTGCATGAGCTCCTGATACTCGACCAGCTCCTCGTCGTTGAAGAAATCGAACGACCTGCCGCCGAAGTCGGTCTTGATCGCGCCCGGTTCGACGATCTTCGCCTTGCAGCCGATCTGCTCGAACTCGTAATTGAGGGCCTCGGTGATACCCTCGACAGCGAACTTGGTCCCGTGGTACAAGGAACCGAACGGGAATGTCATCCTACCGCCTATGGAGGACACGTTGATGAGGACGCCCTCCTTCCGCTCGCGGAAGTGAGGAATGACCGCCTGCGTGACATCGAGCAGGCCGATGACGTTCGTATCGAACTGCCTGCGGATGCTCTCGGATGATGCCGCTTCGAGCGGACCGTAAGCGCCGTACCCTGCATTGTTCAGAAGCACGTCTATCGACCCGAACCTCTCCAACCCCTGGTCGATTGCGCTTGTGATCGAATCCCTGTCGGTCACATCGAGCCTTGTTACCAGGACGTTCTCAAGCTTGTCGAGCTCCTCCTCCTTCTCGGGGGTGCGCATCGTCGCGATGACGTTCCAGCCCTTCTCCTGGAAGTACTTCGCCGTCGCCCTTCCGATCCCGGTGGATGAGCCTGTGATGAGTATCGTTTTAATTTCCATATCGTCACACTCCTTGAATGACTAATCAGTCATTGTGTTGGGGGTACTTATACTTTTTGATTGAATGGTCAGTCATACTATATAGGCTTTAAACGATTAAAAACGACAGTTATATCCAAATTCAATGGTCATTCTATACCGGATATCAAGCTTGTTCAGTTTCCTCGGAAACGATAGAAATGACGACATTCCCCTTCTTGTGCCCCTTGTCGACGTACCTGTGTGCTTCGACGATCTCCTCGAACGAGTGCATCCTATCTATGACCGCCCTTTCGATCTCTATGAGCTTGAGATGGTCGGGCGAACCACCTTTTGTGGTCTTGACTATCTTCATTTGATCTGCTCTATGATCTGCAGTGCGAACTCCCGTGCATTGTTCAGGTCCTCCACATTCGGTCTCCCACGGTTCATACCACCGAAATATTTCAGGAAGCTGTTGGTGTTGTATCCCTTGCACGCGAACTCGTCGAGAATGGAATATCCCTTGGAGGTCAGTTTCTCCCGCATCGCCTTGTGGTCGTTGGCGACCTTGTTCTTCCCCATTATTGCGCTGGTCGAGAAGAGGAACGCCTTGCCGTCGTCGACCTGCACGAGCTTGTCGCTGAGATCGAGCATCTCATCATGGAATCGGGCACTGTATATTCCCGACCCGAAACCGATGATATCATATCCAGGAATATCGATGGGATCTACCGACGAGGGCGGCATGGCCTCAGCCTCGAGGACCTCGGCCATGGCATTTGCTACCTTCTCGGTGTTCATGTGATGATATGAATAGACGATTATCAGCGCTTTCATTCATTCCTGGCTCCGAGAGGTTCATTGTGCCTTCTTATCAAAAAACTTACGCAATCTGTGGATTTTGAACCTGTTCTCCACAATCTATTTATAAAGTGGTCAGGAATCATTCGTCATGTTCAACAATGCCCGATTGCACGCTGCAGCAATGGCATTCATACTGCTCATGACGATCCCGTCGATATCAGGGGTCGACCAGAGCATTTCCGATAAAGCCGGTGATGGTATCACTGTCACCCCTGACGGCCGCGTCTGGACCAGCGTGATCCCGGAGCAGGTCTCAAGGCCTGCGCCCTCAAACTTGCCCTGGTGGGAGATAACGACCCGTGACTCTAACAGGAACAGGATCGTTGACTCGCTGGAATCACTTCCAGATGGAAAGGATGTTCCGCTCATCATCAGTTATTCCAGGGATATCACTGAAGAGGACCTTGACGCTCTGAAAGAGATCGGCATCGAAGGAGGCTATGTCGTCAAGGCCATCGACGCCATCAGTGTCGGTATGAGGAAGGTCGGGATGATCACCCAGATCCTCGAGCTCGACGGTGTGATCATGATCGAGCGTTCCGGCATGGTCCATCTTTACAGCGACGTTGCCACCCGTGCCCTCAAGGCACGCGGTTCCGACGAGTATTCGCCGAACGCCGCCTGGGAACTGACCAATGTCACCGGATACGGGATCAACATCGCAGTTACAGATACCGGCATCGATGATATGCATCCCAGCCTTGAGTACAAGCAGATCGCCGGCTATGATGCGGTGACCCCTGAAGCGCGAACCGATGGACAGGATGATCCGGACGATAGGAACGGTCACGGGACATCATGTTCCGGAATGGCGACCGGAACATCCAAAGGTGATCCAGAACTGGCCTATATGGGATCAGCTCCTGAAGCGACCCTCGTCGATGTCCAGATAGGAACTGATATCGGAGCTGGCCCGTTCGAGAACTACCTCCTGCCAACGACCTACTACGACTCCGCGCTCCAGGGCATGGAATGGGTGAGGGACAACGCCGATACCGAATGGAGCTGGGTGGAACCTGAGCATTACGGGATCGACATCCAGTCGCTGTCGTGGGGCATCACTTCTCACGAGAACGGCGGTTCAGACGGTTCCGATCCGTTCTCGAGGCTCATCGACGAGGTCGTTGCCGCCGGTGTCGTGTGTGTCGGAGCGGCTGGAAATGACGGCCCGAACAACGATGGATTCTCCGGTATGTCCGCTACCTCCGAAGGGATCGTTGTTGGAGCTACCGATGACGATAACACCATCGACCGGTCGGATGATGTGATAGCTGGATATTCCAGCCGCGGTCCAAGACGTGATGACGGGGACGGATATCCTTACGACGAGCTGAAGCCCGACGTTTCCGCACCGGGCACGGATATCTGGAACACTGACCCGTGTACGACCAGCGAAGGCTGTTATGGGGATGCGGAAGGCAACGGATACCAGGGAAGAGGTTCAGGAACATCTTACGCGACACCCGCCGTTGCAGGAGTGACTGCCCTGCTGCTTGATGTTAACGGCAACTTCACACCCGCTCTGGTCAAGGGGATCCTCCACCAGACCTCGGAGAGGATGGAGCCCGCATCAGCACCCGACCTTGACCCGTTCTGGAACAGGGATCACGGATGGGGAATGGTAGACGCTTACGAAGCTGTGAAGCTTGCACTTGATCTGTACGAGTACGATCTTGATGCGATCGACGTCGAACTCCAGAGCCATATCATGAACATCACGATGGACGAGTCCGGCGTAGTGGTCATAGAGGGGCTCGCCTGGGCCAAGATCGGGACCGTCGACCACGTCGAAGTGAACATCAACGGGAAGAAGTGGGTCGAGGTCGAGTACATCCAGGACATCGACGGGATCGATACCGGCGAGTACATCGAGTGGCGCTACGAGGTCGAACCGAACAAGCTCAAGTTCACCGGAAACCACACGATCCATGTTCGCGCGGTTAGCGATGACATGCACTCCATGCCGGACACCGACGAGTTCTACGCCGAGAGGAAGGGCGGGAAGAAGTCGGATGACAGCACGAACATTCCCTATGGATTGATAGGTGCAATAGGGTTGATATCGATCATCGCTCTGGTCTACGTCAGTAAGAAAGCGGCTCCGTCGAAGAAGGACCAGGAATCCTTATAAGCGACAGAAACGATCCACTATTGTGTGGATTAGGTATTGCATGGGCCTATTGATAATTGCATTACTGTTGGTACCGGGCTGTCTGGTCGAAGAGAAACAGACGGATGAGTTGACACCATCGAACGGCCGGTCTGCTACTGGAAAAATAGCGATCGTGAGCGGGGTCGCAAGAACTGGGGACTCTTCGAACGGGCGGATCGTCATTTCCATCGATCTGATCATTCAGCTTAAGGCTGGCTCGGAGGTGGTCACCGTTGGAAGTGAAGGAGACGAGCTAGACTTGACCATCGGCAACGGTTCGGTCCAGAGAACTCGCCCGGAGTTCATGATCGGGACCATTTCCGACGAGGACGGCGACCCGGCTGTACTCTCAAGGGACGAGATGATGAACCTGACCATCGATCTCGTTGAAAGCGATCTCGGAGTGGGTCCTGGTGATACCCTCTCCGTGAAGATAGAGTATGAAGATGATGATATGACGATAGGTTCCTACATCATGCCTCAAGATCTGGACGAGGAATACATTCAAATAACGTAGGGCCACCAGCTCAGCTGTGGATCCGCCGCCTTCTCGAATACTTGATCAGAATGAACACCGCCAACAGACATGGCGCTGCGAACAATGATCCCTTGATGAGGTCCCTCCTGAACGAGGTGTTCCTGGTCCGGACCTCCTTTATGTCCAACCTGTAATCGGTGTCCACATCGGTGGTACCGTATGGATCGCTGTACGCGCCTCTCGTCATGAAATGGATCCCGGCCCCTCGGGTCAGGATGATGTGGCGGGGATCGGACCTGGCGAAGTTGTCTACCTTGTGGCGTTGGCCCCATGTGGGATCGACAGGTATCCATCCAAATGGTTCCACGTAGAACTCGGCCCATCCGTGGGCGAACCTCGTGAGCTGTACGGAGGTATAGTCGCTGAAGCCATGACCCCATCCGGAGATCCTTCTGGCTGGGATGCCGTTGGCCCTCATTAGCGCGACGAAGAGGTTGCCCAGTTCCGCGGAGCCGCCCTCGCCGTTCTTCAAGGTGGTCGCTGCGTCCCACTCGCCCGCGATCTGTTGATAGTATATGTTCTCGATGATCCACTCATAGGTGTTCCATGCGATATCCACGAGGTTCTCCGAGTCTGCGGCGATCTCCCTGGCCAGCTCGATGACCCCCGGATCGTTGGCACTGATGAACTGGCTGGGTTCGAGATACCTGCTCATGTTCTCCTTGGGAGGATATACATCACTGTCACGAATGTTGTAGTCAATGGATACCAGCTTGACCTTGATGGAGATCGTGAAATTGACGGAATCCTGTGGATCGAGCTGGTCGATGGTGTAGTGAATGAACTCGTTGCCCCAGGTATCGTTGGTGAGTCTCTCCGGTTCCTGGTGAAAATGTATCGACTTGATCTCCTGAATATCTGAGTGGTTGTTCGGGAGGGCCAGCCGGAGCGGGATATCCAAAGCGGGAGCAGAGCCGAGGTTCTGGACGGTCACGACGATGTTCAGATCGACCGTGGTGACCTCGTACTCGTCCACCTCCGGGCTCTTGGAGAACAGGGCCACCGCCGCCGTCCCCGACAGGAGCACCGCTACTGCCAGGGTTATCGTCAAGGCCTTGCTCATCACTTCCATCCCCTCCGGTCCCATTTCCTTGCAAGTGCCACGCGTTCCTCCACTGGATCTAGTCCGTGCTCGACGAGATGTTTCTCGACGAAGCGGACCCGGCGAAGCAGACCTCCTAGATTGGTGTTCTGGATCTCGAGGCCCGGCCGCTTGTTGACCTCCAGGACGAGTGGCCCCTTTCTATCAAGAACGATATCGACGCCGACGTAGCCCAGCCGGCTCGCGGCCTGGGCGAGACAAGCGGTCCTCAGAATGGAACCCCAGTTGGGGACCTTGAGATCGGTCAGTCTCGTGCCGGTGTCCGGATGATCATCCACATGGCCGCCATGTCCCCGCCAGTATGGATTCAGGCCTCGTCCGTCATGGATCCTCAGGCCCATCCCGATGGCGCCCTTGTGGAGGTTGGCCGCGCCGTGGGATTCCTCGGTCGGCAGCCTGGTCATGGCCATGACCGGGAAGCCCTCGAATACGATGACCCGGATATCCGGCACACCACTGGAGTAGTACGGCTTAAGACGTCGATCGGTCACCACTTTCTCCTCGATGATGGCGACGTCCTCCCATTCGGAGGTGAAGCCGCCGTCGATGATGTCCACGATATGGGCATGGAGCTCGTCATCGTCGACCTTTCGTTCGCCGACCCGGTACGACCTAGGTCCGGTCCGGTCGACGACCCATATCCCCTCCCCGCCAAGCCCTCTCGAGGGTTTGATGACGAAGCTTTCCAGATCCTTCAACTTGGTCATTGCATCAGGGATCTCCTTCTTCTTCTGGATGATCGCATAGGACCGGGGTGTCGGTATGTCGAGCTGGTGCATGGTGGTCTTCATCCTGTCCTTCGACATATGGGTGAACAGGTTCCTGGGATTGTGGTCGAAGACCATGTCCCTGTTGCGGTTGTTCATGCCCATGACATCGGTTCGGCTGCCACCCTGCCGGGTTATTGGTTTGAATCGTAGATATTCGGAGATACGCAGGTTCACCTTCAATCCAACGACGGCGTTGACAAGGATCAGGAGCAGCCATATCTCCGGGTTGAGAGCGACCGTCCTCATCAGGCCGTTGTTCGATATGACCATTACAGCTAGAACGGTGACGCCGAAGGTTCCGAGAAGCCGCTTAGAGGGCTCGATCCAGTCGACCTCCCTTACGGCGGCCACATAACGATCGGCGATCCACCCTGTTATCAGGACCGGGAACAGGATCGCGGATTCGAGAACGCCGATGTGATAGAATTCACCAAGGAGTTCCAGCACCGTGATCGCCAAGGCCGCCACGATGATAAGTATGGCGATCCGATGGCTCGAGGGGATCCCGAGCGGATAGATGATCACCGCGGTGAGCATGACCACGATGAATATGTCAACATAGAGCACAAGGCCCCATAGGAGACCCGCCTCGACCACGCCGAAGGCGATGATGGTCGGTCCGAAGACGCCGAACGTCCGGACGCCACCGACGTTCCTCAGTATCGCTATGATCGTGCAGGCGACGATCAGCTGGAAGAACAGGGTGGAGTCCTCGAGGATCGGCTCGAACTGGGCGAGATTGGTGCGAATCCAGTATACGAACAATATCGAAAGGACCGCGAAGAGGGCGATCCTGACCGTCTCGTCCTTCCTCATTTCGAACTCCTCCCGTTGTCATCCGCCTCAAGCCAGTCGTCGGGGCTAGTCCGGCCTTTGTCGGGCCTTCTTCGCACTTCAGACGTGATCTCTTCGCTCTCATTTTGCCTGACATGAATTAGGAGGATGTAGATAGCGACGATTATGACCAGGGCTAGAATGAAATAATATCTGCCTGAGCTGTCGTCCTCTTCCTCCTTATCGAGGAGCTTGGTGCCGTCGTAGGAGACAATGACATCCCGATCGCCGACATTGACTATCCAGGCCAGGTCGGACCCTGATTGAGAGAGCGATACATCGAGATAGTCGACCTCGGCCCCGTAGGTATCGAGAATGGTCTTCCTGATGATGAGGAAAGTATCCCAGTCGGGCCGGTCAGCGGTGCGAGGATGTACCGTCAGATGAACGACATCGGATGAGGCGAGATTGACGCCGTCGGAGGTTTCGGCGATGAGCTCGATCTCTCCGGCGGGAAGTGTCCGTGTGAGGGTTATGGTGTCGCCGGTGATCGTCATCTGGCTAGCGGCTCCTCCCAGGATAGATAGGTTCACGTATTCGGGCGGATCGCCGTCAGGGTCGAAATATATGGCGGTAAGGGTGAACTCCGTCTCTGTGGTCCCTTCCATAGCGTCGGAGAACAACGAGATGGAGGGTGCGCTTCCATCGGTTGCTGTTATGGTCGTGGTCGAGGTGTTAGTGGTCGTCGAGGAGAGGCCGTCCGTGGTCGAAAAGGAATAGTTATGATTTCCAACGGATAGGCGCCTGGTCGTGGTGAATGTCAGCTCGGTACCGTTTGTAGAAGAATGGTCCATCAGATGCCTTACCCCATCAAGGACGAGATGGACATATTCGGGCGCCTGACCCTCCGCGTCGGTGTAAACGACGGAGAACCTTGTGGAACCTGTTACGTTACCTTCCTGAGCCGCGCTCGCGTTGAACAGTACAGGAGCGTTGTTCAGGGAAGGATCGAGATTGAACAGGGCCCAGACCGAGGTGAAGGTCGAGGAGACCTGCGATGTGAAGAACGGGTTGGTTCCGTACCCTAGATCGGGGTTTCTTAAAAGGCCGACATGGGCCTTGGCGGCACCATCATCGTCCAGGGGTCGGCCCATCCTCTGCAGGGAGAGAATGGCATCGTATGTGTAGTAGGACCTTGAGAAGTTGTTGGGCGCCGTCAAGTCGGTTGGGGAGCGCCGGAATCCACCGTCCGGGTTCTGGGAATCAAGGATCCAGTCCTCCGTCAAATCCATATCCGTCGGCGAGCCTCCTAGTATCGTCAGGCCGCGGACGGCACGATATGTAGAGCCGAGATCCGAGTCACCCTCTCCGAAATAGTTTCCGAACCCACCGTCGGCGTTCTGAAGAGAACGGAGGAACGAGATCGCTCCCTGCCGATTGAGCGGCCTTGATCCGAGCACGTCAAGCACCCTTACAGCCCTGTACGTGTAGGCGCCCCTCGAAACATATCCGTCTGCGAAGCCGAACCCGCCGTCCTCGTTCTGGCATGACCGGATATAATCGACGGTAGCCGTGGGATCGTCAAGGGAGATCCCCAGGACCTGAAGGGTGAGGACCGCCCGAAAGGTCGACTCGACGTTGGAGAGACCGTTCGCACCGAAGCCTCCATCGGAGTTCTTCAGGGTAAGTACGAAATCCGCCGCAGACTGAGGATCGGCGGGCGTCCTGCCGATGATGTTCAACATGCTAACGGCATCGAAGGTCACCCTCAGCGTCGAGGATATTCCCGGATACTCCCCGAAGCCGCCGTCGATCCTGGAACCGATGAACTTCTCTGCGAACGAGACCACGTCGGACCCGTCGTAGGTCGCCCCGAGCATACCTAGGGCGTCCACAGCGAATGCGGCAGTGTGTATCCCCTCCTGGTTGTCCAGTGCGTGCTCGAGGAAGCCTCCGGATGGAAGCTGGTTGTTCAGGATGAAATCCTCTATGTCATCCGTCCGTGACGCCGCTTCACCAAGGATATCGAGAGAGATCAGGGCGTTGTGGGTGTAGGAGACGCGGGGGGAACCGCTCTCGGTGTTGGCGAATCCGCCCTCGGTGGACTGCAGGCCTGTTACATAATCCACCGCCTCATCCTCGAAGTCGAGGCCCACGCCGAGTATTCGAACCGCCTGGAGGCCTCTTACGGTGTGAACGATGGTCGACGGCCACTCGATATCCGATTCACGATTGGTCTGATACCCGAATCCGCCGTCATAGTTCTGATGGTCCTTCACGTAGAAGACCACCTGTGTCCTGTTGGGGATAGGTGATCCAAGAAGCTCAAGTGCTCTCAAAGCGTTGAAGGTGGAGGTGATATCCGCATCACGCTCCTTGATCGACGACCGGAAGCCGTGGTTGCCGAACTCGAGTCCGGATACCTGTAGTCTTTCCAGAAAACGAACTGCTGCGGTAGCGTTCGCAGGAGTTGAATTGAGCATGGTCAGGGTCTCAAGTGCCCTCCTTGTCGATCCTGCTTTCGAACGATCCCTGTACCAGTCACCGAATCCGCCGTCGGCGTTCTGGAACGAACGTACCGTCTTGATCATGTTGCTCCGCTCGGAGGCATTGATGCCCGATAGATAGCCGGTGCCGTTCAGTATGCGAACGTAGTAGTGGATGTCGCTCAACGAGTTCAACCGGTTCGCCTCGATGTTCTGCGAGTTCCGGACGAAGCGGAAGGAGGCGAATGGATCGACAGAGCTGTTGGTGCCTCCGACCTGTTGAGCGGTGCCGGAACCGTCCCGGCTGGATTCAACGACCTTGTTATCGGTTTCGGGTAAATGTAAGGAACCGATCAGGAGAAGGGTGATGACTAGGATGAATGGAAAGATTCTACGGATCTCACCCTTGGTCCTCATGTGGCCGTCTCCTCTTTGATAGATACTTTGATCTGACTGAATGGGAGCTGGTTCTCCCAGAGCCCACGGGATAGATGAGTGGGCGGGTTTTTAAACTACCCCCATAAGTGTGTGGTAGGAAAAGAGGTACTTGATCTGAGGTGCCAACACAGATTCCGTTAATAAAGTGTTATCACTTGGTCTTCGTCAGAACTTCACACCCGCCTTCAGTGACGAGCACCGTGTGCTCCGCCTGCGAGACGAAGCTGCCGGGAACATCCGATAAGATAGGATATCCGAATATACCCCGGCGCCGATTGAGAAGATGCAGGGGTTGCGCCGGGTCCGAGATCACGCTCGCGCAGAAGCGCTCGCTGAACGGAAGCGAATGATTTTGCTCCATGATGGCGCCCTGGAGGTCCTCTGCCTCAGGCGCTTTCACGCGGACCTTCTTGTTGAAGAGGTAGATGTTTCCGAGGACCTTTCCGCCGACCTTGCCCTCTCCGGTGGAAGCGAAAGGCTCGATTGCGATAACGACGCCTTCCTCGAGGCGGCCCTTCCCTGCGTTCCTGATGTTGGGGATGTTCAGGCCAGCATGGAGATTGTACCGCTCGAGTCCGTGGCCGGTGAGGTTCTCGACGGGTACGAAGCCGTAGGAGCGGATGGTCTGATCGATGTAGTCGCCAATTGTTGATATTGGAATTCCGGGATGGACGAGATCGATAGCGACGTTCAGGGCCTCCTTCGATGCCCTGATGAGGTCCTTGTGAACGGACGATCCCACTTCGACAGTGATGGCTGTGTCGCCGATATGGCCGTCGACGTGGGCGCCCACGTCGAGCTTCACCACCTGGCCGCGCTCGAAGACGAGGTCGTCGTCGTGCCTGGGCGTGAAGTGTGCCGCCTGGGAATCTATTGAAATGTTCGTCGGGAATGCAAGTTCGGCTCCGCCGTCCTTGATCATCGATTCCGTGAGCTCGGCGACACTGAGCAGCGTGGCTCCTTCCTTGATCTGTTTGGAACCTGCAACGCAGGCTGCCCTGGCCAGGGCGCCTGCCTGTCTGTATTTCTCCTCGGTCTCCTTGTCCATCTTCGATCAGTCCGTGTGGGTGTAGGAACGGTGTCCACATTGGTGTGAGATAAGGTAGTATACGTTCTCATTTTTAACGTTCACGGTGCCCGGAGGGTTTTACAAGCGGTCCTTGATGAACTGCAGGCCCGCTTCGCGGGCCTCCTTGATACGCATGACCTGCGGGCCGCCCCCCTGGGCGTACGTCGCCGAGCCCCCGCCGCCCCCGCCGAGATGCTTGACAGCCGCGCGGAGAAGTTCGGTAGCGTTGACGGCGTCGACGTTGCTCGACGCAGCGGCCTTTCCGTCCTTGGCGATGAACAGGCCCACGGAGCTCTCGGTCTTCAGAAGCCCCCTGGCCATCTGGGAAGCCTCCACCATTGAGCTGGCCTCGGTGACGACGACGTTTACATCGGATATCTGCTCGCCGTCGGATGCAAGGCTGGTAAGCTTGAGCTCGGCGTTCTCCGCCGTGAGCGCCTCCACCTCCTTCTTGAACGACTTCCACTCCTCGAAGAAACGGGCAACGGTCTTCGGCAGGTGTTCTGCTGGGACACTGACAACGCCGGCGGACTCCTTGAGCAGGTCCTCCATGTGCTGGACCTCGGCAAGAGCAGGTGCGCCGGCGGAGAAGATTATCCGCTCCACGCCGTCCTGGATCCGCTCCCAGCCCGTGATCTTGATCAGGCCTATCTCCCCAGTGTTGATGCAGTGTGTTCCGCCACAGGCCTCGACGTCGAAGACGTCGTCCTCGGGGCCGGTCCTGACCACCCTGATGATGTTCGCCTTCGGCGCTCCGCCCTGGTACAGTCTGAATCCGTACATCTTCTCGGCGTCGTTCCTGTTCAGCCATTCGACGGTGACCGGGATCATGTCCAGTATCGCCTTATTGGCAACTCGCTCGATCTCGTGGACCTCGTCAAGTGTGAGGTTCTTGAAGTGGGTGATGTCGATCCTGGCGCTGCCGTCGTCGAGGCCGGAGCCGGCCTGCCAGACGTGCTCGCCGAGGACGCGCTGCGCCGCGCCTATCACGAGATGGGTGCCCGTATGGTGTCGGGCGTGGGCCATCCGGCGCTCCCAGTCGATGGAACCAGTGACATCATCGCCGACGCTGATACCATCCGGGAAGGGTTCCAGTCGATGAAGGATCAGGCCCTCCTGCGACATCACCTCGGTCACAGGGTGCTCTGTTCCTTTGAACGAGATCATGCCAAGATCGGATGGCTGGCCGCCGCCCTCCGGATAGAAGTGGGTTCCGTCGAGTACGACGAACGGCTCGGAGACCGCGACGATTTTCGCGCTGAAATCGGAAGCCCGCTCCTCGTAGTAGAGCTGCTTGGTCGGCTCAAGCCCCTGAAAGTCAGGTATCATCGACACCAGGTTTTCATCGGATCCGCCAGCTTCTGCCGGTTCGCTCTTGGAATGCATATCAGCAAGGATGGCGTCGAAGTCCCGTGGAACGTCAACTTCCATCTGTCGCTCGACGGCGATGTCGCTCACGACCTCCGGGTGTATGCCGTGGGTGTCGTAGAGCTCGATCAGGCCTTCGACGTCGATGGACCCTTTCTTAAGACGTTTCTCGACGAGGGATGTGCCCTTGTCCAGGGTCTCATGGTATCTGTCGGACTCAAGGTCCAGAAGGGCGCCGATGCGGTCCTTCTGATCTGTGTAATATGGAATGTGAAGTTCGATGGCGCTTCCGACGATCTGCGCCAGTGTGAGCTTAGGACAGACGCGCCGGCGCACGCGCTCGGCGCGGCGCAATACCAGGCGTGCCAGGTAGCCGGCCTTGGCATTCGACGGTACGATGCCGTCGCCGAGCATGTAGGCCAGGGTCCGGGCGTGATCCGCCATCACGTAGATCCCGGCGTTCTCCGACGCCGTCTTGCGAAGGTCGGTCTCGGGCAGCCCGGTTCGGCCAGCAAGCTCAGTGAGCAATACGTCCTCGGTGTCGTACGCCTCGAGAGCCGATAGTATCGAATATCCCGACATGATCCTGTGCTCGTCATTTCCGAAGGAGAGGCCGGCCTCCTCTCTGAGTATCTTGATAAGCGCGCCCAGGTTGGAATCGTACACCGTCGGCTCGCCGCTGGAAGCCCATACGAAACGCTCAAGCCCATAGCCGGTGTCGACGATGAACTTCGGCATCGGCGAGTACATAGCGCCCTTGATCTCCCTGCTCCCGGCAGGGTCCTCGACGTGGTCCATGAACACCAAGGTCGAAAGCTCAAGGCCGCCGACGATCACCTCGAGTGCGTCGCCGCCGTTGCCGCCCCCCACCCACGGGTTCTCCTTGTACGTGATCTTGCCCGCGTCAATGCCCAGGCCCAGCATCAGTTCCTGGCAGTGGCGGACGGTCCGGTCCTTCCAGTAGATCTCCGCTTCGTCCCTATTGAAGGCGTGGTGCGCCATCATCTCGAACTCGGACAGATGCCTGCCCGTCCTACCCACAAGATCCAGGTCGTTCAGCCTGATGCATGGCTGTGATATCACGAGGGGGTTGGCGGGGGGGTCCGCATCGCCTGATGTAGCATGTGGCTGGAAGTCGGCGATGGATGCGATGGTCAGGTAGATGTCGTTGCGCCAGCGAGCGACCACCGGATACCGGTCCACGACCTCGTGGTCGCGCTGCGCGAAGAAATCCAGATAATACTGGCGCATGGCGTCGATGTCCATCGGGGTCGTGATGGGAGGAGTGTCGATGAAGCTGTACTCGTCGCATGGAGAGTCGCCGCAGGTGGTCCGGGCCTCGTCGGCCGTCCAGTAGGGAGAGCTGCACTTAGAGCATTCCTTTCTGACGAATCCCCACTCCGAAAAGGCCGTTATCTCCTCGTTCCTGGGCATAGGACACCACGTTCCTGTTCTAGCTGGATATCAGGTAAGAGTGAGAACGCTATAAACCTTTTTAACTCGTGCGTTGGAAGATCAAAGATTCGATCTCGTTCCATGGAGAACTGTAGGGCCCTTACGGTCTGTACCGGGTCAGGGTCCTCGGGAACGGGATCGCGTCCTTGATGTTGTCCATGTTGCAGATCCACGAGACCAGCCGTGCTACTCCAACACCGTATCCGGAATGCTGCACGGAACCGTACCTGCGTAGATCGAGATACCACTCGTAGCTCGACGGATCCTCGCCCTCGGCCTCAAGCGCAGATGTCAGGCAGTCGATGTCGGAATCCCGCTCGGAGCCGCCGACGAGCTCGCCGTATCCGCTGGGGGCCAGCATGTCGAAGCACTTCGCCACAGGGCCGGGAGCCTCGGCCTCCTCGTCCACCGGCTTGTAGAAGGCCATGACCTCCTTCGGGTACTGGATGACGACGATGGGCGTGTCGAAGTGGTTCATCAGCCTGTCCTCCTCGATGGTCCGGAGGTCCTTGCCCCATTCGACGTCCATCCCCTCCTTCTCCTTGAGGATCTTCAGAGCTTCGGTGTACGTGATCGTGGGCCACTCCTTCTCAACGGCCCTCTCCAGTTCCTCGATGTCGGCCTCGAGAAGCTCAAGTTCGGCGCGGTTCTCCTCGAGGACGCGCTTGATGATGTGCTTGATCTCCTCCTTGGCGATCTCGCTCACTTCGATGTACGAGAGCCAGGCGGCCTCCATCTCGGCCATCCAGAACTCGGTAAGGTGGCGGCTCGTCTTCGACCTCTCCGCCCTGAACGTCGGGGAGACGTCGTAGACCTTCTCCAGGGCGAAGATCGCGGCCTCGGCGTAGAGCTGCCACGTCTGGGACAGGTAGACCACGTCGTCGTAGTACTTGACCTCGAAAAGTGTGGAGCCGCCCTCGGCGGCGTTCGGTGTGAAGATCGGCGGGTCGAACTCGTAGTAGCCCCGGGCGCGGAAGAACTCGTGGATGGCGCCCATGACCGTGGAGCGTATCTTCATCATCGAGGTCAGGTGCCTGGACCTGATCCACAGGTGCCTCTGGTCGCGGAGCCACTCCTCGCTCTGGTCCTTGGTGATGGGGTACTTATCGGCGAACTGGATCACTTCGAAGCGCTTCGCCCTGACCTCCTTCCCACCGGGAGCGCGTCCGTCCTCGGCGACCTCGCCCTCGACGATTACGGAGGATTCGATGAGGGCCTTCTTGGCGCCCTCGAACCCCTCTGTCCCGTCGCGTTCTGCCGTCACCTGGATGATGCCGGTGGAATCGCGCAGGACGATGAAGCGGAGCTTGGAGGAGCCCCTGGTCCTGTAGATCCAGCCACGTAGCTGCACGGTCGTTCCGGGCTCTGACTCCGAGAGTATCGTATCGATGGGTGTGTACTCCATTTCCACCACTTTTCCTGTACCCCCCTGCAAACCTATTATTATCTTAAAGCTTTTTTCCATGGGCGACGGAGTGAGAAACCTGACGGATCTACCTGAATCCTCACCATGAGACGGTATTGGGTTTCTCATTAGAGAAGCCGGGCAGGGATATTGACCATATCTGATCTAAGAATAAGAATTCCCGACTTCTCATCATACCGAATATCAGGCGGGGGTGGATCGCAGATGGTGCATTTCCAATGTACGGTGTAATAGTCTGCTCGGAATGCCGGAAGGCGAGGGGTGTCTCCCTCTCAAGCAAATCGACCCAGTGCACGCACTGCGGTGCGAAGCTGGATGTCAGGACAGCCAAGATCATGTTCAAGAGCGAGGACCAAGCGGCGATCAGGGAGGCCATGGGCATCATCAACGCCGCCGTCGTAGGCAGGGAGGACGAGTTCGAGGCCGCAATCAGCAAGCTCCAGGAGAAGGCCGCTCCCAAGGACGGCATTCTGGAATACGCCGACGAGGAGGCCCGGATCGTTGAAGCGGCCATGAAGGTCCCTGACTGGCCGGACAGATATCTAATTGTGGCACGGGAGCTGAGCAGGAAGGGTTCGTTCACAAGGGAGGAGTATCAGGAGATGGTCGAGCGAATGAAGGGGCCGTTCGATGCAGACGAGGTCCTGGACCAGATGCTCGGTTCCGGAATGATTTTTTCGCCGAAGGAAGGGCACTATCAGGTCGCTTGAACGTCGCTAGTACCTGCTCTCGCTAGGAGATATCAATTTGATACCTGAAAACGGGGGGGGAACCTGGGAGTGGTGGATCACTTCGACTTGACCAGCTCTTTCGGCCTGAACCGTATCGCCGACCAGTCGTCGTCGACAGCCACCTGGGCCACCGGTCTGATCCCGTGCTCCAACGACATCTCCCACAGTATGTCCCTGTTCACGTCGGTCTCGATGGACGAGGTCCCCTTGGGGTAGGCGACCCAGAGCAGGCCGTCGTGGACGATGTCGTCCATGGCCCCTTTGATCCCACCCTCGAACTCGGCGGCGTTCCTGACGAACATCAGGATCATATCGCTGCTCTCGGCACCGGGGATCACCCCCGCCTTGGTGAACTCCACGGCGATCTCGGCGGGTGCGTTCCGGATGCGGCCGGACATCCCGTCCTTGAATCGCAGCTTCTTCAGAACTGCGCCTGCGTCCATGAAGGATCACCTCCTGACCTCGAACCCCTCGAAGGCCAGCGTCGGCTCCTTCCAGTCGATCTTGGTGTAGGTCACGTTCGCCATGGGGATCTTGTGCTTGCAGAACTGCACCAGCTCCTTGACCTTGGTCTCCTCTCCCTCGAACAAGGCCTCCACGTTGCCGTCGGACATGTTCCTCACCCATCCGGTCACCCCGAGGCGGCTCGCCTCACGCTGGGTGTTGGCCCTGAAGAACACGCCTTGGACCCTGCCGTAGAAAATGATCTGCGCTCCTTTCTCTGCCATCTGCGTCCCCTCGTTCAGTTCAACGTTCGGATGATATTTAAGCATATATCCAGGACGGTTATCAGATGCTCTGGCATTCGTCCGATCTAATTATCAACAACGTGCGCGCCGGGACGAACGCCGGCGCGCGGCATCGTTCGTTGCTATAGTACTAATAGAGGGAAGTGTGAGGGGACTGTCAAAACACTAAAAGAAAGTTTATATCCTCCGAATCGAATATTTTCCGTGGTGAGCCGATGAGAACAAGGGAGAACATCATCTGTATCCTCATACTCCTCCTCTTTCTAGCATCGGCTCTCGCAGGCATTGTGGCGGCTGACTCCCTAGAGGAGGACCCGGTCCCCGAGGAGGAGGATGAGAGCGGGGACGACGGAGGGGACCCTGATGGGGACGATGAGGGCGATCCCGAGGGTTCCAGCGGCGACGATGAGGAGGAGGACGACACCCGGAAGGAGCAGAACGGGAACGGCGGGGAGCCCGACGACGACGTCGAGGGTGAGGATGAAGGTGGCCCCGTGGTCATCGAATACGAGGGAGATGTCCTGGTCAAGGTCGTATTCTCCGAGGACCGCCTCGGGGATGCGGAGGATGACGAGATCATCTTCGAGGGGACCGTGACCTGCTACAAGAAGGTGGAGGAGGAGGTGGAGGTATTCCTGGAGGTCCACATGGAGGAATGGATCTACAGGATACATCCGAACAACATGACGTTCACGGAGAACGGTGAGCGGATCCGCTTCACGCTCATCATCGAGCCGGAGGAGGGCTCGGAGCCAGTCACGGTGCAGACGATCACGGTGTCGGGGACATGGGAGTGCGACGGCCATCACGGCGAGGTCCTGCCGGACACTGTCGAGGCCGGAGGTCTGGGCAATATAAGACAGCCGACCGGAGGCGAGAACCAGCTGGTCCTGTTCGTCATTATCGGAGCCGTGGCAGCAGGGACGGCGGCCGGCGTAGGTTCGGTCCTGACCAGCGAGTGGTTCAGGTACAAGTGGGCGCCGGTGCTCATACCGTTGTATTCCAGGTTCAAGCGGGACCAGGTGCTTTCCCACCATCTCAGGTCCGATCTGATGGACAAGATCAACGAGAAGCCCGGGATCCATCTCGAGGGGCTGTCGCTAAGCGCCAACGAGCATAGAGCGACGATAATGTATCATCTCAAGGTCCTGGAGCGGGAAGCACTGATCAAGTCGGAACGCGACGGCAAGTACCGCCGCTTCTATCCGATGGATGCGGTACCCGCCAGGGAGGCGATCTCCATCAACAGGACCGAGGAGAGGGTCCTGGAGGAGATCAGGGGCCACCCGGGGATCCCGGAGACCGATATCTCGGTCCTGCTCGGTATCAGCCGCCAGGTGGTCAACTATCATGTGAAGAAACTGTCCCAGAGGGGTGCGATCTGGGTCGAGCGCAAGGGACGGAAGGTCCACTGCTATCCGAATGAGAGGGTGGTGGCGGAGATCTACGCAGAGACGTGATCCTGCCGTTGCTTGAATTCTGCTGGGATTTATCTCGTTAGAAGATATATTCGAATATCAGCGTAGCCGATACTGCGAGGGCTAGAACTCCTCGAATCCCGCCAATGCGTCGGCGACGGCCTTTTTCGAATCAGCGTTGATCGGAACACAGGCAGCGCCCTTGCCCGGGTATCCGTAGATCGCGACCCAGCCTTCTGGTGCCTGGGCGACCACCGGCAGCATGGCGAGATCCTCCTCCCCGTCGACGACGATCAGGATCAGATGCGAGGACCCGTTGGTCAACCTCGTGATGGCCGATCCGACCGCATCCCACAGCTCCGGTGTGATCATTTCAGCCGGATTGCTGACCTCCGCCACCTCGAACGGATCACGCGGGATCTCGATGACATCACCTCTTTGCGTGTTCCCGTCCACGATTGCCAGGTCCGGGATCTTGCGATATTCGATAAGCGTTGATGTAACGACATCGCCCACTGCGACGATGTGTTCGAAGCCGTCCAGGTACTCGATCAGCGCTGTACCTGTGAGAACTGGGCCGATGGTCGCCCTCATGAGGTCCCGGAGGTCCTCGGGCAGCCGATAGCCTGGCATTACCTCACCTTGAGGGCGTACTTCCCGTTGTAGGTGATGTTCTGCTTCTTTGCCAGGACCGATCTGGAGTGGTCCAGGATTATGCAGTATCCCTGCCAGTCCTTCTCCACCTCGGAGCTGCAGACCGGACAGACGTTCTGTTCCGTAATTATATGGCAGACCTTGCATGCCTTCAACATTCTAGGTCACCTCTGTATGTAGGCTTCACTTCTTGGCCTTCCCCTTCTTTCCCTTCCCCTTCTTGGCCTTGCCGTCGTCCTCCTTCGGCGGCCTCCTCTCCTCCTCCATCCAGTCGAGCTTGCCCAGGCCGACCTGCCTCATTGTGAGGCCGATCTTGGAGTCCCTGGGGTTCCGCTCGTTGATGCTGATGGCGACGATCCTCGCCCTGACCCTGTCGTTGACCTTGAGGTCGCGCTTCGTCTCCTTTCCGACGAGGCGCTCGTTGGACTGGTCGACGTCGATGTGGTCGTCCATGATCTGGCTGATATGGAGCAGCCCGTCCAGCGGTCCGAACCGCATGAACGCGCCGTACTTCAGTATCTCGACCACGGTCCCCTCGACTATCTCCTGGGGTTCGGGCTTGAATATGAGGGCGTCGTAGTATACCTTCTGGTAGACGCCGCCGTCGCTGTGGAGGATCCGGCCCTCTCCCTCGGGCTGGATGTCGGTGACAATGAGTGTCAGCTCATGGGTGTTGTTTATCTTCCCCTCGAAGCTAAGCCTGGCGATGTCCTTGATGACATCCTGGATGTTCTCGCCGAGGCGGTCTGGAGGGATGCGTATCACACCCTCGCTCCTCATCATCTTGTACATATCTATCCTAATCTCCGTATTATTATATTAGAAATGCTTCCCCACTATCAGGCTTTTCATATTTAAGCGTTGCACATCGGCAATATGCTTGTTCTCTCCCATTTTTATTCCGTGCAACGGCCCGCGCCGGATCAGCGTCGCCGCGGCAGTTGGATCGATTGTATTATCAGTGTGGATCAAGCGTAATCGCTCAGCTGTCCGTCCTTGCCTAAGCCCATCCCCTTGACCAGGTTGATGATGTCCAGGAACTCCGGGTTCCCGGCGCTCTCGAGGAGCTCGTAGATCATCGACTGCACCGTGGTCACCTTGGCGCCGGCGCGGCCCAGCCGCTCAAGGGCGGTGTGGTGGTCGAAGGGGTTCTGTGACGATATCGCATCGGCGAGGACGAGGACGTCGAACCCCTGCTGGAGGCCGTCGAGCGCCGTCTGCAGGACGCAGATGTGGGTCTCGATGCCGAGGAGGACCAGGGTCCTTCTCTGAAGGGTGGATAGCTTGTTGACGAAGTCCAGGTTCCGCATGCAGCTGAACTCGAGCTTCGATATCGGGGTGTAGAGCGGCAGACGATCCTGGATCGTCTGGACCGTCGGGCCGAGGCCCGAAGGGTTCTGCTCCGTAACGATGATCGGCAGGTTGAAGATCTTGGCCGCGTTGATCGAATCCTCCATCCGCTGTAGGACCTCGTCGCGGTTCCATACCCGCGGGAAGAGGCGCTCCTGGATGTCCACAACCACCATGACGCAGTCGTTCTTCTGTGCGAGACCTGGGCGCATGTCCTTCGATACACTGATTGGTTAATAAAGATTGACGTTGACCACGCGCGATCCAGCTGCTCAGAGGTTCAACGTGATGAAGAGCGCCGTCATGAGGCCAATGGCGATTGTCATCAGCACCACGAAGATGAAGTTCTTCCGCATGATCTGCGCCTCGAGCTCTCTTCCCTCGCCGATGAGGACAACGGCGTTTGTGATCTTCGCCGGGGTGATGGCGCTCGCGATGCCGCCTGCGGCGGCGTGGGCGCCGTAGACGGTCATGAAGTCGGTGCCCGTCTGAGCTGCAGCCTGGCGCTGGACGCCGTAGAACATGACGTTGGACGCGGTCTCGGAACCGCCGACGAATGCTCCGAAGACGCCGAGGGAGCCTGCGACGTACATGAACTGCGCTCCGAAGGCCACGGCCAGCGCCGAGCCCATGATTAGGTTCATGTTGTAGTCGACGTAGTGCTCCGACCGGACAAGGGCGCCGTTGACCACCTCCATGGCGGAGAAGAACATGATGAACGCTATTGCGAAGTACATGCTGAAGGCCACGAACGGCTTCCACATACGTTGGAGCCAGACCTTGGTGGCCGATCTGAACTGCTTCTTCGTCGGCCTCAGGAATATAAGTGAGGCGAACAGCGACACCAGGATCCAGGTGTAGATCTCCGAGAGCACGTTCAGATCGATGGTCTGATCGGCGAAGATCGTTATGTTCTCGGCCTCGCCCGGAAGATCTGACAGGTACTCGTCGATGGCGGGCGAGCTGATGATCGATGCGAGGATCATGAGGATGATCCATGGTGACAGGGCCCACAGAAGGCGCTTTACGTCAAGAGGCTCCTTCTTCCGGTCGAGGGCCTTTTCTATCCCTTCCGGGTGCTCGGGCTGTCGCTTCAGGAGCCTGTTCACCCGGTCCTCCAGATACTTGTGGTAGAGGAAGATCGCGATCATGGTCACCAGGCCCGCGAAGACGCCCACTACCCTGAGAGGAACGATGTCGAAGGCGAGGAAGGCAAGGCACGAGATCGCAATTGCTAGACCGGCCAGAACTGCGGGTACGATCCCGCGCTTCACCGACTTCTTCCCGCCTATCATCCACAGCATGGCTATGGAGATACAGACGGAGAGCACTGGCAGGTACAGCGATATCTTCCAGGCGAAGTCGTCGGCGGAGATACCTGCGATCCCGGCTGGTAGCGTGATGGGAATGGAGAGGAGCGCGAACGACGTCGTGGCGTTGTATCCGAGAACCGCGATGGCAACGGCAGCGAAAGGCGTGAAGCCCATCGCCACCAGAAGCGGCGGGAACATCGCCGGCGTCGTCACACCGAGGGATGTCAGGAACGACCCGAAGCCGATCCCGATGAAGAGCGCCTGCTCCTCCTTGGAGCGGACGGCACGTTTTATCCCGGCCGAGATGACCTCAAGAGCGCCGACCTCCTTCATGACGAAGATCATCCACATCGTGAAGATGACGGCGATGCTGATACCGAAGGCCTTGACGATGCCGTAGCCGGTGGCGCCCATGATGACCTCGCCAGGGGTGTGGAAGTACAGTGCCGCGAGGGCGGAGGCAACGAGCCATCCCACCAGGGACATGACCATGCCGTCGCGCTTGAACAGAGCGATCCCCAGGAAGATCACGATGAGCGGGAAGAGGGCCAGCATGAACTTGGTGACGGTCACCTCGGTCTCCGGAGACTCCTCCTCGGCGATCTCGATGCTGAAGAGGACATCGGTGGTACCGTTGCTCACGGACGCGGAGAGGGATAGGTTCAGTATTCCCTGATCGCTATCGGTCGAGGTGTGAATTATGAAGTTCACGCCAGTGGAGTTCGAGCTGGAGGTTCCCAGAGAGAGGTCGTACGAGGCGGTGTCGTTCGAGACATCAAATACCCAGTTGTTTATACCGGCATCAAAGGAGGATTCCGATATCTGTCCGGTTATTGTCAGGTTCAGAGGGCCGCCTGATGGACCGACATCGTACTCGAATTCCAGCGAAAGATAACCGGTTTCACCTGGATGGATCGTTAGGTCGGAGTGTTTCTCCGATACCGTGAGCTCGGCGGACGCCTGGGGCGCCAGGAGCAGTAGGAGCGCTAGGACGACGAACCAACGGTATCTCGCCTGGGAACTCATCGGGGTTGGATTGGGCGGGTCCTTTTATAACTTTCGTCCCGGAGGTAGACCTCGTGGAATGGTGCGAAGGGCCTGGCCAGTCATTTCACGAAAGGCCAGACATTCGTCGATAAAATGGTCCTGGTAGCCGGAAATCCACTCAAATTTCATATAATAGATAGGTAATATTATGCGCGGTACCTATGAGGCGATACGCTGCAATTTCTGTGTTCGGGGCAATTCTATTGCTCCTCCTATTATGCGCTGTCGGTGCGGCTGCGACCGACTGGCCAGCCCATCAGGGGTCCACATCCAGGGAGGGCGTCTCCGACGCCGAGATCCCCGAGGACCTCGCCGTCCTCTGGAGCTTCGACGGGCTCAGCGATGTTAACAGCCCGCTCGTGAAGGATGACAGGGTCTATTTCTCGACCAGCGACAAGAAGGTCTACTGCGTATATCGGTCGAACGGGACCGAGATATGGAAGAAGACCCTTGGCGACTCCATCATCAACCATCCGGCCATGAACGATGTCAACCTCTTCGTTCCATCGGACAAGACCCTCTACGCTCTCAACCTCACCACCGGCGCGGTCAACTGGACCTACACCGCAGGGGGGAAGATCTCCACGGCGCCCACCTATCACGAGGGGCGCGTGATATTCGGGTTCCTGGGACGGATCGTGGTCGTCAACGAGACCGGCGATTTCTACTGGGACGAGTTCCTGCCCACCAGCCCGACCGAGGTCGCCGCCTCCGGCGACTTCATCTACTTCGGGAGCGGGGGCTCTTTCTACAGATATTCCGTCCACGGTCTTCTGAACTGGACCATAGGGTCGGACTCGTTCTACAGGGCGGCGCCGACCATATACGACGGCAGGATCATCGCCGTTGGCGATGAGCTGCTCAGGGTCATCCAGCCCGACGGTACCCTGGATGTCAACATCACGATCCCGGGCGACGTATACTCGTCCCCGGCCGCAGAGGACGGCCTGTTCTACTTCGGCAACGAGGACGGCGACCTCCGGTGCTACATGATGAACGGCTCCCTCTCCTGGAAGGTGGAGATGGGATCGAGGATCAGGTCGTCGCCCATGCTCGCAGACGACAGGATCATCGTGAGCACAGGGCAGGGCGTCCATGTCCTGGACCTCGACGGTGACGAACAATGGAACTACACCGCAGGATGGACCTTCACGTCCCCGGCACCTCTGGAAGAGGGGATCCTGGTGGGCTCCGACGATAACTATCTCTATGCGTTCACATCGGACAGCGATTCCGACGACGTCGTCGACACGCTGGACGACTTCCCCGACGATATCGCCGCCAGCGTCGATTCCGACGACGACGGCAGGCCGGACGCCTGGAACCCCGGCATGACCGTGGACAACTCCACGACCGGACTGATGCTGGACGCGTTCGTCCTCGATGCGACGCAGTGGAACGACACCGACGATGACGGCTACGGCGACAACTGGGGCAATGCGTCCTGGAATGCCACCAGGCTTCCCGGATGGCCCGGCATCTTCTATCCCGGCGCCAACATGGCCGACCGGTTCCCGGAGAACGGCGACCAGTGGGCCGATAGCGACGACGACACCTGGGGAGACAACCCCAACGGCACCGATGGAGACGCGTTCCCTGCTGATCCAGCGGCCCACATCGACACCGACTGGGACGGATATCCCGACGAATGGAACGTCGGCAAGGGTCCCGGTGATTCCACGGAGGACCTGATCATCGACCAGCTCCCGCTGGACAGGGCGGCCCATAACGATTCCGACGGCGACGGCTTCCCGGACAAATGGAACCCGGGCAAGAACAGCACCGATTCCACCACCGGCCTGTACATCG
The DNA here is from genome assembly GCA_028279645.1 of Thermoplasmatota archaeon. Lineage (GTDB taxonomy): Archaea > Thermoplasmatota > JAKEGO01 > JAKEGO01 > JANQNJ01 > JANQNJ01. Next base: position 36,292 of record JANQNJ010000146.1, read on the forward strand.
ACGTCTTCCCGACCGACCCCGCCGCGGCGTCCGATATCGACGACGACGGATATCCGGAGATCTGGAACGCGGGGATGGGTCCGGGGGATTCCACCCTCGGCCTAGAGGAGGATTTCTTCGCCGTCGACCCGGCTGCGCATGAAGATACCGACGGCGACGGACATCCCGACGCCTGGAACCCGGGCAAGGACGAGAGCGACTCGATCCTGTTCCTGACCCTGGACGACTTCCCGTACGAGGGGAGCCAGTGGTCCGACACCGACGGCGACGGATGGGGCGACAACTGGGACAACGGCTCCTGGAACGGGAGCCGCGATGTCGGCATCTGGGTGTCGTACGCGTTCCAGCCCGACAGGTTCCCCAAGGAGATCTCCCAGTGGAAGGACACCGACGGCGACGGGTTCGGCGATAACGCCACCGGGGTCGACGGGGACGCTTTCAAGAACGACCCGGCAGCGAGCAAGGACTCCGACGGCGACGGGTTCCCGGACGAATGGAACCCTGGCATGGGGCCCCTGAACTCCACAACGGCGCTTGAACTCGACGATTTCCCCGACGATATTGCTGCTTCCAAGGACGCCGACGGGGACGGATATCCCGAGGTCTGGAACGCCGGAAAAGGTGCTGGTGATTCGACCACCGGACTGACCGTCGACATGTTCCCGACAGATCCCGCTGCCGGCGCCGATGACGACGACGACGGTTATCCGGACAGCTGGGCGGCCGGCAAGGACGCCGGGGATTCCACCACTGGCCTGGAGCTAGATCATATCGCCAACGATACTGCAGCCCACGTAGACACCGACGGCGACTACTATCCCGACGAGTGGAACCCGGGGAAGAACGCCAACGACTCCACAACCGGGCTTAGGCTCGACGACTTCCCCTCGGACAAGGCCGCAAGCAAGGACAGCGACGATGACGGGTATCCCGACAAGTGGAACAAGGGGATGACCAAGGACGACTCGTCCACCGGGCTCAGGCTCGACGATTTCCCCGACGACCCCGCTGCCAGCAAGGATTCGGACAACGACGGCTACCCGGACGCGTGGAACGGCAATCTGACACAGGCCGATTCCACCACCGGTCTGACGCTCGATCATCATCCCTTCGATCCGAACAAGCACGAGAAGGAGGCGGCCGCAAAGCCGCCCTCGGACGAGAAGGATGACGAGATCAGGTTCGGAATAATCGTTGCGATCATCATAGGTATCCTGGCGGGTGCGCTCATAGCATTCGGAGTCTACATCAAGATGAGCAACCGCAGGATGGCCATCATGAAGAAGATGCACAGCGTCGAGGCGGGCGTGGCCTCGGGCAAGAAGAGACGGTACCCGGTCAAGGACGCCGAGAACTACCTGATCGAGGCGAAGCACCACTTCGACAAGCACAGGTACGGGGACACGGAAGAGGCCCTGGAATCGGCCGAGAAGGCTCTGGTCTACCTCTTCTCCGGCGACGCCATGTACACCAACAGCATCATCCACCTGCGCTATCAGATCAACATGCTCAAGCGGAACAACATCCCGTCCGAGGAGGTGGAGCTCCTCCTGACCAAGGCCAGGAACCCGAAGGCCAACCTGGAGCTCAGGGCGAACCTGGCCAACCAGGGGATCGACAAGGCCAACTCCCTCCTGCGTATGCATTCCGACGCGCTGAACGCGATCTCGTTCCTGGAGGAGAGGTACCATTCCGCCGACACTGTGGAGCAGAGGAGGCTCGAGCGCTTCATCGAGCAGGCCCACCAGGCCTTCGACAAGGGCGATTTCGAGGGCGTCTTCGCCATCATCAACAGGAGCGAGGTGGAGGTCAAGCGGGACAAGAAGGTGAAGAAGGCGGTGAAGAAGCCCAAGGTCGACGTGCCCGGATACGAGCCCGAGAAGGAAGGGTTCATGGACGAACCGGAAGAGCCACCGAAGGTGAAACCGGTCAAGAAGGCTGTGAAGAAGAGGAAGGCGGTCAAGGCGAAGAA
>JANQNJ010000154.1 GCA_028279645.1 Thermoplasmatota archaeon
AGCTCAGGGCGGACTCGGAGACCATGGAGATCCTGGGCTTGTGAACGAAGTCGTAGGTAACACCATGTGTGCTTCTCGGACCGACCACGTTGGCGAAGCGCCACATCACGGCCTTCATGTCGAAGTTGTCGCAGTATGCCGATATGATCGCCTCTGCGGCGAGCTTCGATGCGCCGTAGAGCGATATCGGCTTCAGGGGGCCGTAGTCCTCGGGAGTCGGAATTATGGAAGCGTTGCCGTAGACCGTCGAAGTGGATGTGAACGCGATCAGTTCGACCCCGGTTCTCCTCATGGATTCGAGGAGGTTGTGGGTGGCGATGAGGTTCTGCTCGATGTGGACCTTGGTGTCGTCGGAGCCCAGCCGGACGTCCGGATTCGCAGCGATGTGGAATACTATGTCCTTGCCCCGTACGTGCTGGTCCAGCTCTCCGGCGTCCATGAGGTCGGCCTCGATGAACTCCATCCGGTCCAGGGGCTCGAGGAACTCGAGCTTGCCGCTGGAAAGGTTGTCCAGTACCGTCACGTCGTATCCGTCGTCGATCAGCCGGTCCACGAGATGCGAACCGATGAAACCTGCGCCTCCTGTCACCAGTGCCTTCATCTTACCGCCTCTTTACGTTGATATGGTCCTATTATACTTATCTTGTTTGCGCTTCGGTCGGGCTTGGGGCCTATTTCTCCTTCTGATCTTCCTTCTCCCTGCGCTCCGTCCTGGCCTCCATCTTCTCCCCGAAGTACTCGGAGACCTCGTCCTTCTTGAAATAGTAGACGACGCCCACGATAACGATGACCAGGAGGGCGATCATGCCGGCCATCAGGCTCTTTCCGACGAGCTCCATGACCGTCGATGACAGATATGCTATCATCAACGTACCGGAAAGGGCGCCTATCTCCACCGCCAGTATGATCCGGCCCGGCTTCATGCCGATCATGTTGCCGAATATCGACGCCCCCGCCCCCCCGCTCCCCTGGAACGGGACCATCACGAACAGGACCACGGCCGTGAACGCGGCGCCGCTAACCCACTTCTTCTCCCGTAGGAGCTGCTTGCCCTTCTTCTCCAGGTACCTGAGCAGGTGGCCGAAGAAGGGCACCTTGAGGATGTACTTGAAGTTCCAGGCCAGGAAGATCGCCACCACCGTGTCGATGAACGTCAGCGTGAGGGCGATCATCAGCGGTTCGATGCCGGCCCCTATAGCGATGGGGATGACGCTCTCCTTGCCCAGGGGCGGGAAGAAATACGCCACCATGGCGCTGCCTAGCCGGGCAAAGTACCGCCAATCGAGGGATATATAGAGAAGAGCGATGAAGAGGGCGGAAAGGGCGAAGGGGAAGATCAGCTTGAAGGCGGTCCAGCCCCTGGACTCGGCAGGTCGATCTGCAACCTTTGGGATCGACGCCGCGTCCAAGCCCTTGACCGTCCCTTCCTCCCCTTTTACCTTGGCCTTCGGCGGCTCCCCCTTGTCCTTGCCCGTCATGACGCTGGATAGAAGAAATGTCCGCCTATTTAATCCTGTTTGAACAGGACTGGGAGGACCGAAATCTCCATGTACGGAATGTGACAACTATTACCATTGAATACATATATTAAAAGGGTCATTGCGACGTTAGATCGTCAGAAGGTGTTGCAGATGAAGAGCTACATCGTTCTCTCATTCATGTTCATCCTCCTTCTTGTGACGTCGGCCTTCCCTGTTGTCCCGATGGGGGCGGATGGAAGTGCGCCCGACGTCGAGGAGGGTAGGTACGGAAAGGTCTGGGGCCTCGTCACAGAGAGGTACCTGGGGCAGGTGGATGTCGACGCGAACCGGATCCACGACGAGATCGACCAGCTGGCACAGGGAGGATCGGATGTCACCGTCGATATCTATATCGAGCTCGACCGGGCACCGACCGATCGCCTCGTTGGAATGATCGAGGACCTCGGGATCGATATCTACTACCGCATGAACAACCTGTGGTCGATCTCGGCCCACGGAGTACCTGTACGCCTTGTGGACGAGATCGCCGACCTTCCGCACGTCGTCCTGGTCGAGAAGAAGATGGAGCTCAAGCCGATGCTCGACGTCAGCGCCGAGGCGATCACGGCGCGCAACGGTCATTACTCGCCTAAAACCGCATGGGACAAGGGCTACACCGGCAAGGACATCGTCATCGCGGTCCTCGACACCGGGGTCGATGACGACCACGAGTCGCTCTCGGGCAAGTTCGTGGCGGGCGTGGACCTGTCGAACCCGGGCTTCGTCATCACTGGCAATCCGGATGACAGACACGGACACGGCACCCACTGCGCCGGGACGGCAATCGGGAGCGGAGGCGATTCTGACTACATCGGCGTGGCGAAGGACGCACAATTGGTCGACGTGAAGATAGGCACCGATGTGGGCAACACCTGGTCCCTGCAGGAAGGGATCGAGTGGTGCATAGAGAACAAGGAGACCTATGATATCAAGATCATCAGCCTGAGCTACGGCCAGGCCACCGGTTCATCCGACGGGTCCGACACGAACTCACAGGCCGCCAACCAGGCTGTGGACCAAGGCCTGTTCGTCGTGGTCGCTGCAGGGAACTCCGGACCCGATAACAATGGGCTTCCCTCCCCGGGAGCGGCCGACAAGGTGATAACCGTCGCCAACATCGACGACATGAACACCGAGGACCGGGAGGACGACGAGATAGCGAGCTCCTCCAGCAGGGGCCCCCGTGAGGACGACGAGGACGATGATCCCTACGACGAGCTCAAGCCCGAGATCTCGGCACCTGGCACCCGGATAATGGCCCCGCGGCACAGCGAGGTGGACCAGGGGACCACACAGCCCAACGGTTACACGAACATGACCGGCACCTCCATGGCCTGCCCCCATATCGCCGGCGTTGTCGCATGCATGCTGGAGGCCAATCCCGATCTGACCCCGGCCGAGGTAAAGGAGATCCTCATCAAGACGGCGGAGGCGAGGGGCGAGCCGTCGCATCCTCATCTCAGCAGCAAGTACAACGGCGATTACGGCTACGGGATCGTCGATACCTTCCTCGCGGTCATGCTGGGGATCGATCAGGATTTCCCCACCAACGGTGGAGGCGGCTCCTCCTACGTGAGCGCCGGGATCGACACACCGGGCAATGGCGACAAGATCAAGAAGAGCATCAACGTCACCGGAACGGCGACATCGGACTTCGGCACCATCGACCTGGTCGAGATAAGCATCAACAACGGCTCATGGGATGCGACCACGCCGATGAACGGGAGTTACGACCGATGGTACTACACGTGGGAAGTGGGCCTTCTCAGGAACGGTAACTACTCCATCAAGGTCCGCGCGCTCTCGTCAGGTGAGTACTCTCCCGAGGTGGAGATATGGGTCATGGTGAAGCATCCGAAACAGGAGGAGGACAGCTGGCTGCCGGGCTTTGAACTACCCCTTGTGGCCTGCGGCCTCATGATGATGGCCCTGTTCGTAAAACGTAGATGGTAGGAGCATCGCTCGTCCAATCCGCGAACGTTCGCTTCATCGAGCCAGGCATTGCTGTCACTGGAAGAATTGTATCGATTCAATGGAGGTTCCTCATCCTGCCGATGACGATCTAGGGACGAGCCCATCCCGGTCCGAGCTGTTCCTCGACCACCTTCTCGGCAGCTCTCATGAAGGTCTCGGCCGTACCGGCAGGAACGACACCGCCTGCGGCGATGTTGTGTCCGCCTCCGAAGCCACCGACCTCGGCGGTGGCGGTCCTCATGACCACGCCCAGGTCAAGCCCGCGGTCGACGAGCGAACGCGGTCCGCGCGCCGACACCTTGAGAAGCTTCTCCTGCTCCTCGTCGGGCCGTACCGCCTCCTCGATGACATGGGCATCACCTACCACGATCATCGATTCCTCCGAGAACGGATCGGTCGCCTCTGCAAAGGCGAAGATCGGCAGCTCCGGTACATCGCTACGGCCCAGGAGCATGTTGGCGACGATACCTACGATGGTCTCCTTCACCGACGGGGGCGACACGAAGAACATGAGATCGCCCTGGCGGTCGAGGCGCTCGCGGACCTGGTAGAGGGCGTCCATCAGGTTACGCCGGTGGTTCCTCTGCAGGTCTAACGCTCGTAGGTAAGAGTCGGTCCGGTCGCCCCTGAGCACATCGAGGCCCAGAGATGAGAAGCCGTACCTGCCGCAGGAGTTGAGCAGGGTACCGAACTCCTTGGCCTCGCGAAGTGGGGTGCCGGGGTCCTCCTCCGGCAGCAGATACACCTCGCCCAGGATGGATGACAACGGAACCTCGCCCTTCTCGATCAGCACCAGCTGGGTGATCCGTTCGACGACGGACTGCCGTTCGTAATCGTCAAGATCGATCCACCTCAGCGGATGGCCGTCCCTGGTCGTCGGAATGTCCAGCCCGGAGAGGAACCTCATAGCGGTGTCCTCGCCGTCGATGCCGGGGATCTTCGGGTCCTCGGCGAACTGGAGGAACTTGGTCAGCGGCCTCGTCTCACGGCCGAAGTACCTGAGGTCCTCGATGATACCGATGGTACCATGATTGATGGCCATCATCAGGATCGCCCTGTTGATCCCCTCGAGCCTGCCGGACCGCCTGTCCTGCAGGTCGCCGATGGCGCCGACCACGGCGATGTGCGCCAGGTCCTCGTTCTGCCTGTCCATCGCCCTCCCGACGAGGAACGTCGTCCCGGCGCCGCAGATCTCGACACCGCCGTCGAGTCCCTTCAGATGGGGATTGACCACGTGGCATTCGGTGGGAGATTCAAAGGCGTCCAACGTGGAACGTTCGCCCTTCTCTATCGGGGGCCAGTCGCCGGCTATCTGATGATGATCGGTGACAACCGCCTTCCGATCGGCAAGGAAGTCCAGAGCGCTGCTGCCCAGGTCGGTGAACCAGAGCGGAGCATCAGGTAATCTGTTGAGGACCGTGTCATCGAGCTGCTTCACAAACGCGATGGAATGTGTGATATCGGCCCTTGTGAGAACTATATCTGCAATGGCGGCGGAGCATATCCCGTCGGCATCGATGTGTGATATGACGAAAACGGATTCGCAGTCGGCGAGGACCTTTGCCGCCTTCTCCTGACCGAGGTCCAACTCAGCCCTCCATGTCGACGTCGAGGACGGTTATCTTCCCTGCCTTCGAGAGCAGGTCAGCGGCCTTCCTGTCCAGCGTGAGGACGTCGTCCTTCTTGATCTCGTAGATCCTCTCGTTGAGAGCGAAGGGGTTGATGTCGGAAAGGGCGCGTACGAGGACGTCGCCGGACGGTTCCCCGTCTTCGGCCTCAGCAGCGTTTCCCGGCCTCGAGACAGGGTCGTCCGATGCCGGTTCCGGCTCGGGGGTGGGATCGGGGACCGGTGAGGTGGTCGAGGAGGGATGATCTTCCACGGGCCTCTCGACCTGGGCGTCCTCCGCTTTCTTCGCCGGCGGCTCCTTGCTGATCCCGTTCAATCCCTCGTAGTGCTCCTGCAGGAGCCGGCGCATCTGCCGGTAGACGTCCTCCTCCTCCGGAGGGAGGCGCTCGGTGTCCTTCGCTCCCACCGTGACCGCCGACAACGCCAGCAGGCACAGCTTCCTGGACCTGATGGCCGTGATCTCCCTGAACATCTTCGCCATCATCCGCCTCTCCCTGTCGCCCAGGCTCGGATCGGAATCGAGGGCCTTTCGTGTGTTGGGATAGAAGGCGGGTGGAAGCCGGGTCAACCGCTTGTACTTCCGCTCCTCCTCGTAGATATCGCGGAGGCTCTCGTAACTGATATCCGGGGACATCGATTTCGAATCTCAGTCAAGCATTAAAAGGTTGTTCCCGTCGCCGTGCCGGTGGGAACCACATCACAAGATTTATCTCGGTAGAACTGCATCAAGCGGCCATGCCCCTCAGGGACCTCATGACGAAGAAGGGAGTCTTCAAGGACTACTCGAAGTTGAGCTTCGAGTATGTGCCCCAGGACCTCATCCACAGGGAGGAGGCCCAGCGGAAGCTGGCCCTCCTGTTCAGACCGGTCCTGGAGGGGCGCAGCCAGAACGTCTTCATCACCGGAAAGGTCGGCGTTGGGAAGACCGTCCTCGCCCGCTGGTTCACCCGCGAGTTCGGCGATCTCGGCGAGGAGGAGGGCCTCACCGTGAAGACCGTTCTCGTCAACTGCCGCCGACGGAACTCACCGGCAGCCGCGCTCCTCGCGGTCCTCAACGAGTTCACCTTCTTCCCCGACAGGGGCTACTCGGTCACCGAGATGCTCGAGACACTCAAGGGCCACCTCACCCGGACCGGCACGTCGCTCATAGTGATACTCGACGAGGTCGACTACCTCATCCAGCGAAAGGGTTCCGATCTGGTTTACTTCCTCACACGCTTCTACGACGAGTACCCCGACGCGAAAGGCTCGTTATCGCTCATACTGATCTCGCAGAAGCACGCCCTTGAGATGCTGGACACCGCCAGTCTGAGCACCTTCAAACGCTCCAACATAATGAACCTGAGCAAGTACAATCGCGACGAGCTCAGGGACATCGTGCTCCAGCGCTGCGGCCTCGCCCTCAAGGACGGAACGTGGACCGACGACGTCGTCGACCTCATGGCCGACATCGCCTCGGAGTCCGGCGACGCCCGCTTCAGCATCGAGCTCCTGGAACGGGCCGGCCTTGCTGTGGATGAAAGGGGCGGAGAGGTCATCACGGTGGAAGACGTCCGGATGGCCAAGGCATCCATATCGCCAGTGATGCGAGAGGAGCTGCTCGCGGACATGGACCTGCACCAGAAGCTCACCTTCCTCGCGGTGGCGAAGAAGCTGACGAAGGAGGCCTACACAACGACGGGAGAGGTGGAGAAGGAGTACGCCGGACTGTGCGAGGAGGTCG
>JANQNJ010000159.1 GCA_028279645.1 Thermoplasmatota archaeon
CGCCTTCTCGCGCGGCGGGGCCCGGGGTGGAGCCTGTTGCGGAGGGGGCTGGGGGGCGGGCGCCGCTGCAGGCGGTGCCGCGGCCTCGGCCTTCGATCTCTTCAGCTTCTCCATCATCTCGACCCGGCGAGCCCGAACGCGCTCTCTCTGGGCATCGGCGCCTTTCTTCACGGAGCACATCGGAGAGCCTTTTATGACTGCCTCGAGGTTGGCGAGGTCGTCCGTGAAGACGTCCACCAGTGAGGCCTCGAACTTGACGATCTCGGTAAGAGCCTCGGGACCCATCAGATGGGCCGATTCGGAAAGGAGCTCGGCGCCGATGGGCTCTCCGTCGTTGAAGATTATCGCGGCCTCCTTGGGAGCCTCGAGCGAGCTGATCATCATGTAGCCAGTGATCTTGTACCCCCTCATGATGGAATTGAAGTCCCCTTCGATGCCCTCGCGAATGGGCTTTCCGTTGAGTTGTTCCATCATGTGGTTCAGTTCTCCAGGACGATATAATTAGACCTGCTGCCCGAGCCTGCCTGTTACGGTCGCTAATAGTATTAAAGGAAAAAGGGGGCTATTCTATATAAGAATTCGCTCCAGACCTCTAGGTTCCAAGCCTCAATGCCCGTCGTTCAACTAACAGCCTTTGGTTTTCTAAATACCAGTTCAGGCGACGGCGCCATTGCATGAATCAGACGGATCAGGCGACGGCGCCATTGCATGAATCAGACGGATCAGGCGACGGCGCCAGTGCATGAATCAGACGGATCAGGCGACGGCGCCAGTGCCCGTCTTGGCCCTGTTCGGCGCGGAGCCGGAGTCGGCCACGACCTCGACCGACCAGTCATCGCCGACCAGCAGGCCGATCAGACGGACCGGAAGACCCCAAGAGCGTATCGTTTCCAGTCCCTTCAGGACGTCACCCTTCTGATGGGTCTTCGGACCCGGGTTCCCGGCACAATCGTAGTGCCCGACCAGGGCGATGGTCTTCGAACCATGGTCGTTGACGGAGATCATGACACGGTCCCTGATGGTGGATGCCAGAGGCTCCTGGCGGTTCGCGAGGATCCCGTTGGGTCCAGCTTCGGTTATGGTGTCGACATGGGTCGCGCCGATCTCGGCCCGGACCCATTCGTTGACGGGGATCTGCGTCCTTCCGTCCATGCAGTTTATCACAGTAGCAAAGTCGTCATTTCCCATCTGTCTCGCCTCTTTTGTCGGTGAACGTCGTTCATGTCGGTCCCTTTGTGTTCGAGCATCGGGTCTCGGGTATTCCGCATCTATCTGGTCTTCAGGATGTTCCTCGCGATGACCATGCGCTGGACCTCGTTGGTCCCCTCTCCGATCTCCATGAGCTTGACGTCCCGGAAGAACCTCTCCACCGGGTAGTCCTTGGTGTAACCGTAACCACCGTGTATCTGTATCGCCTGTGTGGTGACCCACATCCCGGTCTGGGCCGCGAACAGCTTGGCGTAGCTGGCCTCTGTGGTGAACTTCCGACCGGCGTCCTCGAGGAATGCAGCGTGCTGCACGAGGCCTCGGGCGGCCTCGGTCTTGGTCGCCATCTCGGCTAGGAGCCACTGGATCGCCTGGAACTTGCCGATGGGGCGACCGAACTGCTCCCTCTCCTTGGCGTACTTGACGCTCTCGTCGACGGCGGCCTGTGCGAGCCCCACGGCGAGGGCGCCGACCGCTGTCCTGCCCCGGTCGAGGATCTTCATCGCGCCGATGAATCCGTTGCCCTCCTGCCCGATGATGTTCTCCTTTGGTATCCGGCAGTCGTCGAAGAAGAGTTCACTGGTGACAGAGGTCTTGAGGCCCAGTTTGTCCTCATCGGTCCCCAGGGTGTAGCCCGGGGTGTCCTTCTCCACGATGAAGGCTGAGATGCCCTTCGCGCCCTTGCTCCTGTCGGTAGCGGCCATGACGACGACAACATCGGCATATCGGGCGTTGGTTATGAATGTCTTGGTGCCGTTAAGGACCCATTCGTCCCCTTCGAGGACCGCCGTCGTCTGCGTACCGGATGCGTCGGAGCCCGCATTGTGCTCGGTCAGGGCCCAGGCGGCCATCTGATCTCCGGCGACCAGACCCGGGAAGTACCTCTCCCTCTGGGCGTCGTTGCCGTTCTCGTATATATGGGCCACGCCCAGGGAGTTATGGGCCTCGAGGGTAAGGGCGATTCCGCCGTTCACCTTCGCAAGCTCCTCCAATGCGATGACGTAGCTGATCCGGTCCATGCCGGACCCGCCGTGCTCCTGTTCCACGGTCATCCCCAGCAGGTTGATGGCTCCAGCCTTCTTGATGATATCGAACGGGAACTCTCCGCTCTTCTCCAGTTCGCCCGCGATCGGCTTGATCTCGGTCTCGCAGAACTCACGAACGGTCTTCTGGATGAGCTTCTGTTCCTCGGTGAGCTTAAGGTTCATTGGACCACGTCCGTGGGGGCGATACGAACCGGGGATTAAAACCTTTTGCCAGAAGGGGCCGGACCCGGTCGAACGCCCTCTAGATGTTCGTCGATCGCACATGATCGACATGTGGGCGATTGTCCAACGAGGTGTCGATCAGGTGGATCCGATAGGTTCGAAAGGGCATCGGGACATCGACCACGATGGCGATGACGATGGGCGGGATGGGGATCGGCGATGACGGACCTTTAGGGGATGTTTGGCAATATGTACCGATACTCCGGAGTTATTCTCATAATCTTGAACGGCGGGGTCCGAAGATGAGGTTCCGGTCGCTGTAGCCGGCTATCTGGCTCACTTTTATCCATGCATTCACCAAAACTATTATATCAAAAAAACGTATACTCCGGTTACCTCCAGAGCTTATATTAGCGACTGTGAGTAACCAGGGGTGATGTTACTATGCAAGTAATGAGCAAAAGTGACTGGTTATCTTTCGTCGATAGGCTTATTCGCGAGGATCCCAGCGAGATCGTTGGGGTCAAGTCCAAGGGTCCGAAGTTCGTCTTCGACGAGCTGGACTCGGCAGAGGAGCTGAGGCTGGACTACGATGTTACGATCCTGCCTCCGAAGAAGTACTTCCTCCCTGTCTACGAGGATATGATGAAGTACGACCTCACATCGGCCTTCTCGGTCGACAAGATGGTCGACATCCCTCCGCGGATAGTCATCGGCGTGCATCCATACGACCTTGTCGCAATGGAGCAGATGGACAAGGTCTATCTGGGAGATACCACCGACGAACTGTATAAGGCCAGAAGGGAAAAGACCCTGATCATCGCATCCGACATCCTGAACGTCTCCGAGGACTCGTTCGCGGGCAGCATGGGGACCAACGTGTCAGGTTCCGGATACGATCTTCTCGTGACCGACCTTGGCGACTCCGTCGCCGTGGACGTCGGATCGGAGAAGGGCGGCTCGTTGCTGTCAAGCTATGCCAACGCAGGCGCAGCTGACGACAGCGTCGAGGCGAGGGTCGCCGGCCTGAGAGAGGGAGTTGCCAGCGGCTACTCGAAGAGCGTGGACGTGGACAAGGCGGACTGGCCTGGGCTGCTGACGAACAACCACGAGCACTCTGTCTGGGAGGAGAAATCCGACAAGTGCCTCGAATGCGGTTCGTGCACCCTTGTCTGTCCGACATGTTACTGTTTCGATGTCAATGACACCGCGGCGCTCAACCTTGAGTCCGGTGTCAGGACCAGGACCTGGGACGGCTGCATGATGAGGGACTTCTCCCTCGTCGGCGGCGGAGAGGTCTTCCGTGAGGGTATCAAGGAGAGATACCAGCACAGGATCTACAGGAAGGGGATGTACATCCCCGAGAGGTACGGATTCACGGCATGCGTAGGATGCGGCCGCTGTGTCTCAGCCTGTCTGCCAGATATCGCAGATCCGTCGGACGTGATGAACAAGCTAGTGACATCCTCGATGGGTGTTCCGAAGCCGCTCCCGATACCCGAGGCAGCACCCGCTGCAGAGGGGCTCGCGATGGTCCCGAGACCGGCGACCATCGTCAGGACAGAGACCATGACGGAGAAGGAGAAGCTCTTCGAGATCAAGCTCGACGACGGTATGCCGCTGGGCCATGGCCCGGGGCAGTTCGTCGAGATATCGATCTTCGGCGTGGGCGAGGCACCGATCTCGGTCTCCTCGGCACCAGGCGGCGATACGTTCGAGATCGTTGTCAGGAAGGTCGGCGATGTCACCGGCAAGCTCCACGGCATGGACGCTGGGGACAAGATCGGGATCCGCGGACCGCTCGGTACCGGATTCGACGCCGAGGCTCTGAAGGGCAAGAACCTCCTGTTCATCGCAGGCGGTCTCGGAGTTGTCCCGATGAGGTCGCTCTTCAACCACGTGCTGAGGAACAGGGCGGACTATGGCGAGGTCACCATCCTCTACGGCTGCAAGGACCCGAGCGAGCTGCTCTTCGGCAGCGAGGTCAAGGACTGGGAAGGCAGGGACGACCTGGTGCACAAGTTCACCGTGGACGCCTGCCCGGAGGGTGAGGAATGGGAGCACAACGTCGGCGTTGTCGGCACCCTTATCCCGCAGGTCCAGTTCGATCCGAACGATACGACCGCCATCGTGGTCGGCCCGCCGATCATGTACAGGTTCGTAATCAGGGACCTCAAGGAGGCCGGTATACCGGATGAGAACATCATCGTCTCGCTCGAGAGGAGGATGGAGTGCGGTATCGGCAAGTGCGGACACTGCCAGATCAACGGCGTCTACGTCTGCAAGGAGGGGCCCGTGTTCAACTATGCAGATATGAAGGATCTTCCGGAGGCGTTCTAATGACGAAACCAAAAGTAGCTTTCTTCGACTTCGCCTGCTGCGAGGGCTGCCAGCTCCAGATCGCGAACCTGGAGGAGGCGGTCATCGACCTGCTCGGCGTCGTCGATCTCGTGTCATTCAGAGAGGTCATGAAGGAGCACTCGGACGACTATGACATCGCGTTCATCGAGGGCTGCATCCAGCGCCCCATGGACGCAGAGGCGCTGAAGAAGATAAGGGAGAACGCCTCGATCATCGTCGCCTACGGCGCATGCGCCGTCGACGGCAGCGTCCACACCCTCAGGAACGAGTTCACCAAGGAGGATGTGCTCAATGAGGTCTACGGCGATGCGGACGTCGAGGGCAACCCCTACTGGGACATCTACGACAAGGCCAAGCCCATCGATGAGGTGGTCAAGGTCGACGTCTACATACCTGGATGCCCCATCGACAGGGACGAGTTCGCCAGGATCGTGTCGGACGTCCTTCAGGGCAAGGCTCCGAAGCTCCCCAATTACGCGATCTGTGTCGAGTGCAAGAAGAACGAGAACATTTGCCTGTTCGAGCTGGGCGAGTTCTGCCTCGGCCCCATAACCAGGGCCGGGTGCAACTCCGCCTGTCCGAACGTCAAATCTGGCTGCGAAGGCTGCCGCGGCTTCCTCGACGACCCGCGCACTAGTGCGCACAAGGAGGTCCTCGAGAAGTACGGGGTATCGGTGGATGAGATGATGGCTGCATTCAGTATCTTCCAGTATGGAAAGGAGGGATCATGATGAGCGAAGTCAACGTCAACGTCCACCACGTGACCCGCGTTGAGGGTCACGGGAATATCGTGCTCAATGCGCGCGATGGAGCAGTCGAGAAGGTGCAGTGGCAGGTCCCGGAGGCCCCCAGGTTCTTCGAGGCTTTCGTCAGAGGTAAGCCGTATCACCAGCTGTCGCATATCACTACCAGGATCTGCGGCATCTGTTCGATCGGCCACGGCCTCGCATCGCTGAAGGCGACAGAGGCGGCCATGGGTGTCGAGATCTCCGAGCAGACCCTTCTGCTCAGGAAGCTCGCCCTGCACGCCGAGAACCTTCAGAGCCACATCCTGCATGTTGGGTATCTGGTAGCCCCGGACCTCCTGGGTGTCGGAAGCGTCGTACCCCTGGTCGGTTCTCACCCGGACGCGGTCCTCAAGATCGTCGGGCTCCACAGGATGGCCAACGAGATGTCGGACCTTCTATGCGGAAGGACCACGCACCCCATCACGATGAGGGTGGGCGGCTTCTCCTCGATACCCACAGAGAAGCAGCTCCTGGCACAGAAGCAGAAGCTCATCGATGCGGTGGAGCCCACCAAGGAGATCGGCGCACTGGTGCTGTCCCTTGCTGGCAAACTCCCCGATTTCCAGCGCGAGACCGAGTACGTCGGCCTCGTGGCGGACGATGAGTACGCGCTCTACGACGGAGACATCGGTTCCACCGATACCGGACGCCATCCGGTGCCCGACTACAAGGAGATCACCAACGAATACATCGTGCCTCAGTCCACGGGCAAGTACTGCAAGCACGCCCGTGAGAGCCTAATGGTGGGCGCCCTCGCAAGGTTCAACCTGAACGAGGACAAGCTCCATCCGCTGGCGGCCGAGGTCGCAGGTATGTTCAACCTGCACAAGATCAACACCAACCCCTTCATGAACAGCGTGGCCCAGGTCGTCGAGTTCGTGGACTCCATCGAGGATTCCCTGGACATCATCGACGAGCTGCTCGATCGCGGTCTGCAGGAGGAGAGGATCGATGTGCAGGTCCGCGCCGGACAGGGCGTGGGCGCGGTGGAGGTGCCCCGTGGTATCCTCTTCCACGACTACACCATCAACGACGCCGGTATCTGTACCCAGGCGAACTGCATCATCCCGACGAACATCAACCATGCCAACATCCAGCTGGACATGGAAGCACTGGCACCCACCCTGCTCGACCTCCCCGAGAAGGAGATCGAGCTGACCCTGGAGATGCTCGTAAGGGCATACGACCCCTGTATCTCCTGTTCAGTGCACCACCTGAACGTCGAGTGGAAGCGGTGAGCCGAGAGCGAATACGAACGATCTAAAGGAAAAACGTTTGAGAACGCCGGGGGCGGCGTGCAACCCGCCCCCGGACATCTTTCTTTTTTGAACAACGGGATCGGGATATCTGTCAACATATATATGCAAATATTCATATATGTGAATATCTCTATGTGTCAGCATGAGCGGAACAACGGTCCTCACGATGCAGGATGAGCGGCTCGAGGAGACAGCGGCAAGGATGCGCGTACTTGCGCATCCGGTCCGTCTGCGTATACTCGCTCTTCTGGAGTGCGAGAAGCTGTCGGTCTCGCAGATCCAGGAACGGCTGGATCTGAACCAGGCCCTTGTATCCCAGCATCTGCAGGCGATGACAGCGCACAGGGTGCTGAGGTACGAGAAGGACGGAAGGCAGCATGTCTACATGATACGGGACGAGACCGTCTGCGGCCTTCTACGATGCATCGAGAAGGGGGAGGCGCGCTCGGTCCAGTGATCGAGGAGACCGTAATTATCGTTCTAAAGGTGATCATCATGAAGAGCTATGATATCCTGGTCATCGGAGGTGTGGCTGCCGGCACGAAGGTGGCGGCAAAGGCGAGGCGTGGAGATATTGCAGCATCCATCGGTGTCCTTACAGAGGACCCGGACATTTCCTATGCGGGCTGCGGCCTCCCGTACTATCTCGGCGGGGTCATTCAGACCAGGAGGCAGCTGGTCGTGCGGACGCCCGAGGAGCTGAAGAGATACAACGGGGTCGAGGTCCTGACAAGGCACAGGGTGACGAGCATCGATCCCGATGGACAGACCGTAGCGGTCTCGAACCTGGAGACAGGTGGCAAGGAGGCCGTATCCTACGGTAAACTGGTCCTCGCAACCGGAGCGAGACCGGTCAGGCCCCCTATCCCCGGTATCGACCTTGGCGGCATCCACGTTCTCAGATCGGTGACCGACGCCGATTCCGTTCAGGCATCGCTTGAGGGGAAGGACGATGGGAAGGTGGTCATCGTCGGAGGCGGCTTCATCGGCATCGAGGTTGCCGAGAACCTGACCGAGAAAGGTATGGATGTCACCGTTGTCGAGATGCTTCCACAGATCCTGCCGCCCTTCGATCCAGAGGTGGCCCTCCACATCCAGAACCATCTGAAGGAGAAGGGCGTCAAGGTCATGACCGCCTCCAAAGTGGAGGCGTTCGAGGGAGATGGGACGGTGGAGAAGGTCGTGACCTCCGGAGGAGCCGTCGATGCGGACCTGGTGGTCCTCTCCATCGGAGTGGCGCCCAACTCGGCCCTCGCCGAGGATGCTGGCATCGAGCTCGGCCTCCGGAAGGCGATCAAGATCGACGGATCGGGCAGGACCAACCTTCCCGATATATACGCTGCCGGCGATTGTTCCACGGTGGACCACGTGATCACCGGCGACGAGGCGTGGGTCCCCATGGGTTCGACCTCGAACAAGCAGGGAAGGGTGGCGGCGATCACGTTGGGAGGCGGAGATGATGCGTTCCCCGGAACGCTTGGGACCACGGTGGTCAAGGTCTTCGACATCTCCGCAGGGAGGACCGGACTGGGGATCAGGGAAGCCAAGGAGAAGGGCTATGATCCTGTATCCGTGACGGTTCCGGCAGACGATAGAGCCCATTATTATCCCGGCAGCAGGCGGATATTCGTCAAGCTGATAGCCGACCGGGGATCCGGGAGGCTGCTAGGAGCACAGGTCCACGGTCGGGGAACCATCGACAAGCCGATCGACGCCATGGTGGTGGCATTGACAATGGGTGCCAAGGTGGAGGACCTTACCAAGATGGATTTCGCCTATGCACCTCCGTTCTCCACGGCGATCAACCCGCTGAACCTGGCGGCCACGGTGCTCACGAACAAGATGACGGGATACATGGACAGCATCTCCGCTGGCGAGATGAAGGAGAGGCTCGATGATCCGGGATGGGACGGCTTGGTCCTTGACATCCGCGAGATACCGGAGCACATGATAGGCGCGATACCGGACTCGATCAATATCCCTTACGTTGAGATGATCGACCGCCTCCGGGAGATCGAGGACCACAAGGACAAGGAAGTGGTGGTCGTGTGCAACGTGGGACGCAGGGCGTTCGAGGGGTATCTGAGGCTGAAACATCACGGTTTTGAGAAAGCGCTGGTGCTGGAGGCGGGAACGAAAGGCTGGCCCTACGGGTTGGAATGAAAGATAACGATCAATGGAACCTAGATGAAATGAGGAAGGTGAGAATGATGGCAGAGTTCAACATCGATTGCAAGGGTATGCAGTGCCCCGGACCCATTGTCGAGGTCTTCAAGAAGATCAACTCGATGGAGAGCGGGGACGTCCTGCACATAGAGGTCTCGGACCACGGCTTTCACAGCGACATCCAGGCCTGGTGCGGCAAGACAGGTAACGAGCTGGTGAAGCTCGAGGACAACGGAGACATGATCGCCGCCTCGATAAGGAAGGCTTGAACGTAGCCGGATCGTACCGAGGTGAAATGATGGCGAAGAACACGCTTATCGTATTCAGCGGCGACCTGGACAGGGCCATGGCGGCGATGATCATAGCCAATGGATCTGCGGCCATGGGGAACGAAGTGACGATGTTCTACACCTTCTGGGGGCTCAACCTGCTTCGAAAGCCGGAGAAGGTGAAGGTCGAGAAGACGTTCATGGACAAGATGTTCGGTCGGATGATGCCCAGGGGTCCCGAGAAGGCCAAGCTGTCCAAGATGCACATGGGCGGGATGGGTACAAGGATGATGAAGAACACCATGACCAAGAAGAACGTCCAGACCCTACCCCAGCTCATGGAGAGCGCCCAGGCGCTCGGGGTCAAGATGGTGGCATGCACCATGTCCATGGACGTGATGGGCATAACGAAGGAGGAGCTCATCGACGATATCGAGTACGCCGGCGTTGCATCCTACCTCGCTGAAGCTGACGAAGGGAATGTGAACCTGTTCGTTTGAATTGACAGATCTGGAACAGGTTATGGTCCCGGTGGAAGGAGAAGGTCGTTCACGGACCCCTGTGAAAATGAGGTTGCGTCGGCCAGACACTTCTGGTCTCCTGCTGCGGAGCGGGGGGTGGAGGCGGTTGTCGCGGAGGCTTCACGATGTCGATGACGGCGGATACCAGCGTCCTCACTGCTATCTCCACCTGCGGAGATAGGTTCATCCCGGGAGACATCTCCTCAGATGAATACTGGAACCCGATGAAATAGAAATGCAGGTCGGGAAGTACCTTCCTCAGGTATGCCAGGACAAGGCTGAAGTTGTTCTCGTGGGTGGACAGGTTGGTCTCGAACACCTGCTCCTCTCCCAGCATAACGGTGGACCCCGGATCAAGACCCAGGTTGGCGGCGTCCACGAAGATGATCACCGACGGGCGTGCCAGCTCCACCGTGTGGACGTGTGACAGAAGCTGCCGTCCGGCCTCCATGACCATGAAGGAGGGGCCATCCTCGGAAGGACCGGGTATGCCGCTCTCGGAGAGCCAACGGACGGTCTGGACGCCTGCTCCGTCGTCGGAACGGAACTCGTTGCCCAGACCCATCATCAGGACGCGCTGGTCCCCGCCGATGAGCTGCCTGAGAAGCTCGATGGTCATCTGCACTACCCCGGTAGATGGCCACTATGAAGACGCCGATCATCGGCATCCGTGCGCCATCGCTGTATGTATATCATTGACGGGGGTTCATATAAGACTTCTCTCGAAAGGGGCTGGACCCCCTCACTTATATCGTAACAGAGCAGCAACGCCGCCCAGGCCCTGAAGGACCTCGTTGTCCGCCACGAACTCGATATCGGTGTCCATCCTCTCGGCGAACTCGATGATCTCCTCGATGACGTCGACCTCGGATGTGGTAGAACCGCATATGGGGCATTCTGACCTTGCACCCGGGGATGTGAGCTGGCACTTCTCGCATATCCATCCGCCGACCTTGAGGTCCTTGGACACCAGCAGCAGCTCGGCCTTTCCCTGGGCGACGGCGTCCCTGGTCTCTTTCAGACCGTATACCGCCAGGCCGTTCCTGAGGATCTCTGCCTGAAGGTTCTCGACGGCCATGTCGGAGTCCTCCTTCTCCTCGTCCGAGACCATCTCGACCGCCCTTTCAACGGCGTCGTGCGCAGGTGACTTCTGGCTGTAATCGAAGACGCCAGTGACGGCCTCCTGGATCTTGGGATGGAGCTCCTCGATGAAGTCGTTCTTTGCATGACCGGGTCCGGCGACAACGAGCCTGGCGATCCCCTCCTCCTGCATGACCTCCTCGGTCGTGGCGGCCGCCTCGCGAAGGAAGGCGTCGATGGCGTTCTTCCTGAGCCGCTGGAACCTGGCCTGGGACCAGCCGCCCTTGGTGTGTTTGTTCATGATATCCTTCTTCAGCCGTTCCTCAGTCTCCACGGAGCCGCATGAGACCACGTAGATCTGGAAGTGCTGCTGGTCAACGATGACAAGGCCGAAGGTCTCCCATTCGTCGCGAAGGCGGGCGATGGGTCTGATATATGGCGAGGTGTCGACGACCATCAGGTTGTCGACTGTGACGCCCAGGGTCTGGACCTCGAAGAGATCGTTCTTCACGGAGGCGAAGATCAGGACGCTCTTGGCTCCCCTCCCCTTCTCCTTCTTGCCGACCCCGACGAGCTCAAGGGCGCGTTCGTAGGTCGCATCGAAGTTGTTCACGAGATCGCGCTTTCCGTGGAGGGTCGTCCTGCAGGCCTTGCGGCGCTTCTCCAGGAACTTCTCGCCATTAGGATCGTTGAGATCGAGATAGATGCTGATGAAGGTGTCCTCGTTGTCGGCGTCAAAGATGTTGGACAGCCTCTTTATGTCGATATCGTGAAGATTGCAGACCATGGGCGCCAATACGGACCGATTTAGATAAACGTTTCCGGTGGACGATGTGGTATCGTTACGTATTTAACCGCGATCATACATCCTTATGACCTCTGGAAGTGACCTGATGGCTGATTTCGAGTTCGGTCCGCGAAACGTCATGCTTATGATCATAGGATTGGTCCTGCTCATCTTCATCATATGGATGGGCTCCACCTACAACAAATTCGTCCAGATGGAGGAGGACATCGACGGGAACTGGAACGAGATCATGAACCAGGAGGAGAGGAAGTTCGACCTCATCCCACAGCTTGTGAACCAGTCGGAGCAGTACCAGGAGTTCGAGAAGAGCACCCTGGAGAACATCACCGCCCTCCGTACGCAGTGGATGAGCGCCGGTTCCGACGAGGAAAGGTTGGAGGTCTCAGACGAGATGGGGAGCCTGATCGATGATATCATCATAACGTACGAGGCATACCCGTACCTGCAGGCCGAGGGGCCATTGAGGGCGGTTATGGACGAGATGGCGGGAACGGAGAACCGTATCGCCTACCGCAGGACCAAGTACATCGAGGCGGTGAAGGACTACAACGCCGGGATAAAGAAGTTCCCGGGGGTCCTCGTAGCCAACATGTTCGGCTTCGAGGAACGGGAGAACCTCTACGGCTCGTCGCCAGGATCTTGATATCGGGACCTACTGAACGGAGGTCCAGTAATTGAGACAGTTCACAGTCCTCATGGCCCTGCTGGCCGCCGCGCTCCTTTTAGGGATATCCAGTAGCGGGATTGTAACAGCTGATTATCCAGTACTTAGTGATTACATCACCGACGAGGAGGGTGTGGTCGAATATTCCGAATGGTACGACGACATCTACTGGGTATGCGAGGTGCTCGAGAGAGGGACCTCGACAGTGATGGCGATCCTCGTGATAAACTCAACGGGCGATGAAGAGATCGCGATGTACGCCACCGAGGTCTTCAACGAGAACGGTATCGGCCAGGAGGACAAGGACAATGGCGTGCTGATCGTTGTGGCGGTGGGGGACGGAACGTACTTCGTCGCTGTAGGGTTGGGGCTCGAAGGTGTCCTCAACGACGCCAAGGTCGGGAGGTATGGCAGGGAGCAGTTCGAGCCGTATGCCGATATCGGCGATTACGGACAGGGATTGTACTACCTTGCCCTTTGGATCGGGGCCGAGATCGAGGAGCATTACGAGGAGGCGGAGGAGAAGGACTATCCCATCGACTGGATACCTCTTGAATGGCCGCAATTGCTTCTGGCGATCGCTGTGACCGGGATCATCCTTGTACTCACCGGCGGACGGCTCATCATCTGGATAGGCCCCTTGCTCAGGAACCTCGGAAAGGGGAAGGCGGGGGGCGGCGGGGCCGGCGGCGTCTTCCGGAAATGAACGCTCCGATCATCTGGGACATCGTGGGCACCAGTGGCGTTTTCGAACTTTCACTAGCCCCCCGGGTTCAGCTTGAAGGGTACCAGGGGACCTCGGAGGCTGTGAGGAGTATGAGCTATCACGTTTCAGGGTCGTGTCCATGCTGTTGTTCGCCGATGGTCCCCGGTAGCGGGTGTTTTCACTGTCCAAGCTGCGGTTACTCGAGGTGCGGCTGAAAGGAGGGTTGGAGGGATCGGATGGGCTCCCTCGAGAAGGCGAACTTCCTCGGTTCTGAGGGCGAGATGGACATATGCGGTGGAAAGGGCACGAACAACGTCCAGGAGAGGGCGAGAAGGGCGCCGTTCATCTACAATGCGGTCACACCGGGAGGAAGCACGCCCCTGCTCAAAACACTGATGAGCAACGAATGCTCCTACGATTGCAAGTACTGCATCCAGCCGCATAGACGGCGCCGTGAATCGTTCGGACCGTCCGAGTTCGCCGAGTTCTTCATGAAGCTTTTTCGACAGGGGCGGGTGCGTGGATTATTTCTCAGTTCAGGTGTAGGTAGGAACTCCGACGTGATGATGGAGAGGATGGTGGAGGCAGTCAGACTGATCCGGTCCAAGCACGGCTTCAAGGGATACATCCATCTGAAGCTCCTGCCTGGAGCCAGCCGTGACGTCGCCCGACAGGGAGCAAGATACGCGGACCGAATGAGCATCAACGCTGAAACGCCTGAACGGCGATTATGCGAGGTTGCCACCGTCAAGGAGTATGTCGGCGATATCTGGAAGCGGCAGAAGTGGATCACCGAGTTCCAGGAGAAGGGATTGCTACCGGCCGGACAGACGACGCAGTACGTTGTCGGCGCGACAGATGAGACCGATGCGGAAATCATCGACAGCGCCTTCAGGATGTACGACGACCTCGAGATGCGCAGGGTCTACTTCTCAGCCTTCAATCCGGTCAGAGGAACCCCCCTCGAGAACCGGGCGCCATCCGTAAAATGGAGGCAGAACCGCCTCTATCAGTGCGACTTCCTCGCCCGTGAGTACGCCTTCGAGAAGGACGAGCTGAAGGGCGTGCTGGACGACGACGGGAACCTGCCGGATGCAGACCCGAAGATGATATGCGCGAAACAGCATTTCTCTCGACCGCTGGAGATCAACGACATGGAGCTTCCGGACCTGCTCAGGGTCCCTGGGATCGGTCCAGTGACCGCTGGCAGGATCCTGGATGGACGAAAGGAGGGTAGGTTGGTGAACAAGGGGAAGGACCTGTGTACTATGGGTGGTTCCTGGAGCAGGGCCAAGGGGTACGTAAAGGTGAACGGGTGGTATCAGGCGGACCTCGGGCGGTGGAACTCCCTATGAGCTTCATCTGAACTCCATTCCTGTGAAGATCTCGTCGGGTGGGTGCTAGCTGAATGAAAGCGTGGATGCTGGCGATATCCATGCATGGGTCCATTATTCGTGACTATGATCTTACCACCCCCGCCCTTCGTGACCGATACTGAGCAACATCTATCAGGATACGTATCGTCCACTCCCGGCACCGCCATGGATTGGGACTAAAGAGGCAGTATCGTATTGTGTGTGGTAAGCTTTCTTCTGCAGCCATCGGTGTTCGGCAATAGCTTATCGGCCCCAATCCACGGTCGAGCGTGGGAGGGTTGTTCAGGGAGGGCCTGCCACAGGCAGCTCATATACTTGCGAAGACGGGCGGGTCCGATCGTTTTGTTAGCATGGGTCCCAGCAATGAGGGAGCGTGGGCGTTGACAACTTCATCATCACGTATCAAGGTTTATTAAGCACCAGATTTATCCGTATTGCACGGTGACCTCATATGGTAATAGGATTCGTACTGATAGAGACCGAACCGCCGCACGAGAAAGAGGTGTTCAAGCTCCTGCAGTCGGTGGAGGGCGTTATCGAGATCCATCCCCTGTTCGGGGACTATGACATCATAGCCAAGGTGGAAGCGGAGAACTTCGCCGAGCTGAGCGAGCTGGTAGTGGCGCGTATCAGGCGCATCAACGGCATCACGAACACAAAGACCCTCACCGGAGCGGTCTTCAAGTGATCACACTCTGATCCCCGGCGGGCGTGGTTGGGAGTGGCCGAACAGACCCCTCTGATGAGGCAGTGGAGGTCCATCAAGGACAACTACAGGGACTCCATCCTCCTATTCAGGATGGGCGACTTCTACGAGACGTTCTACGAGGACGCGGAGATCGCGTCGAGAGAGCTTGATATCGTCCTCACGGCCAGGAACAAGAACAAAGACAACATACCACTGGCAGGGATACCGTATCATGCCCTTGAAGGATATCTGGCCAAGCTGATCAGGAAGGGGCACAAGGTCGCGATCTGTGAGCAGGTCGAGGACCCGGCGAAGGCGAAGGGACTGGTCAAGCGGGAGGTCATCCGCGTCGTAACTCCCGGAACCATTATCGAAGACTCTCTCCTGGAGGAAGGGCGGTCCAATTACCTTATCGCGCTCTACGAGGGGAAGAAGCACCTCGGCATCGCCTGCGTTGAGACCTCCACGGGCGAGTTCACCTGCACGAGCATACCGTTGACCGACAGGGAGCGAATCCTGTCGGAGCTGGTAAGGCTCGGCCCGAGGGAATGCATCGTTCCTGACGGGAGCGACCTTCCTGAATGGATAGGGGACAGGCTCACCGAGTCGGAGACGACGTTGAACCGATATGAACAGTTCAGGTTCGACCCGGACGAGGCGGAAAGGAACATCCTCGAGCATTTCGCTGTAGCCAGTCTTCAGGGGATTGGGCTCGACGGGATCCCCGGCAGGACTGAGGCGGTCGCGGCTACAGGGGCCGCTCTGGAATACGTAAAGGAGTTACAAGGTGCCGCCGGCAAGCACATCGGAATGCCGGTATACTACTCCACCGACGAGTTCATGACCCTTGATCCGGTGACAACGCGGAACCTCGAGGTCTTCGAGAACATCAGGGACAGGACAAGGGAGGGCAGCCTCCTGGACGTACTGGACCTGACATCCACATCGATGGGTGGACGGATGCTGAGACGATGGCTGGCCCAGCCGCTGATGAACGCGAGGGACCTGACGGACCGGCTGGACGGGATCGAGGAGCTTACAGGCGACCTGTTCCTGCTGGAGGAGATACTGGACCACCTGAAGGGGGTGCAGGACCTGGAGCGGCTCAGCACCCGGGTGATATACGGAAGCGCTGGTCCGAGAGAGCTCGTCAGCATAAAGGACTCCATCAGCAGACTTGAAGCTTTGAAGGACGGTATCTCGCCGTCATCAGATCATCTCGGCTCGCTTGTCAAGGGTATACCCGACATGAGCGATGTCGCCATGATCATCGAGACCGGCATCGCACCGGATGCCCCGCCCTCGCTCAAGGACGGAGGCGTCATCAGGGAGGGTTACAACGAGGAGCTCGATCGCCTGAGAGGCATAGGCAAGGAGGGGCGGCAGTGGATCCTCTCCATGGAGGCCCATGAGCGGGAACGTACAGGGATCAAGACCCTGAAGATAGGCTATAACAAGGTCTTCGGATACTACATCGAGGTGTCAAAGGCGAACACGCCCCTGGTGCCGGAGGAGTACATCAGAAAACAGACCCTGGTCAACTCCGAACGATACATAACTCCTGAGCTGAAGACCAAGGAGGAGGAGGTCCTCGCATCCAAGGAGAAGATCGAGGCGCTGGAACAGGACCTGTTCAAAGGGATCAGGGACCAGGTGGGGCTCCACACCGACAAGATCCGGGAGGCTGCCTCAAGGGTCGCCGAGCTCGACGTTCTATGCGGCCTCTCATCGGCGGCGTCCAAATACGGATATACGCGGCCGGAGCTGCATACCGGTGATGTCCTTGAGATCACAAAGGGCCGGCACCCGATGGTCGAGCAGCACCTCAGGGACGGGTTCATCCCCAACGACACGCTGATGAACAACAACGACCACCGACTCATCATTCTCACAGGGCCCAACATGGCAGGCAAGTCGACCTACATGCGCCAGATCGCCATGATAACGCTTATGGCTCATATCGGCAGCTTCGTCCCGGCCGAGCATGCCCGTATCCCGATGGTCGATCGTATCTTCACAAGGGTAGGGGCGTTCGACGATCTCACACGCGGACAGTCGACGTTCATGGTCGAGATGCTTGAACTGGCCAACATCCTGAACTCCGCCACGGAAAGGAGCCTCATTCTGCTCGACGAGATCGGCAGGGGCACGAGCACCTTCGACGGTCTGAGCATCGCCTGGGCAGTCTCGGAATACGTCCAGAGCACGGTCAAGGCCAAGACCCTGTTCGCCACCCACTATCACCATCTCACGGAGCTGGAAGAGATCCTGGAAGGGGTACGCAACTACAACGTTGAGGTCCTGGAGAAGGGCGACAACGTGATCTTCCTCAGGAAGGTCGCCGCAGGATCGACGAACAGGTCGTTCGGTATCCACGTCGCCAGGATGGCCGGCGTCCCGCAGGACGTCGTCGACCGGGCCAATGAAGTGCTGAAAAGGATCGAGGCGGAGGACGTCTCAGGCAAACGCATCATCGCTGAGGGAAAGCGACGCTACCTGCAGGTCATGCTGTTCCCGGACAGCGGCGATGGAGAGGAGGAGGTGCCGGTAATGGACAAGGCGACGGAGGAGGTGGTGGAGGAGCTGAAGGAGATCGATCCGATGTCCATGACGCCGCTGGAGGCGTTGAACACTCTGAGCAGGTTGAAAGAGAAGCTTGATTGAGCGTTGCTCATTAGGTCGGTACCATATTCATTTCTTTCCTGCGATCCGCTCGCTTTTCTGTAGGATCTGTTCCCTTCTTTTCTCAAGCGCTAGACATGCGCGTCGCATCCTTCTGCGGTGATACAGGACGTTCAACACTAGGATAAGTGGCAATGCTATGGTCAATGAGGTCTCGGCCAGGTTGTATCGGACCTTTCCATCGGTCGTTCGATATTGATTCCATCTTATGAAGATATCATTGAAGTTCGAGCTCCAGTCTTCGATCCTGATCTGGTATGTCGTGTTCCGTTCGTTCGAACCGATCATCTTCCAGTTAGGTGGAACGTTCCGGAATTTGAATGTCTGATTCCCATCAAGCCACCTCTTATCGATATGAAAGTTGAATACGGCGAGGTCGATGGTGTTGTTCCAATATACTGCGGTATGACTGATGTAGCGTATACTGTTGAACCTGGTCCCCGAGGAGATCGGCAGACTGTCGTAGAACCAATGTGACCTCCAAACAGGCATATCATCGTAACTGAACGAGGTCTTGAAACGTCGATCATACCTTACATGAACCGTTCGCTCATCCACCGGACCTACTGTAAGATTGAACGATGCGGACGAGAGATCACTCCACAGGAATGAAGAGTATCTGCTGAAGAAGTCTCTAGGAAGGGCATTTATCGTATGATCGATCTCCATCCTATCGACGGATATCGTGATGTTCTTTGGACTGTACTTATCATAACCAGTTATTGGTAAAAGGATCTGGGCGTTAATTGTCAGATCTGTTGGATTGTAGAACGTGTATCGTGCGTGGACTGTGATCTTATCATCGACGAAGAAATCGATCTCCTCGGACCTGAACTGGAGATCGTTGTTGTCCTCAGGCAGCGGAGAGCCGCTGGAACCCGAGTCCAGCACAATTGGATTTCCTTCTGCCGTTGATTGAAACAGCAGGACCAAGATGATCCCTAAAATGATGAGGATCCTTTGACTGAAGCTCGTACTTCTGAACACACGTATACCTCCAGATTATCGTTCTGAACACCATGAGATTTAAGGCTTATGGAAAGTCACCTCTACATTACACCGGCTGTCTGAGAAATAAAAACCTTGAAATACGAAAAACGGCTCCCTCACCGCAAGCAGGTGCTGACATGCCGAAAGATGCCAAAGCCGACAAGCACGATCATCGATGCGAATGCGGATGTAATGGCGGCCACAAGGCCGGCTGTACATGCGATTGCCACAAGGATTGCGAT
>JANQNJ010000166.1 GCA_028279645.1 Thermoplasmatota archaeon
CTACGGGTGCAGGGGAGAGAACGATAGGACCTTGCCACCCTCCACGACGATGTTGCCGAGACCGAGGGCGATGCTGACCACGCCGTCGTCCCGTTTCTGGGGCCTGATTGGATAGAAGTTATAGGACTGGGCGACCCCGGATATCAGGGGATAGAAACGGCCCGACCTGTGCGCTCCGACCAGGGTCTGGATCACCACCGCCATCTTCTCCTCCTCAGCTATCAATCCCGTCGAGCGCAGGTAGGCCTTAGCTCGTTTGAAGAAGGTCGATGCGTAGACAAGCTTGATCGCCTGTTCCAGCTGGTCGAGCCTGTCGAGGATGTCACCGGTGTTGTTCGGCAGGATATAGGTGGAGTATATCCCAGCGAAGGGCTGGTTCTGGGAGTCCTCGAGCAGACTCGAGGAACGGACGGCTATTGGCCGACCCACGTGCTCGAGGTATCGGAGCAGGGAGTCCCTCAGGTCCTCTGGGAGGTCCCTCTCCAGGAACAACCTCTTCACCTCCTCATCGGTCTCAACCTCCTCGATGAACTCGTATAGATCGTGATCGTCCATGAACTGATCGAACCGGTCGGTGGCGATGATCAGGGTCTCCGGGACCTTGACCGCGCATCCGCCGATGGTCCTCTCAGACATCGTTCTGCTGAGAAGTGCTGAAAGGAATGCAAGACCCCGCCCCTTCCCCCCCAGCGACCCTCCGCCGAGCCTGGTGATGCTCTGTTCGAACTCGAACTCCTGCTGCTCGAAGTCGGTGATGATCCCTAGCTGCTTGATGCGTCTCGACTCGTGAATGGCGTCGAGGAGGTAGGTCCTGATCTCCTCGGCATCTCCGAAATCAGATACCCGCTTTTGCTTCAGGTCGGTTGCGAGCGTGATCTCCCCCCTGGCCATGAGCCAGTTGGAGAAGTGGTGTTCCGAGGCGTGATGGCGTATCGATTCCGGCGGGATGTTGCCGACAACGTCTATGAACTCCCGAACATCGGCGGCCCTGTCCAGTTCCGAACCGTCGGGCCTCATGAAGATGAAGTCGCCGAACCCCAGCTGTCCCTGGAAGAACGACCTGAGCTCCTGCAGCATGGTGTCGGAGTTCTTGTCGATGAACCTGATCCCCATCTCCTCGGCTCTCTTGCTGTTGTCCTCGTTCGTGGACATGATCAGGGTCGGCATCTCGTCGGCGACCTCCTCGACGAACTGGAATCCGGCAGCAGAATCCTTCTTCCCATCCTTGGGGAACCTTACATCGGTGATGATGCCCATCACGTACGGCCTGAACTCCTCCAGCTTCTCCTTGGCCTCCTCGTAGGTCTCGGCCATGAGGATCTTCGGCCTGGTCCTGAGCCGCAACCTCTTCTCGTGCTCATTGAGTCCCTCCGTGATCAGTTCCCGCGTCTGCTTCATGATCTCGGTGTAGATCAGCGGAAGGAATATCGAGTAGAACCTGGGCGAGTCCTCGATGACCAGTATCACCCTCACAAGACCGGTACCGGTATCATGGACGATGTTCATCGAGTCCTCTAGATACTTGGTGATGGCCAGATAGAGAGAGGAGTCGCCGTTCCAGAAGAAGACCTTGTCGATCCCGTTCCTTTCCCCGGGCTTGTGATAGTACTTGATG
Organism: Thermoplasmatota archaeon; assembly: GCA_028279645.1. GTDB lineage: Archaea > Thermoplasmatota > JAKEGO01 > JAKEGO01 > JANQNJ01 > JANQNJ01. Next base: position 1,616 of record JANQNJ010000166.1, read on the forward strand.
TCGGCCATCTCGGTCAGAAGCAGGATGACGGGCACGTCCTGGATCTCCTTGGCCTTCTGTCCGAAGACGTAGGGGTCCATGTCGTCGATGAACGCCATTGTGATGACCAGGTCGTACCGCTCCTTGCTCAGCTCCTCCAGGGCGTCCGTTCCCGATGACACCCGCATCAGCTGAGGAGGGAATGGTAGTGAAAGCTCGCTGTACTCAGACGATATCTTCTCGAAGAGAAGCCCGTCCTCTTCCAGGGTGAATGCGTCGTATAGGCTGGACACGAGTAGGATCCGTCCGACCCTCCACTTGATCAGGTCGTAGAAATCGTGGAAGACCGGGCGGTAGTCGCCGTCGTAGTCGATGTCGCCCTGCCCGTTCTCGGTCACCATCTATGTTACATCCTCTCTGTGCATATATATGATTATCCTGAAAGGGGGCTCAGCGCTCGCGATCGTGGTCTCATGTAAGGCGGATCGGCATCCAGACGATCGGGCCGTGGTCGCTCCGGCACAACCTTCAAATAATCCCAATCAATCCACCAACCATGAACCTCGTCATCCTCGGCCCTCCGGGCGCCGGAAAGGGAACGCAGGCAGTGCGCATCGCTGAGCATCTCAACATCCCCCATATCTCCACAGGGGACATCCTCCGCGACAACGTGAAGCGCGGCACCGATCTCGGTATAAAGGCAAAGGAGTTCATGGACTCCGGCCGCCTTGTGCCCGACGATCTGATAATCGCCCTCATCGAGGACCGTTTGAAGAACGACGACT
>JANQNJ010000050.1 GCA_028279645.1 Thermoplasmatota archaeon
GACTTCCTCGCTCGTGATGTCCTCGTCGCCCGGGGTCTCCAGGTCGACCTCCTCCGGCTCCTCGCCGTCGTGGGCCGTCTTTACCTCCAGGGCGTCGGAGTCGCCGGTCATGTTGTCCACGTCGATGACCCGGACGATGTAGTAGTAGGTGGTGTAATCCTCCAGGCCGGTGTCCTCGAACTCGACGTCGTCTCTCTCGTCGAACGAATCCAGCAGCTCGCCTTCCGTCTCTGGATCGAAGTTATCGACATCGCCCCGGTAGAGCTCGTACCGTTCGAAGTCGTTGCAATCGGCCTCGGTCCATGAGAGTGCGACGCTGTCGTCCTCGATGTCCTCCTCCTCCGGCTCGTTGATCTCTACCTCGTCGGGCGCCTTGCCGTCGGTATCGGTGGTGAAGTTGAACTCTGTGTCGGTGTCGTTGTTGAAGTTGCCGCCCTTGTCGAACACACGCACCCTGGCATAATATGTCGTGTAATAATCCAGGCCGTCGACGTCGGTCCAGTTGTACCGCTGGTCGTCCTCCGTCATCCAAAGGGTCTCTTCGGAGATCTCGAAACCGGATTCGTTGGAGAGGTGGAGCTCGTAATGATCGAAGTCGTTGATGTGGGCCGAGTGCCAGAAGAGGGTCACTTCCTCGTCGGTCAGGTCGGTCATGTTCTCGATGTTGACATGGTCGGGGACCCAGTCCTCGGTCGTGACCGAGAACTCCTCGCTGTCGGCGGAGGCGCCGCCCTGATCGATGATCCTCAGTATGAAGTAGTTGGTCTGGTTCTCCCACAATCCGCCGATCCTGGACGAATCGATCGCCTGCTCGTAGATCGTCTTGACCATGTAGATGTTCTTCGGCGTGAACCCGGACTCGTAGTGGGAGTAGAACTTGTACTCCCTGAAGTCCGACTCGTTGGAGGTGTTCCAGTCGAGCATGGTGTCGACGTTGCGTGTCCGGTGCGATTTGATGATCTGGACCGCCTCGGGCGGATAGTTGGTACCCGGTGTCGTTCCCACGACCTCGTTGGAGTCTGTGAAGTACGGCCCTCCGGAGGCGTCGGTCTCGCTGTCCACCGTTCTTATCCGGAAGTAGTACGAGCTTCCCTCGGACAGAGAATCGACCACATATGTTGTGGTCGTCCTGGTGGTGATCTCGTCGATCTTGGTGTTCTCCACCGGGATGAAGTCCTCGGCCGCCGTCATGTGGATCTCGTACCTGTTGAAGTCGGTGTCGGCCACCATATCCCAGGAGAGGCTGACAGTGTTCTCCGTAGTGTTGGTCACCTCGAGGTTGGTCTCGTCGGGGTGGCGGTTTGAGAGACCGTTGCACACCGAGGTGGTCTCGACGTCCTTGGTCTCGTTCTGATTGTACCTGTCGTCAGCCGTTATGTGGAGGGTGATAGTGGCGGACTCGCCGCTTCCGCCGTCATCGGGGCAGAAGACGATCTTCGTGAAGTAGTACGTCACCGTCCCGGAGAGGTGGAACTCCTCGTTCTCGGGGATCTCGTGTCCCGTCTGGTCCAGCACCATGGCGTCCCAGCCCGAGGGTATCCCCTCGAACTCGAAGTAGAGCCAGTACTGATTCCGGCAGCCAGGGGACATCGATACTTCGATAATGTATGCCGTATACATGTCCCGGTCGACGTTGTTCTGTATGTCGTCACAGTCAACGTCCCAGTTGAAACAACCGGTGCTGCTGCCGCTCAGTATCAGCAGTAACAGGAACCCCATTACAAATAATCCTAATCCAACAACCATTCTTCGCATGTGATCACCTTATCGGCCTGCGCGGTAGAGCAGCCGCTCTGGTCTGAAATATGCCATCATATGTAAATTATTTAAGATTTGTTGAATTCGAACGACAATTTGATACCGATTTCGGTATTTTCCCGCTGAAAGAGGACCTGGTCCCGGGTCAGAGGACCTACCGTGAAGTGGGCCGAGGCGAAGGAGATCCCCGTCAGCGTTCCATCCGGGCCTCGATCATCTCCAGGAACGCCTCGATCCGGGTACGGAGCTGCTCAACGTCCTCCTGGCTGTAATCGGTCTCAAGCGCCAGCAGCGACACGCCCATCTTGTCCAGCTCGGACCGCATCAGGGCAGACTCGACGCCGAATAGGTGGCAGGACTGGAGCACGTGGTGGACGATGCCGTCTATCCTGTAGTCCTCGATCAATGCCTTCAGGCGGAGCCACGCCGGCTCGAACGGGATCTGGCACGGACAGAGGCTCATCAGCTGTCTCTCGGCGATGGAGAGCATCAGCTCCTGCATGCTGCTCCCCGCCGGCTCGGCGCGGATCCACATCACCCTCGAGGCAGAGCACAGGTTGTCGACCACCAGGGCGCCGCCGGACTCCTCGATCAGGAGAGGTATCTTCCAGTTCGGCATGATGACGGGCGAGCCGCTCAGGAGGATCCTGGGCTGGTCGTCGCCCCAGGTCTTCCCCTTTTTCCGCTTGGCACTTCCCGATGTAGTCTCGGCGATGACCTTCCGAACGTGGCCGATCCACTCATCGGTGGACATCACGTGGGAGAGCTGGACCATGAGCATGAGGTCCGACCCGGCAAGCTGGAAGTCGCCTGTCCGGGGCTCGTAGAGCTGCTTCAGAAGGTCGCGCTTCTGGTTCTCCCGGTCGATGGAGGCCCTGAGCTTCTTGGCCGTGATCTTCTTCTTGGTCGCCTTCTCGATGACCTTCTTCAGCCGGAGGACCTCCTGATACCACAGCTCGCGGGACTGGATCGTCTCGCCGGTGGCGGGCACGTCCATCACGTGGACCCGGACGTCGTCTCCGAAGAGCTCGCCGAGATGGCGCCTGCCGTCGCAGGTGGCGGGAATCACCACGAGGTCGAAGTCGGCGTCCTCCCTGAAGAAGCCCATGGTCGACTTCACCAGGGGACAGAAGCTCTGGGGGAGGTACTCCTCCGCCCTGAACGTGGTCTCCTGGGTCCCGGTGCACATCCGGAACGGCGTGGCCCCGGCCGCGGTGATCAGCTCGATGGGGACGAATTCGCACATGTAGCCCACCGACGGGGATTCGGGAATGTCCAGCATCCGCTCCGCTGCCTTGTAGAAGGGAGCCATGGACTTGGGGGCGCCTCGCCCCTTCATCACATTCACTTGTTCCGCGATACCCCTTTTGAGGGATTCTTTCTCCTCTTTTTCGACCATTGCTTTCCACCACTGTAGATCTTCTTCTGACCGATGTTGATATGAAGGCAGTCCTCTGGACATGCGTCCACGCACTTCATGCAGAATATGCAGGCTGAATCGCTCACTCTGTCCTTCTTCGCCTCCTTGCAGACCGCCTCGGAACGTGTTGGACAGACGTCGGTGCAGATGTTGCATCTGGTGCACTTGTCCTGCTCCTTGTTGAGATAGAGCATGGAGACACCGATGAACAGGGCGCTCATGGCGCCGGCCGGGCAGAGGTAGCGGCACCAGGCCCTCGGGGTGACGAAGGCCCATGCGAAGAAGATGCCGACGACCGAGAACTGCAGGAGGAATATCGGGTCGGACAGGTTGTAGCTCTGATAGACGAACAGATCGTAGACCGCCCGCATCGACGGCGCGATGCAGTAGGCGCATGCGGGCGAGGACTGCATCATTCCCGGCTGGGACTGCCTGAACTCGTCTCCGGCGATGCTGTCCGCCAGATGGGATGCGCCGACGCTGATCGCCATGAGTATGAGAAGCGCCAGTATCGCGAACTTGAGGGCGTTGAGGTTCCGATGGACCCGTACCGAAGGCTCCTTCGGTGATATCCTCAGAGCGCTGCGTATCCACGACATGACGTCCTGGAAGAACCCGATGGGGCAGGCCCATCCGCAGAGCCCGCGGCCGAATGCCAGCACGACAAGCAGGAACACGGCCATGAATACCAATAGGAATATGATCGGCCACCAGCCGGTCAACGCCCGGCTGACAGGGCCGAGGATGCAGAGAGGCACACCCTCCCCGACCATGCCGGGAAAGATCTTTGGAAGACGCAGTATCGGCAGGAAGCCCGATATCAGAACCGAGCCGACGAATGTGAAGTTCAGGGCCAGGATAAGCCCGAGCTGCGTCGGAGTGCGTATCATCGTCGACAGCCTCGGCCTCATCGTCTTCCTGCTCTTCTTCAAATGAACTCCTCCAGAGCCTCGGCGATCTCGCCGAAGGTCCCGTTCGAATAGGCCCACATCACGACGATTATCCCGAACGCCAGGAACCCGAAGAAGGTGAGGGTCCGCATGGCGTCGGCCTCGGCCCCCCTGGACCTGTCGATCATGATCGTCTCGATCCTCCGTGAGAGGAGGAAGTGGTTGCCTCCGAGAAGTATCATCGCCCCGAACATGGGCATGAGAATGCTGATCCAGTACAATCTGGTCTGGTCCTTGTAGACCTTGTCGCGGTCGATGACCTCAAGCGTGTACATCGGCGATGTGGAGTTCTTCCCGTCGGAGGATGTGACCACGAACCATACGGTGAGCCACCCCTCCCTGTCGGCCTCGGTCTGGATGCCCCAGAGGTCCTCCTCGTAGGCGTGGGGGATCATGTCGAGACCGGTCCCGGGGATGGTGTCGTTGTTGGGGAGAACGAGGGTGGCGTTGGCGGCCTCGGCCTTCTTGTAGCGGCCCTCGAGGGTGTAGAGGCTCACCGACTCGATCCAGACCCCTTCCAGGGCCAGCGAGACGTTCACAGAGATGTACAGGTCCCGCTTCAGGTCGGGTGGGTCGGGGAACAGGCTGGGCTCCGAGATGGCGGCCCCCTCGACGTATTCGAGGGTGACGTTGCCCCTGGTGCTTCCGCAGTTCTTGGTCCTGATGGTGACCCACAGATCGTGGGAGCCCAGGACCGTGCTCTTGACCGACCACTCGAACGGGATCTCCGTGGCGATGCCGCCCGGTATCGCCGTGACCGAGTCGTATTTCGACGGGGTCGGCCCTCCGACGATCTGGACCTCCTCCGGGACCTCGAGCTCGGCGGTGACGTCGCTTGCATAGAGGTTGTAGCAGCAGCCGCCGTAGAACAGGGCGGTCGCACGAACGACGCAGACGCCGCCGATGCCCTGGGTGGCCGGCGTCGCCTCGACCTCCACCGCATGCAGGTCGGCGTCGTTGCCGGAGCCGGCGGCGTTGGCCGCGATGATCGTGAGAGTAAATATGATGGTGGCGGACAGCAGTATCCTCGCGAGGAAGCCGGTTCTCATCTTGTTCCCTCCTTCTTGGTGGTCTTGCCCTTCTTCTCTGGGGGTGCCTTCGCGGCCTTCTTCGGTCCGGAGGACTTGGCCTTCTTGCCTCCGCTCTTATCGCGGCCGTCGGCCGCGTCGCCGCGGCTCCCTCTTAGGTACCGTTTCGCGCGGCGGACCTTCCTCGCCTGCATGTAAATCAGGAGGAAGGCGGCGAAACCCAGCAGGGCGAAGATGCCCAGCCGCAGGGTCGACTCGTCCTTCCCGACCGAGATTGTCACAGGGTCGGACTCGATGGTGTTGTCGGCAGCGTCGGTGGCGACGATCA
>JANQNJ010000051.1 GCA_028279645.1 Thermoplasmatota archaeon
TACAGGTCAGGGACGACGACGGCGACACCGGAACGGACACATGCACCGTGACGATCTCGAACGTCGCTCCAACTGTATCGATACCGGACATCTCAGGAGACGAGGGATCCCAGATCGCGTTCGCGACCACGACCACCGATCCGAGCGACGACGTCCTCGAGTTCCGGTGGGACTTCGACAACGACGGGACCTGGGAAATCGACTGGACGACCGAGACCACAGCGACGAACACGTGGGACGACGATCATATTGGAACGGTCACCGTCGAGGTAAGGGACGATGAGGGAGCGACCGCATCGGACACCTGCACCGTCACGGTGAACAATGTCGATCCCGTCGTAACAGGCACTCCAGACGTGACCGTGAACGAGGCCTCCGAGGCGACGTTCATCGCCAATCCGGTATACGATCCAGGAATGGACGAGTTCGAATATCGCTGGGACTTCGATTCCGACGGAACCTATGACACAGATTGGTCCACAAGCAACACCGCTGCATACACATGGGACGACGACCACACCGGAACCGTGACGGTCCAGGTCCGCGACGATGACGGCGGGACAGGAACGGACACATGTTCGATCACGGTGCTGAACGTCGCTCCAACGATCATCAGCTGCGACGACCAGGCCGGGGACGAGGGTTCCGCGATAACCTTCAGCTCCGGACCTGTGACAGATCCCGGCGCCGATACCTTCGAATACCGGTGGGACTGGGATTCCGACGGTACGTACGACACCGCCTGGAGCTCCGACAACTACGCAAGCAACACATGGGACGACGACCACATCGGACCGGTGACCCTCGAGGTCAGGGACGATGATGGCGGGACAGACTCGTTCGTATGCGTCTTGACTGTGAACAACGTGGCACCGACCCTTGCAGACACTCCGGACCAGACCGAGGACGAGGGATCCGTGGTGACCTTCACAGCGGGTACTCTTACCGACCCCGGAGCGGATACCCACGAGTACCGCTGGGACTTCGACGATGACGGCACCTATGATACGGCATGGAGCAGCGACAACATAGCGACCTACACCTGGGACGATGACTACACCGGCACAGTGACGGTACAGGTCAGGGACGACGACGGTGGCGAAGGAACGGATACCTGTACCGTGACCGTGAACAACGTCGCTCCGACGATCACGGGCACACCGGACCAGATCGAGGACGAGGGGTCAGAGGTGACCTTCACCGCCGGGACCGTGACCGATCCGGGCGCGGACACTTTCGAGTACCGGTGGGACCTCGATTCCGATGGGACCTACGACACATCCTGGAGCAGTGACAACACCGCCAGCTACACATGGGACGACGATTACACAGGCACCGTGACCGTCGAGGTCAGGGATGATGACGGCGGAACAGGCACCGATACTTGCACAGTGACCGTTGAGAACGTCGATCCGACGATCAACTCATGCGACGACCAGGCCGGCAACGAGGGCTCTCCGATAACCTTCACCTCCGGGCCGATCACCGATCCAGGGGCCGATACCTTCGAGTACCGCTGGGACTGGGACTCCGACGGGGCCTACGACACCGTGTGGAGCGACGACAACTTCGCAAGCAACACATGGGACGACGACCACTTCGGACCGGTGACCCTCGAGGTGAGGGACGACGACGGCGGAACCGACTCGTTCGTATGTACCGTGACCGTGAACAACGTCGCACCGACCCTGTCGGGCACACCGGACCAGATCGGAGACGAGGCGTCGCCGATAACCTTCACCGCCGGAACCGTTACCGATCCCGGAGCGGATACGTTCGAATACCGATGGGACTTCGATTCCGACGGGACCTACGACACATTCTGGAGCAGCGGCAATACCGCCAGTAACACATGGGACGACGACTACACAGGCACAGTGACCGTCGAGGTCAGGGATGACGACGGCGGGACAGGTACCGACACCTGCACTGTGACAGTGAACAACGTCGCACCGACCATCACAGGCACGCCGGACCAGAACGGCGACGAGGGTTCGTCCATAACCTTCACGGCAGGTACGGTAACGGACCCAGGAGCGGATACGTTCGAGCACCGCTGGGACTGGGACTCCGACGGAACGTATGACACCACTTGGAGCAGCGATACCACCGCATCCTACACCTGGGACGATGACCACACCGGCACCGTGACAGTGCAGGTAAGGGACGACGACGGCGGAACGGGCACGGACACCTGCCAGGTGACCGTGGACAACGTCGCGCCGATCCTGACCGGAACAGCTGACAGGACCGGCGACGAGGGATCTCCGATAACCTTCACTGCAGGTACAGTGACGGACCCCGGAGCGGATACCTTCGAGTACCGCTGGGACCTGGACGATGACGGCACCTACGACACCGACTGGAGCAGCGATAACACCGCAACATACACATGGGACGACGACTACACCGGAACAGTCGTGGTCGAGGTACGTGACGACGACGGCGGCACCGACACCGACACATGCACTGTGACCGTCTACAACGTCGCACCCACGGTGGATGCAGGCGAGGATGTCACCATCGACGAGGGCGGCTCGGTCGACTTCGATGGCGCCTTCACCGATCCCGGCGCGGATACACACACGATAAGGTGGACGTTCGGCGACGGAGAGGAAGCCACGGGCACCCTGACACCGTCCCACGAATACGGCGACGACGGCGAGTACACAGTGACGTTGTACGTCACTGATGATGACGGCGCCACCTCCAGAGACACCATGACCGTGACCGTGGAGAACGTCGACCCGACCGTGACCCTGTACATAGATGTGGATATCACTCTGCGGGTGTCCGGCCGGAAGGGCAACATCGTGGGCCTCAAGGTCGAACAGGACGACGAGATCATCGGAAGCATCAACATCACCAGGACCAAGGGCTGTGCCAACACTGGAACTCTGTCGGTCTCGATCGACCTGAGCAAGGACTACACGGCGACCCTGACCTTCTCTTCGCCGAGCAAGAAGGGATCGAACCCGGTCTGGCTCGTGATCAACGGCGACAAGAACAAGATCACGACTTTCAAGGCTTCCAAGTGGTGCAGGAGCACATGGAACCAGGAGCGGGAGGTCGACCTCGAGGAGCTGATCTTCAGGTGTGACGAGGATCTGGACTTCCGGGCCGTCGCCACAGATGTCGGAAGCGACGATCTGACCTTCACCTGGGACTTCGGCGACGGTTCAGATGAGGTTGAGACGACCTACTTCAACGACGGGGTCGGCCCAGATCCCGATCAGAGCCCCGACGGAACCTATCCGTTCACGGCCACCGATTCCCAGACCCACGAGTACTGCTACGACGACGATGACGACGATGATGACTGCGACGACGACGATGACGACGATGATGACGACGACGATGACGACCGCTGCTGGTGGTGGGACGACGACGATGACGATACGGTGACATACACTCTCACACTGACCGTCGAGGACGATGACGGCGGCTCGGTGACGGTGACCCATACCATGGAGTTCCCCGAGGACGACTGAAAGATCAAAAAAGCCTCCTATCTAGGAAGTGAATGGAAGGGGCCATGTCCACACATGGCCCCGGTTTTTAATTTTAAAAAATTCTAGAGGCAAGGCCCGGCCTAAGGTCATTGATATGTGGGAAGTAGATCTGACCGTATCCTTAAGCGCCCAGCGGGACAGCTCCTTCGTCGTCACCCGGCAGGCTCTCACTGTCGGGAAGGAACTTCTTCAGCTTGTCGATGAGCGTCACGCGCTTCTCGCCCACGATGGCGTTGTCGAGGACCTCGCGCAGGTTCGAGACCGGGATGATCTCGATCGCCTTGTACTTGTCGTCGAGGATGACCTCGGCGTGGTTCTGCTTGGGGATGATAACGCGCTTCATTCCGACCGATGCGGCGGCCTCGATCTTGGCGGTGACGCCGCCCACAGGCAGGACGTCACCCCTGACGCTCAGTGAACCGGTCATGGCGCAAGACTGGTCCACGGTCACGTTCTCCATTGCGGAGATCATGGCGGTTGCGACGGATATCGATGCGCTGTCGCCCTCGACGCCCTCATGGGTGCCGACGAACTGTATGTGAACGTCATGGTCGATGATCGCCTCGCCGGTGTGCTTCTTCACGATGGCCGAGACGTTCTGGACCGCCTCCTTGGCGATATCGCCGAGGCGCCCGGTGGCGATGATCTTGCCCTCGGACCTCGAGGAAGCAGGTGTGACCTCGGCAACGATAGGCAGCACAAGACCGGTGGGCTGGCTCACACCAGAGTCGGCGGTGAGCACCGCGAGGCCGTTGACGCGGCCGATCTCGGCGCCCTCGGTGCGGAAGGACTGGTACATCGCCTTGTCCTCGACGCTCCTGTCGTGGATCTGCTGCTCCAGGGTCCTGGCGATCTTCCTCGCTGCGACGACGTGCTCGGTGGTGACGAGCTTCGCCTCGGATTCAAGAGCTATGTCGCCGGAGCTCCTGACCAGGCCTCCGAGCTCGCGGAGCCGGAGGGTGAGGTGGCCCTTCTTGCCGGTCCGGCGCTGGGCTTCCTTGATGATGAGTGCAACCGATTCGCGCTTGAAGTGCGGGATCTTCCCGTCCTTCGATACTTCCTGGGCGATGAAGCGGACCAGTTTCTGCCGGTTGATGTGGTTATCGGGCATGGTGGACCGCATGAATACCTCGTAGCCGTAGCCGCGGATCCTGGATCGGAGAGCCGGATGCATTCCGCCCCTGTACGGATCTCGCGGGTAGACGGCGTCGAGGTTGCCGGCAGCGACGAGGACGAAGTCGCATGGAACCGGTTCTGTCTTGACCATTGCACCGGCGCTCCTCTCGCTCTGGCCGACGATGGAGAAGGCCTTCTCCTGCAGGGCGGTGAGCAGGCTCTGCTGGCTCTCCATCTTGAGCATGTTGATCTCATCGATGAACAGGACGCCCTTGTGCGCCTTGTGGATCGCACCGGACTCGACCCGGTCGTGGGAGGGGGTTTCGAGGCCTCCCGACTGGAACGGATCGTGTTTGACGTCGCCTAACAGGGCCCCTGCATGGGCTCCCGTGGCGTCAATGAACGGAACCAGATCGTCTGGATCATGACCTACCAGCATCTTGGGCACCAGTTCGTCGTCCTTGCGCGGGATCGGTGCCCTGAAGGCGATGAGGATCATCGCCGCTGCCAGTATGGCGAAGAAGAGGATGTATGCATCGCCGGAGTAGACGTAGAACACGATGCCGGCGAATATGATCATCATGATGACGAGGAACTTGAGCTTGGCCTTGTCCTCCTTGAGGCGGCGTGCCTCTGCCTTCTGGGCCTTGACGATGGCCTTTCCCTTCCCGGCAGGAACGACCCTGATGCGGGGCTGGTTCTGGTCCTCGGGGTTGGGATATGCAAGGACGTCCTCCAGCTCCTGTTGTGGCAGGAGTTCGGCCATGGCCTGAGCAAGCATCGACTTGCCCGTGCCGGGATCGCCTATGAGCATCACATGGCGCCGCTGTTCCGCTCCCTTCTTTATGATCTCCACGGCGGAATCCTGGCCGATGACCTGGTCGACGACGTGTTTCGGTACCTCGATCTCGCTGGTGTCCTTGAACTCCTCGCCCTTGATCCATTCCTCCACCTTGGGCATATCCTTGGTCTTGGTCTGGGACGAGGCCTTCTTGGGCCTGGCTACCTTCTTGGGCGTTGCAGCTGGAGCGTCATCGTTGATATCGGCATCCGCTCCGGCATCGTCCGCCGGTGCCGCGTCCATCTGGTCCACTTCTTCCTTCGTCATGCGATGCAGCCACTTATATCATGGTTTATTATTTAGGGATTTCCCTAAGCGCTCTTGTGCTTGCATTCTCTACTTTTGGTTCTCCACTCGGACCTATTTAAGGTTGCGCCTTTTGTGAAGCACATGTGAGTTGCTCCTGCACTGCGTCCGAAACCCGCGTAGACGCGGGTTTCTTTAAATACCAAACGCGAACTCACCTATTTAAAGATTGTTGATGCAACGTTTATTATTCGACATTGGCCATGCAGAGGCGTGATAGAGATCGATGGTTCGCAGGGAGAGGGAGGGGGCCAGGTCCTCCGGACGTCGCTTACACTATCGGCATTGACATCGGAACCGGTCAGAATATCGAACATCAGAGAGAACCGTCCAAGGCCCGGTCTGGCGAACCAGCACCTTACCGTCCTTAAAGCCATCGGCGAGGTATCTCAGGGTGCGTTCACCGGCGATAACGTCGGCTCGATGGAGGTGGTATTCAAACCAGGAGAGGTGAAAGGAGGGAGATATCGGTTCGATATCGGCACAGCGGGGTCGATTTCGCTTGTATTGCAGTCCCTGATACCGATCCTCGCGATGGCCAATGAGCCTTCGAATGTCGTCGTTACCGGAGGAACGGATGTCAAATGGTCGCCCCCTATCGACTATGTCCGAAACGTTCACCTGCCGTTGCTGAAGGAGATCGGTGTTGATGCCGGGATCGAGATCGTTCAACGGGGGTTCTATCCAAAAGGAGGAGGCGAGGTCGTTCTGACGGTCGAGCCCACTCCCGGTATCACGCCCCTCAGCCCGACAGAGAGGCGGAGAGTTGACAAGATCCGTGGAAAGGCCTTCTGCTGGAACCTGCCCGAACACATAATCGGCAGGATGGCCAACGAGGTCCGTAAGGGTTTCGTACCTGCAGGTATCGACGTGGATATCACGAAGGAGCACGTTATCGAACGTGGAGGCACAGGCTGCGGCATAGTGCTCTGGACGGATGGCATCGGCTCTAACAGCCTCGGCGAGCCAAAGATCAGGGCCGAAGATGTGGGAAATGTCGCCCTCGAAGGGATGATGAGCGAGCTGAAGCAGAAGGACGGCGGTCTGTGGACAAAGGCCAGCGTCGATATCCATACCGCCGACCAATTGATCGTCTATCTTGGGGTGGCGGGGGGCGGTATCACCTGCCGGGAGATGACCTCGCATACAAGAACGAACATCGCGGTCGCTGAGAAGATGCTTGGAGGAAGGTTCGTTGTTGAGGAGACCGACGGTAACTGGACGATACGCGGTCCGTGATCACGCGTCGTATATCGACGGGTCCGGAAGGGCCGAGATCATCCTGTCGAAGATATCCTGGATGGAACCGGTTCCGTCTATGTCCAGAAGGATCCCCTTCTCGTTGTAGAAAACTATCAGTGGAGCTGTGTTGGAGGTGTAGACCTCGAGCCGGTTCGCGACCGTGAGCTCGGTGTCGTCGGGGCGCTGGACGAGTTCGCCGCTGCAGTTGTCGCATTCATCCTCTTGTGAAGGAGGATTGTTGACAACGTGGAACACGAATCCGCACGCGGGACAGCTCCGCCTCCCTGTGAGCCTCGCCAGGAGGTCGTCGAAGGGAACATCGATGTTCAGGACGACGTCGATCTCGATGATGCCGGCCAGTCCCTCGGCCTGCGGTATCGTCCGGGGGAAACCGTCGAGAATGAAACCATTTGCGCAGTCGTCGTTCTTCAAACGGTCC
>JANQNJ010000058.1 GCA_028279645.1 Thermoplasmatota archaeon
GCGCCTCCGAGGTCTCCTCGATCGACTTGAAGATGGCAGCCTCGTACTGGGTTGACGCCGCCTTCAGGCGCTTCTCGGCCTCGACGGTCTGACGGTAAAGGGCGTCAAGCTGCTTTCGCATGTCATCCATGTTCAGCCGGGAGTTCTCATAGATCTTCTTGAGATCGCTGTTCACCCGCTCGGAGAGGCTCTCCACGATCTCGATGACGAGATACATGATCGTCCCCTCCTTCTTGCCAAGGTATGCATAGGGGTCGTTGTCAAGACCACGCTTTTGGCGGTATTGTTTCTGGGAGACCCTCCTGAGCTCCTGCTCGATCTCCCTTCTCATCGTTCCCGTCCTGTAGGGGTCCCACGGAGGTGATGTAGGAACCCTTCCTTCGTTAGGTCTCTTGGCCATAGAAATCCCTCGCCGATTACCAGGGACTTAAAGTGAATCCAATATTATTAACCTTTTGGGTAAACGTACTGAGGAGGCCGCTTCCCGGCCCCGGCACAGGGAGCATGCGATCGGGCGCCTAGCATCCGTTATCATCGGTCACCGACATGGTCTGAAGCCCCCCTCTGTGTGGGTCCGAGGCCCGCACCGATCCACGTTCAACACAGCAACATTTAAATATCGGTCCTTTCACCCACCAAAGATGGTTTATATACTTCCAAGCGTAATATTATATGTACCTGCACCGGAGGCCCCTTAGGTCGCCTTCGGTCGGTGCCACAGGGATTGATACAGTTGCGATCCGCCGGTTTCGCGTACCTGGGTCCACGGACCGTGATCATCGCCATCATCCTATTCGTTCTGTTATCGATGGTCGGAGCTTCTGCTGCCGAACCGATATACGTAGACCCTGAACATCAGGGAGACGAGCTCGGCACCTTCGATGATCCGTTCAGAACTATACGTGAGGCTGCGGAACACGGAACGTCCCTCGTCCTCAAGGGGGGCGATTACGATGAAACGCTGCACCTGACGGGCGACCTTAACATCACAGGCACCGAGGGCGCGGTGATCTCGGGAACGGTGAGGATCAGCGGCCCGGGGAACGTCCTGATCAGGAACGTTGAGATCGCGCCGGACCTCGAAGGCCGAGAGGTCCTTGTATGGGCCGTGGGTGAGGAGGGAGAGGAGGAGGTCCCGGCAATCATCGATGCTTTTTCCGACCGTGATCTATCTATCACGGAGTGGTATACACATTCAGGCGAGGTCAGGACCTCGCCCGGCAACAAAAGTGGTGACGATCCGATCGAGATCGATCGATCGGTCCTGTTCGGACAGGACGTTGTCATGTTACTTCTTGGGTCGACCGGGAACGAGCTCTCCGAAGGTATGTTAGCCGCACTCGGGTCGTACAGAGACCTCGGAGGAGCACTGTACATCGAGGGCCCGAGCGACCCCGGGGCATCGGATGATAATGTGCTGATGTTCCTGGAGGGGATGGGGATCGGACTGATCGAACAGGTCGTTCCGGATCGACGCCTCCAGGGAGTGGACTCGACCCCGATGCAGGGGATGGATCTGACGACGGGGAGTTTCGAGGTAGTGCATATCGCCTCCGCGAACGACGCTCCGTTGATCACCTCCGTTGGCGGGACCGTCATCGCCGAGATCGACGGCTTCCACAGGTCGATCCTCAGCGGGATATCCGTCACCGATATCGAGGATCCCTTGACGGGGCACGACCTGATGAACGCCATACTCGACCGGTTGCTCGACATTCCCGATATCGGGATACGGTCACCGCTCGTGGTCCTTGAGGGCGTGTCCAGTGGTTCCATCATACTGGACACCGACCATGCCGTCGGCCTCAGCCCGAACATCGAGGATGTGCGGATGATCTCCGGTGTGTTCGAGGTCCATGACACGATCACGATATTCGTCGAGGACCATGAGGGGTTTCCTCTGAACGGAGCCGACATCAGGCTCCTGAGAGGCAGCGAGGAGGTCTATTCCACACCCGGTTTCGATGGGAACGACCCTGCGACGACCGACGGCCGCATGGACCTGACCGTTCTGTCCCGGACCTACCTTCCACGCTGGACCGACATGCCTATCTTCAGGATCGATGTCCTTCACAGCTGGTCGGAGAAGAGGAGCTTCTACATGGACGGAGGGCGGACCGAGCTTTTCCAGGCCCCAGACGGTGCGCCGAGGTCGGTCGAGTTCACCAAGTGGAAGATGGACGGCCGCGACATCGTCCTGAACTGGTATCCCAGCATGGAGAACGACCTAAGCGGATATCAGCTGACGGCATCATGGGACGGCGGGTCGGAGACCATCGAGGAGATCAGGGCAACGAGGTACAGGTACGAGGACACATGGGATGGGTCAGGCTACACCTTTGCCCTGAGGGTGAAGGATAACGATGGCCTTCTCTCGGAACCCGACGAGGTGACCTTGCAGCTCCCGAACCTGAGGCCCAGGGCCCCGGAGGTCCAGGACCTTGTTCCGTATAATTCCAGCTTCATGGTCTCCTGGACCGGAGGGAACGAACATGATTTCGATCGTATCGAGATCGAGTACAATCATGTCCGCGAATACGTTCAGGATAGGGACCAGGACCATATCATGATCGCCATAGCGACCGGGGACACGGCGGTGATCTCCGGACTGGTGGAAGGGGTCCAGTACCACTTCCGGATCGTCTCATACGACCTGCACGGGTCGTTCGCAATGACCCAGGTGCAGACCGTCAAGCTGATCAACCCGCCGCCGGAGATCGGGTTCCACGACGAGGAGGCCCCGGATGCAGGGGACCTGGTGATAAGGGGAAGAGCCGACGATGTGAACGGATCGGTCGTGTCGGTCCAGTACAGGATCGACGAGGGGGAGTGGACCAATGCCACAGGGACGTACAGCTGGTATCTAAGGGTGGACGAGGAGCTTGCCCCCGGCGAGCATGTCCTCGAGGTCAAGGCTGCCGATACCGAGAGCTCGACAATTGAGAAGACGAGCTTCGAGATCTCGGAGCAGGGCGTCGACGGCGGGAGCGCGGTACCCTCGCCCGAGCCGCTGCTCGTTCTCATCGGCACGCTGATAACGGGCCTTGGGCTCTTCGCACTCACGGACATCGGACTCTATCTGATGTCCACCGCTCTACTCCCGCTGTACGCGCGGATCACGGGGAAGAAGGTCCTCGACAACTACATCCGCGGTAAGATCCATGGTTACATTATCGCCCATCCGGGCGATCACTACTCCGCGATCATGCGGAAGCTCGACCTGAAGAACGGGATATTCGCCTACCACATCAAGGTCCTCGAGAGGGAGAACCTCATCCGATCGATGAACGACGGGAGATACAAACGGTTCTATCCTGCGGGGATGGCCATCGAACGCAACGATGAGCTGGACCAGGTCCAGCTGAGGATCCTGAACCGGCTCTCGATGACGCCTGGACTGTCACAGACCGAACTGGCCCATGCACTCGACATGAGGAAGCAGGTAGTGAACGTCAACGTCAAGGCTATGGAGTATGCAGGGATCATCAGGATCGAGAAGGATGGACGAAGTACCAGGCTCTTCCTGCGCGATGTACAATAGGTTGATCGGACCGGTCGGCCGGCCCCGCGGCATGGTTAGATTTATCAGGAATGACCCCATAGAAGATACTCCGTGAAGCTTGAGAAGGAGCAGGCACTGGCCCTGATGGAGAGGATCGAGGAGCTGGGGCTGTGCGACCACTGCCTGGGACGGACCATCGGCATGGCGGGACACGGCCTCACCAACGCACAGAGAGGGGAGGCGTTGAGGACGATGCGGTCGGTCCTGACAGGGGAACCGAAGGCCGCCCAACCCGAGGAATGCGATCTGTGCGGCGGCCTGTTCGACGATATCGAGAGGTATGTGGACGAGGCCGAGAGGCTGATGAACGAATGGGAGCACGAGACCTTCCTCATCGGATCTAGGTTTCCGAAGGCCACCGTTGAGAAGGAGACGGGATTATGGGAATCACTTGATCTGGGAACAGGGGAGCCGATCAAGACCGCGTTCAACAGGATGCTCGGGAGGGAGCTCTGGAAGAGGACGGGGAAGGAGGTTTCCTTCGATAATCAGGACGTTCTGGTCGTGGTCGACCTCGAATACGACACCTTCGAGATCGATGTGAGATCGTTGTACTTTCAGGGTCGGTACAGGAAGCTCGAAAGAGGGATACCTCAGACAAGGTGGCCCTGCAAGAGGTGCAGGGGAAAGGGTTGTGAGCGTTGCGGCGGGACCGGGAAGATGTACCCAAGCAGCGTCGAGGAGATCGTGGCGGCGCCTCTCATGGAATGCCTGGATGGAAAGGAGCATGCGTTCCACGGCATGGGAAGAGAGGATGTCGACGCCCTCATGCTCGGGAACGGCCGGCCGTTCGTTGTGGAGATCAGGTCGCCCCGAAGACGTAAGTGCGACGTCAGCAAGGTCGTTGGTGCGATATCACAGGACGGGCAGGTCGAGGTCGATGGGCTGGTGGCCTGCGGAAAGGATGCCGTCCAGGAGTTCAAGTCGGCGAGGCCCGAGAAGAGCTACAGGGTGCGGATCGCCTCCGCAACGGCGCCAGATCCCAGGAACCTCGGTTCGGCCGTTGAGGACCTCACGGGAGCCACTGTTGAGCAGCGCACCCCGGAGAGGGTCAGCCACCGGCGAGCGGACCTCGTCAGAAGGCGGACAGTGGCCGAGGTCAGGCTCACGGCGGAGCCCGAAGCAAGCGACGAGGGACCTACGGAATGGGAGATAGAGGTCCGGGGAGATGCCGGCCTCTACATCAAGGAGCTCGTCCACGGCGACGGCGGCCGGACTGAACCGTCCCTTTCAGGCCTGCTGGGGATACCGCTCGAGGTCCTAGAACTGGACGTTCTGGACATCCACATTTGAGCGGATTAGTCATGAACAGGTGAGTTTCGACCATCAACGTCGTTCTATACGATAGAGAAAATCGTTTCAACAATGGTTATAAACGGTTCTCCATCATACATATATAATCAACCTGCAATCTCCGGTTCGGCCATTGGCCGTGTTCGGACCGGTCGAACGCTCAGGACCGCCAGGGGAAGAACGGTCATGTTGTTGAACAGCCACGAGAGAAGGATCCTGGGGAGCATCACTCCCATCGTCGTAGTCTCGTTGCTGATATCGGTCTTCTTCTTCCCCGTCGTCGGCGGACAGTCGATCAATTTCCCCAGCGAGAGCGATCTCGGGATCCATGACGAGATCAACGACCTCATGGACGAGATCACGTTCAACAGGAACTCGTCGCTGATGCTGGCAGAGACCCAGATGGAGATCGACAAGATCGCTCCGTATGCGGTATCGAAGGAACACTTCTTCGAGACCGAGGAGGGACAGGACGTCGCCGAATCGGCCATCGTGATCCCGAGAAGCGAGGCCATGGTCGACACCTGCCTTGACACCGAGCTCGCCGACCGGAGGACGGTGGTCGACCTGATCCTGGAGCGCCCTGACGAGTACTTCGTTTATTACAAGTACGACGATCAAGCGCCGGTCTGGCGTGAGGGCGCGCTCTTCAACCTGAACCTGTTCGACCCGTTCGATCCCATCGCCCTGGACTGGACCTTCATCAATGTGGATAACGATCCCGCCACTGGCGATGCGGCAGGGAACGACATCGCCGTCCGCCTGAAGTTCGAGATAAGGTACCTGGAGATAACACCTGCTTCGACCACGCTAATAGACATCGTCCTTCACGGCGGTCTGTCGATGCAGACCGAGAACCTGAACCCCAATGCACCGGACGGCGACACGGTCCCTCTGGACATCGGGGTTGCCAAGTCGTTGAGCTTCGACGACAAGGACTACATCGTGATGCTGCAGTTCGGCTTCTTCGACAGGATCCCCATGCATCATTCGCTTTCGCTTCTCATGAACGTGACCATCGCTAACGCCACGGTCAACCTTTTGGAATCACTCCTCTCCGGCGATTTCACCGGTCTATCCGAGGATATCAGCAACGCAATCAGCGGTCCGTACATCATCGAATGGGGGCCGTCCACCACGTACACCGGCTACATACTTCACGATTCGGGTTTCTTCGAGGTCCCCATCGTCGGTCCCCTGTTCAGGCAGGCGATCGAGGCAGTGCTGGCAGCGGCGGGGATAGATACCGGCCAAGGTGGACGCCATCCGTTCGAACCACTCGCGGAGGTCGACCTCATGGCCGCGGTGTGCAACGTCACCTCGGACGAGTCCACGGGAGAGAACCACTGGAAGGAGGTATCGTGGGTCGCCGCCCATGTCGACCCGGACGAGGACGACTCCGATGGGTTCCTTCCTGGATTGGGAAACCTGACACTTGACACGCGAAGCGAGAACACCGCCTTCGACGGGATAACGTGGTTCTATCCGGAGCACGACGAGGGCGATAACGAGGTTTCGGATATCACAGCGGACTACTTCGATGCCAGGGAGGGACAGGCCACCTATGTCCAGCTGGATATCGTCGACATGCCGTGGTACCTGAAGCTGAGGCTGGTCAACAACACCGAGGGGGACGATGTCTCCAGCACCCTGTACTATGACGCATCATCCAGAATGACCAGGGTGATCTTCCACGAACAGGATTACACCCTCTACCAGGCGCCGGGACAGGATTGGCCCCCGCCTGTAACGGTGGCCACACCGTTCACGGAGCTGCACATCGACATCAAGGACATGCCCGAGAGGCTCGTACTGAAGGGGAGCTTTGATTCAGGAGGCTCTCCCGAGGCCGATATCGGTGACGGGGATTTCCTTACCCAGTTCCTCAACGCTATCGTTGGATACTTCTACAAGGGGTTCTGGGGGGTGGGGAACACCCTCAGGTCGATATCCATGAGGGTCTTCGAGCTTCCCGGAGGCGAGGGATGGGTCAGGCTCAAGATGTACAATCACGATTACGCATCGAGCTATATCGGTGCCGCCGAGTTCTGGTACACCGGGAACAGATACATCATGGTCCCAGAGGACCGCGACGGCAAGAACAGGGGCTTCATGGCGTTCTACAACGATTACGGCTCATCCGTCGACGTCGCTGTGAGCGGAAGGCTCTTCGGCCTTAGCTGGCTGGGAGCCTCCTTCGGGAACGACACCCACCTGGAGTACAGAACGAGATCGGGTGTGGGGGAGCAGAGCTTCGAGCTCCTGTACTGCGACCCGCACGACGACACGGGGGCGCAGCAGGAGAACGCATCCCTCACCGTCTGGGACCTGCCCAGGAACCTGACCCTCGATATCGAGACGACGTCCTTCCACGTGCAGGCATCCTCCGGGATGATCGGGGACATAACCTTCGTGAGCTACTTCAGCGGGACCTACATGATGGTCAACCTCACGGACATACCCAACAGCGTCGATGTCGTTCAGAACTCAACCCTTATCGAGCTCGCCCTTCCAGAACCGATGGGGACGGTGGAGTTCGTGATCGCCGACGACGTCCCGTACATGATGGACGGAGCCCACGTGCTGCTGAAACGCGAGGTCGTTGGCGGAAGCGTGTTCGACCCTGAGGTGGAGACCTCGATCTCGGGACGGATCTACGGGCTGTCGAACCTCAGGTACGAGTTCGGGAACAGGACCAGCTTCTCGTATAACATCGGCAGTTCCTATCCACTATACGTATCGGTGGATGACGAGCTGACGGAGACAGTTGCGAAGGCCGTTATCAATCCCCTGCCGGCGAATATCGAGCTGGATATCGCGAACCTGCTTGAGGGGAACCTCATCAACGTACCAGATGTGGGCGAGATATCCGATGTGACCGATTTCACGCGGTTCCTGTCGGCAATGGCATCCATCGGGAACGAGATCACCCAGGCGCTGAGCAACGTGACACAGAGCACGGTCGATGTCCTCGGTGACATCGGCGAGAATGACCGCTTCAACTACCTGACGAACAAGAACCTGAACATAGTAGCTTCCATCCAGAAGGGGGACGTGAGCGGGCTGGAACCCACCACCTGGACGCACGGGGTCTCCATGAGAAGGGAGGTGGTCGATGGCGAAGAGGCCCTGGACGTCAAGCTCTACATCAATGGTATGCCCAAGGTCTTCGACATCATCACCGAGACGTTGAACGAAACGGTGGACTTGCAGATAGATATCACTCAGATGGACTCGGCCTACGACTGGATCCTCGTGGATATCTCGGGCCTCATGGACAAGGACATCTTCCTCTACATCAACGGCATCGAGGGGGCCACGAACCTCAATATGGACGTGAACATCACCTCCGACCCTACACCGGCTACCGGTATCCTGCAGGGGGACATCGTCGTTAACAGCTCGAAGCCCCTGGGACAGCTGTACCTACGGATGGGCTCCACGAACCCGATACCGTCCACATTGACAGTCTATCTGTCGAACGTCCCGAGAGAGGGGACGTTCAAGTACACGATCACGCACGATACCGACCTTGACATCGAGATGAGCGCCCCGGTCCAGTCGATGTACTACCAGCTCGCGAACATGATCGAGGGCGAATGGTACAAGCTCGAGCTAATGGCCGTGGACCTGCCGACATCGTTCAGCCTGGACGTAACGGCCAACCCCGAGTTCGACATGGACAACCTGTCGCCGCTTCAGGGGTTCCCGACCATCAACCTGGGGTCCTCGGGAGATACGACCGACATCCTGCTGCTCCTACAGGGCAGGGTCAACGGGAACCGCGGCGACATAACGGTCTACGCGGAGGACCTGCCGAAGGGGCTGGACATATGGTCCAAGGAGGAGGAGCTGAACGTAAAGGCCACCGACGGCAAGGTCAAACAGGCCCTCGTACGAGTTGAGAACCTTCCGATAAGGAAGGAGTACCAGCTTGACAGCCTGGAGATCGTTGCCAGCGATGTAGCGCACATGAAGGTGTCCGTGAACATGAGGGTCAGCAACCTCCCGATCATCAGGATCACCGACATCGACTCCGGCGACGTAAGGATCAAGATGGAGCACAGGCTCCAGATCTTCGGGAAGGAGCGCAGGGCCGAGGTGGTCTTCATCGACCTCGCCTACGGCGACGGACCGATCCCATCCACCGGCGGATTGAGCAGGAACGAGATCGCTGTTGACGGAAGCAAGAACCACATAATATTCCCGGAGGTGGTCAGCACCTTCATGGGAACCCTGCTGGGAGGCTGATGTGATGAGGCTCAGAATGAAGGGGATGTTCGGCATCATCATCATCGTCGCGATACTCCTCATATCATCGGCACTTTACTTCAAGGTCATTCCACGGGTCGAGGCGCAGATCACGACGGTCTTCCACGAGGCCTCCAACAACGTGATCAACGTCAACACCAAGGTCGACAACGCCGGGACCATCGAGCTGAACGACATCGCGGTGAGCATCCTCGTCACCAGCGGGAACCAGACATACATCGACGAGAACTTCACCCAGTACAAGCTGTCCGCAGGATCTGAGAAGGAGTTCAAGACCTTCTTCTACGGAGACCACTACAAGATCTACATGATCACGATCACCGTTGCCTTCACAGGCGATGACAGCAGGTACCGCAAGGAGTTCACCTACACCGCCCAGGACTACATGAACATACAGTATGACGAGACGATCAAGGAATGGAAGCTGTAGGGCGGCCAGGCGCTTCTTTTTTTGGCATTTTACACCCGTGGGTACCAGTGTTTATCAAGCATGGGTGAGAGCTTGCTCCCGTCCCAGCGCGGGTATTGGCATCTATAGGCGTGGGTAGCGTCGTTCGTGAGGAACTCATTGACCCCCACCCCACCCTACGGGTTCGCCATTGAATTATTCAGCAATATCCATGGCGCCCTCTCACGGCATTACCAAGGATTGGGGCAAGAAGTTGGCAACGATAGAAAAGTCTCAACACTAACTCGTATTATCGGTTAATAGTAAAGAGGCTTAGGCCCCAATCCTTGGCGGAGCGTGGGGGGTCGTTCAGGAAGGGGAGCCCTCAGAACCCATAACGATAAGTCCAACGTCGGGTGGGTCCAAGCATCAGCTAGCATG
Source organism: Thermoplasmatota archaeon (assembly GCA_028279645.1). Classification (GTDB taxonomy): domain Archaea; phylum Thermoplasmatota; class JAKEGO01; order JAKEGO01; family JANQNJ01; genus JANQNJ01. Next base: position 9,957 of record JANQNJ010000058.1, read on the forward strand.
GGTGATAATATCTTGCAAGCGAGGGCGTCGTCGTCCGTCCGTCGTCCGTTCACACCGATCGCGCCATGCTCACTGCTACCGTCAGCTCTCCCCGTGTCTTCTCGAGGATCCCGCGGCAGACGTCCTGCTTCCGCCGGATCGGTATCACGTCGCTGGAGTAGCTGAGCGTGTTGATGGCGTCGAAGATGGTATCCATGTGAGCGAGCAACCTCTCGGCGGTCTCGAACTCCTCCCGACGTAGGTTGTCGAGGACCATGCGGCGTAGCTCGCCGATGACGTCGGCCAATCCGAGCAGGTAAGGTACAGGGCCCAGATCAAGGTCCTCGTGCGTGGGCAGATCCCCCTCTCCAATGATGCGGTGGAGGACCTCTGCCTCGGCATACTCCTGCAGACTGTTGTTCACGGTGTTCGATTGAAGGAGCTCGGGCCACCCCTCCAGGGCGTCCCGGAGGTCCTTGTGCGCCGTTCTGAGCTCTTTCAGCGCCTTACCGTCAGGTTCACCTCCGTGTATGGAGGAGATCACCCTCTTGGAGGCCTTGATGATCTGACGGCCGATGTGGATAGCGGCGTCCCGGGCCTCCTCCCGGTGGTCCAGCTCCTCGGTCATCCTTGCGACCAGGTCCTTCAGCTCTTCGGGCCTCATGTAGTTCAACTCCGATCGTTGCCGATCTCCGCGCTCACTCGGTGTTGGTGTTCAGCGTGAATCCGTCCATGTTGGATGGTCCTGGCTGAGCAGGAGGAGCTGCCGGCGCAGGCTCTGCCGGGGGGGCTGCAGGTGCGGTGGCCATGGGGGCGGGCGGGGCGGCCGCGGGCTGTTGGGCCTGGGGAGCAGGCCCCTTCCCCTTGCCCTTCATCATCATGACGGCGGCTAGGAGTATGATCAGTACCAGAATGCCGCCACCGATCATCTCCATGGGTATGTCGTCGCCCTTGTCCTCGCTCTTCTTCTCCTTCACGGTGACGTTGTACTGCACCTCGACGGATTCTGACGAGCCGGCCTCGCTTGGATAGGCGGTGACGTAGATCTCATGGTCGCCCTTTGCGTTCTTGGGAACGGTCACCTCGAACGAGAACGACGTTTCCTGCTCGCTCTCGATGGTCAGGTCCTCGGAGTCGGTATCGATCTCCCAGTCATCGGGCACCTCGACGTCCACCCGGATAACGGATTCGACATTGCCAGTGTTCGCCACAGTGACCCGATACGAGAGTGATTGCCCTGCCTTGGTCTCCCGGTCGACCTCGGAGCTCTTCTGCTCCAGTTCGACCTCGTAGACCGGTTCCGGTTCGTTGTCGACCTCGATGCTGATCGATTTCGTGGTGCTCTCTCCGTCGGTATCGGTGGCTCGAACCGTGAGTGTCTGAACACCGTCATCGATGTAGATCGAGTTCAGGTTGTAGGTGTAAACCGTCCCCGAATCGAGGTCCATCTCCTGGTAGTCGCCGGTGCCCAGCCGTACCTCGACAGTATCGATACCGCGATCGTCGGTCACGTTGGCGTAGACGTCGAAGAACCCGACGACGGTTCCGCCTGATATCGGATCGGTTATCGATATCGAAGGCTTCTCGTTGTCGTTGTCAACGACGAAGGAGGAGTTGTGAATGGCCATGTTGCCGATGGTGTCGTTGGCCACGAACGTCATGGTGTAGGTCCCATCGGACACGAGCTCCGTGTCCCAGGAGATCGTGTGCTTTCCGGAGCCGACATCGAGGTCCATGTCATGCCATCCCGACCCTGGAAGTCGTGCTCTCACATTGAACAGATTGTCTTCGTTTACAGTTATCTTGATCGTCTTGATCCCGTCCACGGAGGAGCCATCCTTTGGAGCGTTCAGCTTGATCTTGGGTGCGGAGTTGTCGAGGACCATGTAGGAGCTGACGGTGACCCATTGTGTACCGTCGTAGGCCCTTACCTCAAGGGTCTTGTTTCCATCGGAGGTCTCGGTGGAGTTCCAGAAGTAGCGCCACCTGCCGTCGGTGTCGGTACCGGTGTAGAGCTCCATCTCGATCCAGGATGAGGAACCCACGCGGAATTCCATGGTCTCTATGCCGTTGTCGTCCTCACCGTCGGCGCCGATGCGGAACTCGCCGCCCACCACCTCGCCGTCGTCCGGGTCGGTGATATGGACCACGGGCTCCTCGTCGGTGTTGTCTGTGGTGAACTCCACTGTGATGGATGCCCAGTTGCCGAGCTCATCAGTGGCTCTGAAGGTGATTATGTGCTCGCCGTCATCGACCTCGGTCGAATCCCAATCGGCCTCCCAGATGTCGGCGTCCGATCCGTTCTGGGTCATGTCCTCCCATGACCCATCGTTGATCATGAACTCGACCTCGTCCGGGTTCGGTTCATCGACGTCGACCTTCAGAAGGACATCGCCTATCAGGAGGTCGTCCTCCTCGGGAAACTCCTCGTTGAGGACGGGGTCCTCGTTGTCGATGGTCACGTTGACGATCACGGTCGCCTCGTTACCGAGGGTGTCGATGGCGACGACACTGATCGAGGTATCGTCGTACTCGATCTCCGAGGTGTTCCATTCGTAGGTCCATGTGTCACCGCCCTCGTGGTCCATATCGACCACGTCATATGTCCCAAGCTCCGCCTGGACGGAGTCGAGGTGGTCATCTTCGACGGTGGCGGAGATCTCGATGATATCGCTGAATAGCTCGCCCTCGGCAGGTTCGTCGATCTCGACCTCGGGCGCGGTGTTGTCGAGCTCGATATCGACCGAATCCTCCACGCTCTGGCCCTTGTCATCCGTGACCTTGATCTCGATGGTGACATCGCCGTCGCCCTCGCTCATCCAGGTCGCCTCGTAGACGTCGTCGCCTGTGAGGTTCATCTCCCACCACGGGGTCGAATCACCGTTGGTCACCCTGTACTCCACCGTGTCGACGGCCTTGTCGTCGGTGGCGGTTACGCTGATATCGATCTGTCCGCTGTGAAGTGTATCATCACCAGGCATATCGATGGCCAGCTCCGGCGGGTTGTCCTCGTTGTCGAACTCCACATCAACGGCCGAATAGTTCGTGTTGCCTGCGGCATCGGTCGCCCTTACCGAGATCTCATACCACCCGTCCTCGTAGGTCGTGGTGTCCAGGATGGCAGTGGCATCCGTGTCGTTGACGCTCATGTTCATCCATGATCCGTCGTCGATCCTGTAATCGACCGACTCGAGGTTGTCGTCGTCCACCGTTGCGTTGATGCCTATCGTCCCGTTCACCGTCTCGTCGTCCATGGGATCGACGACCTCGAGCTCAGGCCATGTGTTGTCAACCTCCACGGTGACGTTCCGCATTCCCACGTTCCCGACCTCGTCCTCCGCCCTGATCTCAAGGGAGTGCTCGCCGTCGGATACATCGGTGCT
>JANQNJ010000062.1 GCA_028279645.1 Thermoplasmatota archaeon
TCTTTAAAAACGTCTAAGGCTGTTCGCAGAAGGTCCGAGCCTTCTTTAAAAACGTCCGAACCAACTGTCTGAGCGTAGCGGAGATCCGGTAATATAACATTCCATTTCGTCGTGCTGAGGCCTCTATAATCCAATAGGTACCACGATGTATATATATGGTATTTCCAATAGGAAGAGGCGATGAGAGGGATACCGCTCCGATCTATCGCATTGATCCTTGTCCTGACAGGCTTGACCCTGTTGGTTCTTTCTGGAGAGGAGGCCCAAGGGGCAACGCTTATCGTCCACGGTTCGTGGGCGGGCGCGGACCATACGAACATCGAGGATGCTGTAGATGCATCCAGCGATGGCGACACGATCCTGGTCTACTCGGGGACCTATTACGCCCACGCCAAGGTCAAGACCTCGGTCTCGATCATAGGGAACGGAACCCTTCAGACCATCGTCAATCCGTACAAGGACAGCACGATGTTCGAGATCACATCTGACTGGGTCAATATCACGTCTATGACCATCGAACAGACAAGGGACCACGCCTCAAGCCATACCATCAGTGTGGCAGCCAACAACGTCACTATATTCAGCACCAATCTGTCGGCGGTGGGGAGCAACGTCATCAGGGCAACATCGTGCTATCACCTCACCGTGGAGAACAACACCTTCGCGGATTCGCCAACAGGTATGCACCTCATGGACACCAAGGACAGCTTGGTCCGGTCCAACGTAATGGATAAATGCGTCGACTCGATCTGGCTCGAACGCACCGACCGGACCGAGGTCAGCTATAACGAAATCACCGACCCTTCGGAAGGTATAAGGCTCTTCGACAGCTGCGACGGGAACACGATATCGAAGAACACTGTGACCGACGCCAATGAGGGGATATGGCTCGACATGTCCTCATCCAACGAGATCCTGGACAACAACGTCGCCGATGGAAAGAAGGGGATCCTCATCGTCGATTCACCCATGTGCGACATCATGGACAACATCGTAAGGTCCAACACCAACTTCGGCCTGAAGATCGACGGCTCGAACGAGCCAAATGTCAGAAGGAACAACCTGTCCGGGAACGACAGGGGCCTGGACATCAGGGACTCCAACGACGGATGGCTCATCAACAACGACTGCCACGACAACGACGACGGGGCGATCCTTATCGATTCCAATGGTTTCTCCATCACCAGCCTGAAGGCCACTGGGAACAGGGGCGGCGGATTGACCCTAAGATCCTCTGATGATACCACGCTCACCAACCTCGTCATCGAGAAGAGCCCCGATCATGGTCTCATGATCAACGGCTCGGCCTCTGTCACGATGTCAGGCTCAAAGTTCAGATCGAACGGGATACTGGTGAGAGGGGATTCCGTCGGCCACTGGAACACCCACTCCATCGACGCCACGAACAAGGTCAACAACATAGCCGTTCATTATGTAAGCGACGCGAACGGCACCACCGTGGACGGGAGTTACGGAGAGGTCATACTCGGGAACTGCACCATGGTCACTGTTACAGGCCAGACGATATCCGATTCCTCTGCAGGGATCGTGATAGGGCTTTCCAACAACATCACCGTGGACGGAGCCGACCTTTCCGATCTCGGGGAGGCCGTCTCGATCATCGGGTCCCACGACATAGTCGTCAACGGTACTGAGTTCGTTAACAATACGATAGGTGTCCGGGTCTCTGACGGCTCAACTGGAACATTGGTACGCAACGGGACCTTCTCCGGGAGCATCGGCCATGGTGTTGATGCCTCAGACAACGGAGGCGATGGCGTTGATGCGGCATACAGCTGGTGGAGCTTCATCACCGGCCCGTATCATCCGACCACGAACCCTGATGGAGAGGGTGACGAGGTCACCGACGACGTTGGTTTCCTGCCGTGGCTTCCCTTCGTCGAGATCGATTCCATCTCACCATCACCGGCCCTCGAGGCTGAGGAGGTGACCTTGAAGGGGACCGGTGCATCGCTATGGGCCATAGAATTTGTATGGAACTCTTCACGGGACGGGAACCTCTACCGGGGTTCCAACAGCACGTTCGTCACCGACACCCTGAGCAACGGGACCCACACGATCACCTTGGCAATAGAGGATTCGGAGGGATACTGGAGCCAGGAGGACAGCACGACCCTGGACGTCAATGGCATCCCTCGTGTGTGGATCGACGAGATCGACCCCATGGAGGCACAGGAGGGGGAAAGGATCGCTTTCAAGGGTAACGGAACGGACGACGGTTCCATCATGCTCTACGTTTGGACATCGGACCTCGACGGGGAGTTCTACAACGGGACGAAATCGAACCCGAAGATCGACACACTCTCCAACGGTACCCATAGTGTCACATTGAAGGTCCAGGACGACGATGGAGCTTGGAGTGGGACTGTATCCGACACAGTGGATGTTAATGGAATCCCGAGGGCAAATCTCAACAGCATAGCTCCCGTCAACTCCACCGAGGGCGAGACTGTCACCTTCAACGGTTCGGGCATCGACGACAGCGGCATTCAGAGCTACAGGTGGCGCTCGAATCTCGACGGCGTCCTTCATAACGATACCTTCGCCCTGTTCAATACGGGTATACTTTCCAACGGAACCCACAAGATACGGTTCGACATCCTCGACAGCGACGGCGTCTGGAGCGCCGAGGTATCGATGAACATCACCGTAAACGGGATTCCGCGACCGGAGATCTCCAGCATAGATCCGGACCCCTCGGTCGAGGGGGACACCGTGACATTCAACATCGGAGCGCTGGACGACGGAAGCATAGTCGACATGATCGTGAACTCGAGCATCGACGGCGTTCTGTATACTGGAAACGGAGCCAGCTTCACGCGCTCTAACCTCACCAATGGCACACACTCTATCTCACTCATGGCAAAGGATGACATCAACCTCTGGGGAGGTCCGGATACAGTCAGCCACAGGGTCAACGGGATACCGAGGGCAGATATAGTCTCCATCGAGCCAGATGGTGGTAACGAGAAGGCCAATATCACGTTCACGGCCGGAGGGGTCGACGACGAGACGCTGGTGCGCTACGCATGGAGATCGGATGTGGATGGCGAGTTCTACAACGATACAAGCTCATCAACCATCTACAACGGCCTCTCGAACGGCACCCACGATATCTATCTCAAGGTGCTTGACGATGACGGCCTCTGGAGCGCCGAGGTCACCCGATCGATCCAGATCAACGGCCTTCCACTGGCGTTCATAACATCTATCACGCCGAACCCGGCACAGGAGGGCGAGCTGGTCTCCCTCGACGGGGGCGGGACCGACGACAATTCGGTGGCCGGCTTCCGTTGGTCATCGGACATCGACGGTCTCCTCTACAATGGGACCCAGGTTAAGAACTCCACCTCGTCCCTTTCCAACGGCACCCACATCATCTCGCTGATGACCATGGACAACAACGGAGTCTGGGGTCTTCCTGTGACCTCGGAGCTCACCGTGAACGGCCGGCCCCGTGCCAAGATCGTCGACATACCGGCGACGGCGACGGAGGGGGATCTGGTCACCTTCGTGGGTGGAGGGGTCGACGACGACAACCTCACACGGTTTATATGGAACTCCACCATCGATGCGGCCACGACCAACCTCTACTCGGGCTCCCTGAACAGCTTCAGCATCTCGACACTGGCCAACGGGACCCATTCGGTCATGCTCAAGGTTAAGGACGAGAACCATCAGTGGAGCACTGCCGCTCTTGGAGAGATAACGATCAACGGCATCCCCGTGGCGAAGATCAAGGGAATAGCTCCAAGGTCTCCGAACGAGGGGCAGAACATCACGCTCAGAGCCCAAGGGATCGATGACAGCATGACGGTTCGATACATATGGCGGTCCAACGTCACTGGACAGTTGTACAACGGGACCGATGTGAACCACACCACCCCGGCCCTGCCCAACGGGACCCACACCATCTTCCTGAAGGTCCAGGACGATCTGGGTATA
>JANQNJ010000072.1 GCA_028279645.1 Thermoplasmatota archaeon
CGGGCATCGGCCCGTTCCTATCACTATACCTGATCCTGATGTCATTCCCTGCACCTCGGAGGTTCAGTTCATGCCTCGGCGCAGCAGCGCTCGTCGACAACAAAGGTAACATCCGACTGCTCATCAAGGGCGAAATCCATCCCCGCGAAGCGGGTCTTCCAAACACGGTCCTGCATCGTAATCAACTCCTTCTCTGTACCTTACTACGAGCCGAAAGTTCTTATACAGACTGGAAAAAAACTGGAAAAGTTGGAACAAGTACTGGCTCCGTTTTTTTGTAAATCTGTTACTTAAAATTACCGGTACCGAAATTGGAATATTCAGCCCTATTTTCGGAAGAATTTCGAGGTGTTTTTCCGGTCGATCCCGAGGACGTTTCGCGGTCGATCCGATGCTATTTTCCGAGCATCGTTCCCGAGAGGGCCGATGCTCCCTCCGCCCAACTATATGCATCCTTAATAGGCAGGTTATCTAGGATCTTCGATTCAGTGCCCGTCTCCCATCCTCGCCCCGCACTTGGGGCAGAAATCGGCGGACTCGAGGTCGAACCTCGCACCGCAGGACGGGCAGTGATGGGTCTCCTTGGTCGCCATCACGTAGCGCTTGGTCTTCCCTCCGTTGAGGGTTGTGACGATCCCGTCGTCCTGGAGCTTCCTGAGATTGTAGCTGGCGGTGGACCGGGCCATGTCCAGGGCCTCGATCAAACGGTCCTGGGTCGTACCCGGGTTCTCCCTGACGAAGTCGGCGATGTACATCTGGGTCCTGGAGAGGGGCTTCTTGCCGGGTTTCGCCCTCTGTCCCTTTACGTAGAACCGTCTGTAAATGCCGTCCCGGACCGAAGTGACCTTCTCGGTCTTCTCCAGCATCTGCAGATGATGGGTGAGGGTGCCGTTGGCGAGGTTCAGGTCGTTCCGGATCTGGCTGTAGGTAACGCCGGAATTCGCCACGATGAAGCCGAACACCATCCCCCGGACCTCCTGGTCCAGGACCTTCTTCCGGTTGATCCGGGAGTACATCGGCATGATGAAGGTCAGGAACGCGTATCTGGAACGGTCTATGCTCCAGATGGCCCCGAGAGAGGCGGCCGCCGAGGTGGAGACCACGATGATGGCGATGCTGGGGGCGTCTAGGATCCCCTCATCCTCCGGTGCGGCTTCGGAGCTCACGCGGACAAGGGTCCTCTTGGTGTTGTTGCCCGTGGTCCATTCGGGAGGGTCCATTGATTCGACATCCAGGAGGATATACTGCCATCCGGAGACCGATGGCGTCCATTCATACTCGTAGGTATAGGACCCATCCGCATCTATGGTGGTGTTTACGGTATCTATCAGGTTCCCGTTGGATATCTCGTCGATATAGAGGGAGATGGTGGCCATGGCAGTGGCTGAGCCGACGTTCCTCACGGTCCCTGTGACGTTCACTGGCCTTCCCTTGCTGGCCTCGTTGGAATCGCCCACATTGAGAGCGGTGACGGCAAGGTCGGGAGATGTGACCTCGAAGGCCGTACTGGCCTCGGAGGTCCCGTTGAAGGCATACAGACGATGGGCGCCTGGACGAACGATCGGGACCTTGATATCCATGTTCGAGACGTTGCCGGCCGGTTCCAGCACGTAGATGAAGAGCGTATCGTTGTCCGGGCCGACGATCTCGACCACGGTATTGTCGGTGGGTCCCGTGACGGTGATGGAGACGGTATCGTGAAGGTTGTACGTGGAGGCGTCAGTGGCGACCTGTAGAGAGGCGACCGTGCAGGTAAAGAGGGTGAGGAAAAGGACCAGAACGGCGGCAGCGGCGATAAGGGCAGGGGCTGATCTCCTTGCCGGTGTATCATGGAGGGGCGTCGGCCGCCTTGCCGCATCGTTGACGGGTCGTTCGTTCATCCTTTCCACTCCTATGAGGTCACCGAGAGCACTCCCGATCGATGGGTGATATAGGTACCGCCGCTCCTGGGCAGGTCCGAGTAGAGCTGGATCTGCCATCGATAGCTGCCTCCTGGCCCTTCCCTCTGAAGGAATACATCGAGGGACCTTGTGAGATAGTCGATGGAGCCGACCGAGGATATGTTCAGCATGACCGGTGTGATCGGGACGTTGTCGGCATCTATCATCTGAAGGACCAGCCTGACCGGCTTCGAGCCGGTGTAGGTGTTGAAGACGACCACCTCGAAGGTCAGGACGGCTCCGGTCCTGGGATGGGTCGGCAGGGACGTGATCACCATGTCCAGTTGGTCCCCGGCCATTCCCAGCCAAGGATAGAAGCTGACGTCCTTCGAGACCGGGTTCCCATTCCCAGTGGGATTGGTATCCGGGTTCTTCGGACCGGAGCCGTCTCCCCACCAGTTGAAGATCGCGACCACCACGAGGCCGTTGGCGCCGTTCTCGATCCCGGCCACGGTGTTGTTCATTATCTCGTTGAACTTGATGACATGGTTCCCCGAGCCGTTCACAAGCTCGATGCCGTTTTCGTTCCTGGAGATCGTGTTATTGTAGATGGAATGCAGGTCTCCTCCATCGAGCAGGATCCCCTTTTCGTTGTCCGTGATGGTGTTGTTCTGGACCGCGCAACCGGCGGACCTTATCAGGAGACCGTTGTCGTTGGAATCGATGAGGTTCCGTTCGATCACGCTCCCTGAGTCGCCTGTGGTCAGGTCGATGATCGAGAACCTGGCGCCGTCGGACCCGTTGTACAGGAGGTATGCCTGGTCGCCGTTCGGGGATATCCTCAGCTCGGTGGCGGTATCGTTCCCGTCCCGCCTGAGACGATATCCACGTGGTGCCACCAGATACCGGTCGATCACGTAGATCATGATATCCCTGTCGCCGTCGGTGGTGACACCGGCAACGATCCATGATCCGCTGCCGGAGGTGACGATGCACTCTGTCGCCATGGAGAATCCGACATCGGAGCCCAATGGTCCCGAGTTCCAGTCGAGATCGTATCGAGAGCCGGACGACCCATAGAGGGACAGGAAGGACCCGTTCTCCTCATAGTATCCGAGGAGGATATCGCCCTCCTCGTTCGCCGCGACGGCGACAGCACCCGAATTGTCGCTCCCATCGTCCTTGCTCCATTTGACTTCGCCGTTCTCGTCGAGCTTGCTTATCCTGGCCTGATAAGGAGAGCCCTGCCTCCGTCCGCAGGCGAGGATATCGTCGTCATCGTCGATGTACAGGTCGTAGTAGCCCACGCTCCAGTCGAATGCCTCCTCATCGTCCTCGTGCCAGATCTTCGTTCCGTTGTTCGCGTGGTACACGGCCACGGTAGGAGCGTCATCCGTGCCGGCGCCGCCCCCTGACCCCTTGCCACCGATCACGAGCCTGTCCTTGCTGTCGAACTCGCATGTGAATGCGCCGCACGTGATCCCCTCGAACTCGAGGTGATCACCGAATATCATGTCCTTCGATGTCCCGTCGTAGTATTCCATGTACCATTCGCCGTTGTAATAACCGCCGTACTCCCTTCCCACCACGGCGAAGTCGCCGTCCTTGTTGTAGGCGACATCGTACGGGTCGTGGGCGAACGTACCGTTCCATTGTACCTTACCAGTTCCCAGGTCGATCTCCCTCAGGGCGCCGCTGAAATACGCGATCATCGCCCTGGTCCCGTGGATCGCGAAGGCCATGGGTTGGCCCACATCGGGGAGATCGTAGGTCTCCTCCACCTGAACGCTGCCGTAGCTCGAATTGAGGGCGAGCCCGGTGGCGAACCCTGAGAAGGAGCAATCGGCGATCCGAAGATCGTTCGCGTTCGACCGAACGCCTGTTCCCTGACCGCCAGGACCTGCGAACGAGATGTTATTGATGTCCACTCCGTTGAAGTCGACTTGGATCAGGTCGTCGGGGCCGGATCCTTGGAGGGTGGTATATCCTGTTCCGTTTCCTGCCAGTTCGATCCTCTTGTCGATCCTCAGCGGGTTGCTGTATGTCCCTCCATAGATCCTGATGATATCGCCGTTGGATGCGGCATCGATGGCGTCCTGCAGATCGCTGTGGTCCGCCCCCGCCCAGTCATCATCCACGATGATGAAGTCGCGGACCCCGACCTCGATATCCCGAACGAACTGATCGTCGTCGAGATCGTTGGACACGATGAGCTCGTAACTCCCGATAGGTGCATCCGGCGGAAGGTAGATGCTGTGGGTCGCAAAGAACCCTGTGTTCATGTCATCTGGAACGAGGGCACCACGGGATAATCGGACCTCGTCTATGAGGCCCTGAAAGTGGTCCGTTCCCTCATCTCGGCCGAGGTACAAGGGCGCCTCGTTGTCGATGGAGCCGTCGTCGACGTCGTCCATGACAGCGTCGAGCACGCCGTCGACGTATATCAGGAGCTGATCCTTCGAAGGATCGCGTACCGCGGCGTAATGGTGCCATTCGTCATCTTGCAGTCCGCTGGACCCGTTCAGTGTGCCCGGGGAGGTCTCCGATGTCATCAGGGTGAAAGAGCTGGTGTTCCCGGTCCCGATGGAGATGCTGGCACCGGTGTCCCCGGGAGAGGTCTTGCTGAGAACGGCTCCGCCGGTGGTCGTGCGGAACCATAGCTCGAGGGTGAAGGAGGAGTTGCCCAGATCGAGGGAACTGGCAGTTGGGATCTCGACGTAGTTGGTAGACCCGTTGAACAGCAGACCATCACCGAGCAAGCCCGTGGTCCTCGTGGTCCCGTTCTTCATTGTCCCGTCGTTCCCGTTGGTCGAACTATCTATGACGGTATCTCCAGAGCCCTCATCGAAATGATACAGTGCTATGGTGTTCTTGTCCTCATTGTAAGGTCTCCCGCGGGAAGTCCCCACAGTCCGTTGTTGAAGAGTGGTACCGTTCGGGTACCTGAGGACGAAGGTGACATTGACCGAGGAGTTGTGAGAGGCCGTGATATCCATCGGCTCTCCCTGCATGTAGTCGTAACGCGGGGTGTCCAGGGTGAAGTTCCCCTCGACCTCCTCGTCGAAGAAGATCGGTGTGGTCCGATCACGCTCTACGGGTTCCGGGCCGCTTTCGTACGAGATATGACCGTTGTCCGATGGCAGGAGGATGGCAAGGCTGGCCAGGACCAGCACTGCGACTATGACGACGTTGAGCACCTCGTTGGGAACGGGACTTAAGCGTAATTTCATCGTCACACACCCCCCTATCAGCAGATCCCCTTCAGAAAGTAGAGGACCGACCATGATCTCCAGAGGAGAACGCTCGCGGGCGGGATCCCGGACAGTACCGGTGTGTTCATGCGGTACACCCCCGGAAAAGGATGCGTGCTTCCTCCGGTGAGGAACATCCTCGAGGTCGTATGTCATTGAGTGCATTATAACCATTACTGTGCGGTGATACGGTCATCATCCGGTTCATGCGACGCACGCCCTGCGGTTCACCGGTATCATCCATGTGACTTCGTCAACAGCGACCTTTCGGATCCTCGGAAGGACATCGAAGTCCAATCCCTTGAACGGTTCCTTGTCATTCATCTTCTTCACCACCTTTGCTTCTCTGAGGAGTAATTTGGCGGCGGAACCTCTTAAGCAGACTGGAGTAAAAGTGGAAAAATTGGAAAAAGTACTGGCTCCGTTTTTTTGTAAATCTGGTACTTAAGCTGTTCGGTACCGGATTTGGAAAGTAACGGCCTTTGAATCTATGTTCTCACTGGTGGATGATCGACCATCTTACCAGGTATGAAATGATCTCACAAGGCTTCGTCCATGCTCCCGGTCCGGTATCCCTTGGGATCGACGACCATTCGTGTGAAACCGATCTCGCGGAGGCGGGCCCTTACATTTCCGAGGGTCTCTGACGTACTCAGTTCCTCTATTCTGTCCGCAGGGACCTCGACACTGGCGGTATCTCCCAGGTGGCGGACCCTGACATCATTGAAACCCAGTTCATGGAGGTGTCTTTCGGCCAGCTCCACCATACGCAGATCGGCGACCTCGATGCGCTCGCCATAGGGCATCCTGGATGTCAGGCACGGATTGGAAGGCCGATCGGCGGCCTCGAGGCCGTGATACCGGGCATACCGGCGGATATCGGCCTTTCCGACCCCGTGCTCCATGAACGGATGCCAGATCTCATGCTCCCTGGCAGCCCGGAGACCGGGCCGCCTCTCATCCAGGTCGTCGTGATTGGCGCCGTCCGCCTTCCTCACGGCCCCGAACTCCTTCGCTGTCTCCTCCAAGATCGTATACATACGGGTACGGCAGAAATAGCATCTATCGGGGGTGTTCTCGATGAAGGACGCGTTCTCGCATATGGAGTATCGCTTCAGAACGTGAGAGATGCCGATCTGGGCCGCTGTCCGGCCGGCCTGCGCGGCCTCCCCCTCCGAAACGGTCTCCGAGAGGACTGTTACCGCATTGGCCCTGTCGCCGATAGCGCTGAATGCCAGGTGGGCAAGGGCAGCGCTGTCCACACCACCTGAGAAAGCGATGACGATCGATCCGGCCTGACGGATCTCGTCGGCGATATCGTTGAAGGGGATCAGCCAAGCTTCGCTCCGCAGTTCGGGCAAGCCTCGTCCTCCAGCTTCACCTTCTTGTGGCAGGAGGGGCAGACAAGGACCTTGAACGGGGGCTTGACCGCGCTCCATATCTCATCCTTGCACTTCGGGCACTCCCTGGCATCCACCTCGATCTTCGCTCCGCAGGATGGGCAAAGACCGTACTCCTTCTCCTCGAAGGTCGCGCCGCACAGCGGGCAGACCTCCGAATAGATGCTCACGACCCCGTTGCACTCGGGGCATTCGAACGACTCGGATTCGAAGGGTTTCTTGCATTTGGGACAGACATCGGCTCCCGGCGAGACGAACGCGTTGCAGTTCGGACACGCGAACTTCTGCCTAACTGGGGCAAGCTCCGCCTCGACCTCGGGCTCAGGTCTCATGAAGAGGACGAGCCCAACAATAAGGAGCAGGACTCCCGCTCCGATCACACCGAAGGAGCACTGGCAACCGTCCATGACATAGTAGGCCGCTCCGGCGATTATCAATACAAGTCCTATTATGGCGACGATAAAGGAGATGGTCTTCCCGCTCATCACAACACCCGGTGTTCCTACATCGTCAAGCAGATAGATAAAACTTGTTCCCAAGGGCTTCTTTTAAATACGTCCTGAGGTATAGGAGCCATCGCTCAACGGGTGGACAGGACCCAAAGGGTGGACTGATAAGATGGATATCCCGCTTTCGAAGATGTACATGGACGACGAGATCAAGAGGGCCGTGCTCGAGGTCCTCGAATCCGGCAGGTTCGTGAAGGGGCCCAACTGCAAGGCCTTCGAGGAGGAGTTCTCGGTGGCTATGGGTACAAAGGGATCGGTAGCGGTCAACTCCGGCACCTCTGCCCTGATGCTCGCCTACAAGGCTCTGGGCCTTTCCAAGGATGATGAGATCATACTACCATCCCACACTTTCATCGCCACTGCGGAGCCCGTGGTGGAATCGGGTGCGAAGGCGGTATTCGTCGATATCGATCCGGCGAACTACACCATAGATCCAGCGGCCATCGAGGAGGCTGTGACCGACAGGACCAAGGGTATCGTCGTCGTGCACCTGTACGGCCATCCGGCCGACATGGACAGGATCATGGCCATCGCCGATGAGCACGACCTCTGGGTCCTGGAGGACACTGCCCAGGCGCCCGGGGCTAAGGTCAACGGAAGGACCGTCTCCACCATAGGCGACATCGGAATCTTTTCCTTCTTCCCGGCAAAGAACATGACCGTCAGCGGGGACGGGGGAATGGTCTCATCCAACGACGAGGACCTGATCTCCACGGTCAGGATGATGCGGGACCATGGCCGCGGACCTGGCGACAAATATATCTCAAGGATGCTTGGCTACAACTACAGGCTCAGCGAGATCCACGCCGCCATCGGCAGGCAGCAGCTGGGTCATCTTCCATCCTGGAGCGAGGCGAGGAGGAAGGTAGCCGGCTGGTATGCCGACGCCTTTGCTTCCAGAGGTGTATCATCAGATGCTCCTGATGATAACGGAATCGTGATCCCCAAGGTCGCAGACTGGGCCGAACATGTCTTTTACATGTACGTGATCCGATCGAGCAGGCGGGACGAGCTGCAGGCCTACCTCAAGGAGAACGGCGTGTCTTGCGGCATCCACTACCCGATGCCGGTGCACAAGCAGCCGCCCATCGGCTCGGACGCAGATCTACCTGTCACCGATGAGATCGTGGAACAGATCCTATCGATTCCCATGCATCCATTCATGACCCCGGAGGAGGTAGATCACGTGGCGGATGCCATCACAAGGTTCTACGGAGGGGGCGCCCGATGAAGGTCGCTGTCATCGGGACCGGATACTGGGGACGCAACCATGTGAGGGTCTGGAGCGAGCTCCGCGAGGACGGCCTCGTGGACGACGTAATCCTTTACGACATCAACACCAAGGCCATCGAGAAGTTCACCAGGGACTTCGGGATGAAGCCCGCATCCAGCCTGGATGCGATCCTCGACGACGACGACATCGTCGCCATCGACGTGGTGACGCCGACGCCGTCACACTTCGACCTCGGAAAGAGGGCGATGGAGGCGGGCAAGGACGTCTTCATCGAGAAGCCGATAACCGCCAGCTCCGACGAGGCGAAGGAGCTCATCGCCATAGCGGAGATCAACGACAGGATGCTCATGCCGGGACACATCTTCCGGTATCACCCAGCCCTCAAGGAGGTCAAGAGGAGGATCAACAGGGGCGACATCGGCAAGGTATTGACGTTGCGAACCGAGCGGGTCTCGTTCAGGGTCCCGAGGACGGATGTCGGCGTACTGTTCTCACTCGCGATCCACGACGTGGATATCTACTCGTTCCTGATGAACGAGGTGAGCCCGTCGACGATCTACGCCAACAGCCAGGATTCGATATATCCAGGCATAGATGACACCTCCATGGTCGTCATGAAATACGACAATGGCGCCAACGGCTACATCTATCAGTCGTGGCTGTCTCCCACCCGCGAGAAGGTCAGGATCCTCGAGGTGATAGGCGAGAGGATGAGCCTCTGGGTCGATTATCTGCAGCCCCACCAGCTAAAGGTGTACGACGCCTCGGTGGACGAGACAATGTCGGATGACGGCACCAGCACCGGGTTCCAGGTCCGCAACGATGGTATGAGAACCGACCTTTTAACGCCGGGCGAACCGCTGAAGGAGGAGCTGACCGCGTTCCTCAATGCCATCGAGACCAGGGAGACGCCGGTGTCCAACATGAACATCGGACTGAGGGCGGTGAAGATGGTCGAGACCTGCATCGAGTCGGCGAAGCAGGACAGGCCGCTGAAGTTCGAGGTCTAGATGCAACTCTTCCGCAGGTCATGTCCGTTCCTTCTCTTGTCATAGTACATTCGAGAGGTAGAGGATCACAGGTACCAGCAGCACACCCATGAGATGACTCCTTCTTACGCCCAGTTTTCCCGGAAACGTACCGATCGCTATCGCCGTGAAGAGGATGAACATGCCGAAGGCACCTGTGAAACATGCGTTGATGAACATTAACGAGATTATTATCGTGATCACCAGCTCCTTGTAGGGTACACGATCGACCGCCCCGGCGAAGAGCCTGCCGAGCCGGATCGTGACCACGAACGCCATCGCACCGGAGAGGGCCATGGAGCCCAGCAGGACCATCATCGCTGAGGGCGGCCAACCCCTCCAAGCCGAGATATCGATCAGCTCATCAACGGCGATAGCGGCACCGCTCCTGGCTCTGAGGATCATGAACAGCGCCATGAGGCTGAAGAAGGTGTTCGCGGTGTTCACGGCGCTCAGGGTGATGATCACCTGTTCGTTGTCGCTGTCGCCCCGTGCGGCCATTGACAGCACTGTGGCATGTCCCGATGTCATACCGGGAAGGAAGCCAAGCACCGATCCTGCCGACATGCCCACGGCGACGGAGGTCACGGCCCGTCGATCGACCTCGGGTAGATCTTCCGTGAACTGGATTGGGATGAGCGGGGTCTCATCGATTGACTGCAGAAGGACCGGGATCCCGAACAGACCTGAGAGGACCGGAAGCAGTATCGACGATGGAAGGCCGAATGGCGACGTAACTGTTCGATCGAGGACCAGGACACCGAAGAGTCCCGATAACAGGAATACTAACGCTGCCTTGAACCACCTTTGGTACCTTGAGGCGGCCCAGCTCTGGAGACCGCTAAGAGTGGAGGCAGCGAACGACCTGACCTGAGCTAAATCGATCTGTAACATTTTGGTTCGGTCACGTGATGGGCGGCGAAGCCCGATGGAGGGAAGACCGCCCTCGGTCAGGATCAGCAGGACCGAGGCCATGACGAGGACCGGTACCAGTATAGATCTAAGGATCACATATCCCCCCAGGTCCATGACGACGAGCTTGAACGGAACGAGCAGTAGGAACGCCCCGATCAATGCCATTCCACTTCCGATGGCGGAAAGGTAGACGGCATGGAACCCCCGACCATCCATCAACAGCTCGTGTCCCGGGAGCATGACAAGGGCGGTATCCTCGTCCGGTGCGCCGAGGAATGTCGATGGAATGAAGTCGACGAACGTATGGGTGAGCGCGGCGCAAACAATGATCACGGCGATCAGGAGCGGCGTCGTGAGATATCCGCGTCCACTGCCGCCAAGCATCGTCTGGATCCCGTTCGAGAGAACGGCAAAGGCGCCAAGGGAGGAGATCAGGAGCGCGGCCAACGTGTTCACATGGATCCCCGGGGTAAGGCCTGTCAGGATGCCGATCCCGGTGCCGATCAGTACGAACACCAGGACAGTCACAAGGGTCGAGAACATCCGGGCAACCACCATTCCATCTTGTTCATCACCTGGGCCTTGATCCCCTTCCTAGAGTGAGAGCTCGTCTTCCAGAGGGGGAGGTGAGAGATAGTATCGGAAGCCATGGTCATCGTACAGAAGCAGGCCGGACACGGTAGGGCCAGCATACGGCCCGATGCCTCTGAACTCAAGGCTGTTGTTGCCGGATACGATCGACCGGTTCGCCATATCGATCGATCCGATCACCTCGATCTTCGCTCCAACATACCTGTACTGATTGTTGGCGAGCAGGTCCATATCGACCACGGGAACGCCGTGCTCGTCGATAACGTCTGTCCGGCCTTCCAGGCGGAACCTGAACCTGTCCTCCATGTGGACCATGAGACCGGTCACCTTGACCAAGTCTCCGAAGTGGCATTCCTGGGCGGACACGATGTCAAGCGACCATGAGGCTGCTGACAGGTCCGATCCCATTGAATAGTAGAACTTTCCGTTGAACTCCCGCGGTTCGGACATAACCCTTCCCGTGACCTCGACCCAGGTCCCGGTCCAATCCCATGGAGCATCCATCATCCGTTCGATCGATCCGTTGATCATGAGATGCTCTGGTGACATCAGCTGCAGGACGTCGTTGTGGATCGGCCCGGCGACCAGTACGACCTCGTGGATCTCAAGGGGTGGAAGTCGGCCATGGGAGTATATCTCGATCGAGGTGCCGTTCACGTCGATGGTAAAACGTTGCCCGTCGACGGCGACCACGTATCCGGTCACATTGTAATGGTCATCGTGGCTTCGGAGGAGGAGCCGTGGCGAAGCGCTCGCCCAGATCTCCTGACCGTCACCGGCCACGACGCCGCGGACCCTCACGAGGTCTCCGAGAGAGCACGGATCCCCTTCCCGGAAGTGAACGATGGCCGTTCGGTTCGAGTCCCAGATCGTGATATGGTTGTAGCTGCCTGTTTCCACGTGTACCACGATGCCCTCCACAATGACCTCCTCGTCGATATGGCCGCCGAGATCGGCGATATCGACATCGCTGTTCACCATACTTACCGGAAGGAGCCACAGGATGAGCAGACCGATGATGACCATGATGGTCGGGACGATCGACCTGATGCGTATCGTAGGGATGTTCATCGGATATCAAGAACTCTGGTGTTCAGGAAACGTGCTGTGGAGCCGGTGGACGACAGATATTTCAACGTTCTGGTGCATCCTGCCGATGATGGTGGTTTCGGAACGCGTGACCCTGCTCCTCAAGAAGCTTGCGGTCACATTCGTCGTGATGATGTTCGTGGCGACGTTCATCCTCACGATAGACCAGGGGGACGAGGTCCTCATCGGTACCTTCGTCCTGGTCCTCATCGTGCCGCTGCTTGCAGTGGGATCGCACCACGTGTACAGATACTGGCACGAGAACACGAACTAGAAGGTATCATCCGTATCGGGTTCTGAAAGTATGGTTCCGGTGGTCACCTGAACCCGGCTCAGATATCGGTGTTGTAGTTGCCGTCCACCATGAGCCTGCGCCATTCGCCCATGCGCAGGATATCCACGGTAGGCGCCTTCATCAGGAAATCCATGTGGTTCACCGACGGGTTCTTTCCGCCGGGGAAATCTATGTTGGTGCCGAATGCTATATGAACGGTGCCACCGACCTTCTCGGCCTCCAGGAACGGAGCGTTGAGCCGTGCCTTCGGATTCAGGCCGAACGAGAACTCTCCGACCACCTTGGACCAGTCATCGATCCTCAGTGCCAGACCGACCTCTTCCATGACGTGTTCATCTCCGCCTCGAACGTCGGCTACCGCTCCGTCCTGCACCAGGAACTCGATCGGTTTATCGATCTGACCGATGCCGCCCACCGCCAGATCGCAGACGAGCCTGCCGTTCATCGATGACTCAACCGGTGCTACAGGGACCTCGCCGACGGGAAGGTTCATCCATTTCAGCGTCTGCCAGTCGACCCTTGTATCGGTGAAGAACGACCTGCCGAGCGTGCTGAAGGTGAGGTCGGTCCCCGAAGGGGTGGTAAGCCGCACCATCTCGACGCCCTGCAGGTGCTTCAGGAGCATCTCCGCCCTCTCCTGCATCGAGCTGTATTCGTCGATGTCCAGGGCCAGGGCGCCCTCCGTGAGCATGTCGGGCGAGATGCCGGGGCAGTGGCCAAGCCGGACCTTCTGCCGTTTCTCAAGCTTGACGACCTTGATCCTGAACGGTGTCTCCCGTGGATTGTCCCTCAGGATGTTGATGAAGATATCCGTCCTGTAGGTGGACAGGACCTCCTTCATCCGGCAGGGGATGTCGGTCCTGTCGGTCTCGGGCTCCTCGAGCTGAACAAGACGGGTGTTCAGGCCGAGACCCACGGCGCCGTAGGCGAAGGCCTCGCCGATCGACCTCTTCTCCTGGTCGCAGAATATCACTATGCGCTCCCCCTCCTCGGCCTCGAGGACGGCAGTGAGCGCGTTGGCGGCATACTCCTTGGCGGAGGTCATGACCCGCATATCATTATTCAATCGTATTAATCTTTTCCAAACGTCCTTGATATCGACCGCACTCCGGAGGTCCTTTCCGCCCCTGCGCGGGGGAGGACCGTTCGTCAACGCCTTGATAATGTGACCAGAGAACGGAATCAGACCGTGACCTCTCGTTAACTATTTATACAACTTCAATATTCAACGGTATGTTTGACGGCCATAGCGGTGGGGAAACACCTGGTCTCATTCCGAACCCAGAAGTTAAGCCCACCTGCGTTCCATGCTGTACTGTAGTACGCGAGTCTACGGGAACCACGGACCGCTGTCAAACATCTTCATTTCACTGAGCAGCTCTGGCTATGGACAGACACCTTTCCGTGGTTTCTTTTTGCATCGACCGACAACGAGCATCGCGTCCTTGCGGACAGCGATGCTAGTAGTTGATATCAGCTGAGAAAGAAGGCTTCAACGATTTGGGAGAGGTCACTGATACGCCATGTGCGTGTCCGGATCGATGAACTTCTTCGTGTACTCCGTGATGAGCTCCTCCACCATCTTCTCTCCCTCGGCAGGGTTGATCCGGGAGATGTAGTGGCTGGGATTGACCTCCTCCGCGTCGAACCTGTCGCCGGCGAGCTTGATCGCGGTGATCATCCTCTCGGTGAGGTCGGAGTGCCTGTTTACGATGTGATGGTAGTTCTCGCTGAGGATGAGCATGGAGCATCCGATGATCACGGCCACCAGCTGCTCGTCGTCGTACTCCTCGGTCCTCATCCTGAGGAGCTCCTCGTGGATCCACTCCCTGGCGTTCTCCGAGGAGCGCTCGGCCTTCTCCACTATGGAGAGCATCATCTCGATCTGACCCTCGGGTTCGAGGGGTTCGCCGTAGAGCACCTCGAAGACCTGCCTGGCGTTCTCGAGGTCGATGGTGAAGAGGAGGTGCCGGCTGAGGATCCCGATGATGCCGAAGAACGAGTGCTGGACCTGATGGATGACCTCCAGCGTCTGAGCGGAAGCGACAACGGCCTCGATATCCTCATCGTCGATGCCTTCGAGGTATCGCACGATCTCCTGCTCCCTCCTGTCGAAGCATGTGTTGAGGGACAGGAAGGTGTCCCTGTAGAAGTCGAGAAGGACCTCCAGTGTCATCGCGCATTACAACGGTGTCGGACTGTATAAGGGTTACTCAGGGACCGTTTGACCCCCCGGTGTGGGGATCCTTGTCCAAGCTGTTGAGTCGATTGTGGAGATCCTAAGAAAGTTTTAAGGCGGTCTATCCGTTTCGTATGAACATGGTCGATCTCACGGTCGAGCTCCTCGGAATGGAGCTGAGGAATCCGTTCGTTCTGGTATCCGGCGTTTTCGCCTCGAACAGGGAGGGTATCGACCGTTGTGCTCGGGCCGGTGTCGGCGCCATCGTCACCAAGTCGATCAGCCTGGAACCACGGACGGCCTTTCCGGGACCGAACGTGGTGGAGCTCGAGGATGGGCTAGTTCTGAACGCCATGGGGCTTCCGAACCCCGGGATCGAACACTTCCTGGAGGAGTACGAGCCCGAGGTACACGGCGTTCCCATCATTCCCAGTATATTCTCGAAGAGCAAGGACGATCTTGCCGAGCTTGCGGGGCAGGTCGCCGATGCGGGAGCGCCGGCGATCGAGCTGAACCTTTCATGCCCGCATTCCGAAGGGACCGGAACGAGGGCGCTGATATCGCAGGACCCGGACCTGACGAAGGCCTTCGTGGCTGGAGCCAAGGAGCGGACCGACATCCCGATCGTTGCCAAACTTACCCCGAACGTGACCGACATCGCAGAGATCGCGGGAGCCGCGATCGAGGGCGGTGCCGATGCGATATCCACCGTTAACACCTTTGCAGCCCTTGAGATAGATCCTGTCTTCAAGCGGCCGGTCCTGGGCAACGGCATAGGAGGCCAGTCCGGATCGAGCATCAGGCCGCTGGCACAGCGTAAGGTGGCGGATATTACACTTGCCATGGACTCTGGAACGATACCGGCGCGCCCGGTCATCGGCATGGGCGGGGTCCTGGACGGATTGGATGCGGCAAGGTTCATCCTGCTCGGGGCAAGGGCGATTGGTATCGGTACAGTTCTGATGTACCGGGAGCCCGAGGCGATACCGGAGCTGTGCGGCGAACTGATGGGGTATCTTCAGGAGCAGGGAGTATCGGACCTGGATGAGATCAGGGGCGGCGTGCTGGCGTGGTTTCGGAAAAAGGATTAAAAGGGACGGCCGGCATTATCCGGATAGATGTGGAGGCCGAACGACGGAAGAGGACCCGGACCGGGACGCGTTGAATATCGATTGTACAGGGGATCACCTTACGGTATCCCCGGCGTCAGGGACTACTATTCTGGCAGCTCCGGACCTAGGGGTATGAAGTTCAGCAGGACGGAGATCCGACAACTGCTGCATGCGACCCTGGCACTCACGGTAGCGTTCACGTTCGTTCTCACAGAGCCGTTCTTCAACGACAACCTGACCATGGAGGAGATCGGCATGTTCATGGGAATATCGCTGCTCGTTGTCGGGACCGGGTTCGTCCTTCACGAGATGGGGCACAAATACTACGCCCAGAAGTTCGGCTGCTGGTCCGAGTTCAGGGCCTCGTACGGGATGCTCTTCTTCTCCATCCTGATAAGCATGTTCGGCTTCCTAATCGCCGCGCCCGGTGCGGTCATGATACACGGACCGATCACCCGGAGGGAGAACGGCATCATCAGCCTTGCAGGGCCGGCGACGAACATCGTGATAGCTGCGGTCGCTCTACCCCTCTATGCTATCTTCACCCTTCCCAACCTCGGTTCGATGCCCGGTTGGGACCCGGGTGCGGAGGCTACCGGTGGGGCGGTGCTGGGCGTTGCTTTCTTCCTCGTGTTCTGGCTGAACATCGTCCTCGCGGGGTTCAATCTGCTCCCTATCGGTAACTTCGATGGGAGAAAGATACTGAACTGGAGGGGAGATATCTACGTTGGAGCCTGGACGGCACTGGTGTTCGTGGCGATGATGGCCGCCAGGATGCCCATGTTGATCTGATCCTATTTCTGATCGTCGTTCTGGAGCGGAGGCGGTTCTTCATCTACAGGCTCACCCTCAGTCGATGACCCGTTCTCCACAGCTTCCTCTACAGGCTCCTTCTCGGAAGGCTCGTTCTCATCAGGAGCATCCTTTTCTGACCTGTCCTCCTGGACGGTGTCATATTCGCCTTTCTTCGTACCTCTCTTCAGGTCGTCCCTGATCAGGAACTTGAACATCAGGAACCAGAAGATGGCGATCCAGATCATGAAGATCAACCATCCCAGGTAGGCATGGCCCCAGAGAAGTGTCCCGAACTCCGGGTTCTCGGAATCGCCCATACCGTTGTAATATCCCATCATTATGATTATCGTCATACGTAACAGGTTGGCGAGGTATGCTGCGAAAACGCCGAGGCCGAGTATCGCCCCGACCTTGAGATCGAACCTACGGTACTCGACGAGAACGAACGCGACGAAGGCCGATGCGAATATCATGGTCGAATAGATGCCCGAACAGGCGACGGCGATGCTCACCTCCTGGGCAACCCCGTGCTCGTCCTCGAACTTCACGTTGTTTCCCTTGAACTCCGATTCTATGCCCAGTGTGTTCAGGATGCCGGCGAGCGGTCGTGCTAGGAGGTGCTGGCTGAAGGTGTCGTCGGCGTCGCGCTGGGAGGTATCGGTGAGCATGGGGTAGGCTATCAGCGGGAGGATCAGGAATAGGAAGAGGAAAATGAAGAACAGCAGGGCGAACCTCTTCTCCATCTCGAAGCTCCTTGGGATGTGATGATAGACGATGAAGATGACGCCCATCAGTATGGTGGCGCCGTCCATGCCCTGGAGCTCGGGGAACGCCGAATATCTGAAATTGAACAAGATGACGGCAAGGATGATGACCATCCCGTAGATCGGGAAGGTGATGTGGCTCCGGCCCAGTCCGATAAGGTCGATGAGTCGCTGACCGAGGTCCTTTTCCACCTTCTCATCCTCGGCAGGCTTGGTCTTATCCGAGGCCTCACGTTCCATGCGGGAGCTCTTAAGAAGGTAGAGGAGATATCCAAGGCCGATGATCCCGATGAGGAAACCGGCGAGCCTGGCGACAGGGAGGTATACAGTAAGCTTGTTGCCGAGCATGGCCACGCTGAGACCCTGCAGTGCCAGGACGAGTGCGATGAGGACCCTGAAGCGGTAGTCGACCTTCACCAGGAGTATGATTCCCGGTCTTCGTTATATAGTTCTCGGCGAAATCGATAGGAAAAAGCTTTTTCGGTTGAACGAGGTTAGGGCTGTATGAAGGAGGATCCGGGCCCAAAGGATCCCTCATCGGAGGGTGTTTCGACACGATTGACCATCCTGTCTGCAGCAGGCACTCCGAAGGATGGGATACTTGAACGGCTAAGCGAGTTCGCCGGTCCCCGCACCGTTCAGATCATGGACTCGGGTGCCATTTCCGGGCGTAGACATGTCATCTCGGGGGTCGAGCATGCGTTCAGGGCATGTGAACAGGGAAGGATGACCTCGCGAACCCTCGGCGGTGAGATACTCCTGTACCTGACAGGTGTCCGTCAGATCTCGAAGGCGCTGGAGCTTGGCGGGATCGGGCCAAGGACGACGGGTATCGTTGTCATCGGCATCGACTTGGAGGAGAAGGGGCTGAAGGCCTTCATCGATAGCGAAGGATTCCAGTTGGAGGACGGTGCTCTAGACGTTCCACTGGAGGATGAGATGGAGGCCCTGGAGAGGGTGGCCTTCCTGGACCTCGATAAATAGGGACTTCCGATCAGTCCCTTCTTCTTCTCAGAGCCACGATCACGAACATCATCATGCAGCCAACGGAGATCAGGAACGGCAGCTCCGGGATAGGCTTTGGTGTATCGGTGTCCGCAGGATCTATCAGTGGATATCTGTCGGTCGTCGTTGTTCCGTCAATGGCGTAGGGTGTGTCGCCGATCCCGTCGCCGTTACCGTCTACGCCTAGATAGTCGCTCCACCAGTTCCCCTCGGTTCCGTTGTCCCACTGGTTTGCTGTTGTGTTGTCATACCCCTGGGAGCTGAGACCGGTGTTCCCCATCATGTTGTTATGATGGATGGTGCATGCTGCACAGTCGGTCAGGTTGATCGCATACTCTGTGTTGTTGTAGATGTCGTTGTAGGCGAACTCGGTGTTGCTGGTATCGGTGATGTACAGGCCGTCGTCGCCGTTCTCGTAGACGCTGTTGTTCATCACCTCGAAATACTGGCACTTTGCAAGCCTGATCCCCGGTCCCATGTTGTCGTAGACCTCGTTCCACCAGATGAATGTGAAGCCGCTGTCGCCTGCCACGATGCCATCTGCCAGGTTGAGATTGACCGTGTTGTTGTAGATATTGAACCCGACCGAGATGTCCATGACGATCCCGTTCATGTTGAAGTAGACCTCGTTGAAGGCGATATGCACGTTGTTGGAATCGTCGAACACGATCCCGTCCCAGTTGAAGTAGACGCCGTTGTTGTCGAAGCTGGAGTTCTTGACCCAGATCCCGAGGATACCCTCGCTTGAATGGTCCATGATGTAGTTGTATGTGACGTTGATGTTCCAGAAGTCGGTGGTGCCGACGGAATCAAGGTGGACGCCGTAGGCGTTGTCGGAGATGAAGTTGCCCATGATGGTCAGGTTCCTTACACCGTATTTTGCCCGCACCCCGTCGTTATGGATCCCGCCTCCCGCAGAATTGTTCATGATCTCGTTCTCGGAGATCAGTGTGTTGTTGGATGCATTGACGAAGATACCGTCCCCGTTGCAGCAGATCTCATTTCCCGTTATGGTCATGTTCCAGCTGTTCTGGATGCGGATCCCTGCGATCCAGTTACTGCTCACGTTGCAGTTCTGTACGGTCCCGTTCCCGGCGTCGTGATAGATGATCCCGGCATCGTGGCCGTTGCTGATGTTCATCTCCTCGAACCCGACGTACTGGGCCGTGACGTTGAACACCGCACTCTGGTTCAGACCGACAACGAAGGTCAGGTTGGTTCCGTTGCCAACAAAGGAGACCTGCACATCCACAGTGACCTCCTCGTCGTATGTTCCCGCATGGACCAGGATCCGATCGCTGTCGGCTGCCGCGTCCACAGCAGCCTGGATCGTGGAATGATCGGCGCCGGGCCAATCGTCGTCCACCGTGATGTCTCCTGCACTTGCATTGAGCGTGATGAAAGCAAAAATTGCTAATACCATTCCGCATATCAGATATCTCGATATCATCAGGTCACCACCTGTATCTTCCGAAATCAATTGATCGAAGGTGGTTAAATATTTTTCTATGTTAATTTATAAATACGTCGCTGAAACCACCGAAAATAGAGCTTTTTTATTTAAAGAAGGCTCGATGGCCATTCATAAGGTAGGTCCAGGCGATCATCGGTTCCGCTTTCTGATTATGAATATCGCTGCCAGGATAGAGGGGAATACCAGCAATGTATCAAATCCGGGTAGGCCTTCATCGTCGTCGTCGCCCTTTCCATTGTCCATGGGATCCTCAACAGAGGTTGTGAAGGTGATGTTCAGGAACCTATACGCAACAGACGCTTGACCTATGTAGTATACAGCGTGATAGTAATCCTCAAGAACGTCACCGTCGCCATTGTCGGTCCAATCGATCAGGCGGTAAGGGTCCTTCACCAGAAAGAGGTCGTACGCAAGGTCGATATCCCCTATAACGTAGCCCCCCGCCTTCTTCGGTATGACGATCTGTGCAGATGCATGCCCCATCCAAAATCCCATTTCAGGATCATATCTGATCCCGAACTGAATCCAAGCTGGGATACCCATCGCTCTGGCCATCGATATGAAAAGAACTGCCTGGTCGTCCTCGTCACCCGTCGGGGATTCAAGTATTTGTGAGACGGTCTTGAGACCACCTCCCCTTGAATAGTTCTTGTTCGCCCTGATCCAATCATATACTGCCTTGACTTTATCATATACCGTGGACCTGTTCTCTGTAATTTCCTTGGTTAAATTGACGATCTCAGGATTCAAGGGATCGATGTGCCATTCGTTGTGATCGTCACTCCAGTATTGCTGACCGTCCTTGCCGTAGACCTCATCATCATCGTCGTCCAGTTCTGTGACGTTCCCAGGGATGTAGGTTTCAACCAATATCTCGGGGATGTCATCGATGGTCCCGGAAACAGTGGAGCTCATATCGACCACTTTTGTAGCCGATCTGGCAGTGTATGTGATGTTGAGCTTGAAGGTGTCGCCAGAACTCAGGTGGTGCTTCCATGCGACATGTTCTGGTATCGTCGGGCTCGGGTAACGATTAGGGAGAGGCTCCATGGAGATATCCTGAATTGTCTGGCAATCAGTGATCGTAACGGGAAGGAATGTATCGTAAGTGAAGTTCACACTTGGTGAATTCGCAGTGATCGTCACTTCCCTACTTACAGTGAACTTGGTATATTCCGGAACCACTCGTTTCGGTGGACCTTCATCTATAGTGACAGTTCCAGCACCTGAGGTCACCGAACTGATGAACAATAATGTAAATATCAAAACTGATGTCAAACGGATATATCTCACCATGAAGCCACCAATGCGTTCGAGAATGCACAAGCACTGATTAAGTATTTTCGATGAAGTTAGAGACGAGGGAGGGACCGAAGAACGTCTCTCATTAACGATAGCAAGTGATTCGGGCCAGCTGTGTTCGTATCCCAACAATATGAAAGAAAAGAACACAGAGTATACCAGCATCTTCTTGCGCCATCTCCCGCAGCATTTTCTCATTGACGTAAGGGAGATGGCGCCGAGGGAGGGATTCGAACCCTCGCGGCACAGAGTACCAACAGGTCTCGAGCCTGCCGCCGTAGTCCGGGCTTGGCTACCTCGGCGTATGGAAAAGAACGTTTACTTCCTGATGCAGGACAGGCCTCACTCGACCTTGGTCACGCTGAAGTCGTGGATGACCGGATTGGCAAGAAGGCGTTCGCACATCGCCTCCACATCATCGTCGGTCGTGATCCGGAACAGCTTTGACGTCTTGACCGACTCAACCTCGAAACCGAGCAGACCGAGGGCCTTCAGGGTGTTCTTTCCCTCGGCATCGAGCACGCCCTCTTTCAGATCGATACGGACTTCGTAAACGGCCATGGAGGTGACAGGTGGAGGGAGCTATTTAACCCTTTTTCTGAAGATGAAAATTGCTGCCAGGACTGCAGGAGCGACCATGGCCGAGCTGAATCCCGGGATGCCGTTGTCATCGTCAAGATTGACCTCACCGTGATCCCTGAAGGCGAGGGTCCGGTACTCGATGGAGTCCTGTGTGCTCCCGTGTTTCGACCATGTGTAGTATTCCTCCAGTACGTCGCCATCGCCGTTGTCGGTCCATTCGATCACGCGGTAGGGATCCCGTACCAGGAAAAGGTCGTTCACGAGATCGACATCGCCGACGATGTGGCCGCCGGAGCTCTTCGGTATGGCGACCTGGGCCCAGCCGTGGCCGAACCAGATCTTCTGGATCGGATCGTATAGGATCCCCAGCTGGAGCCAGGAGGGGATGCCCAGCGCCCTGGTGATAGATATGAATAGGACCGATTGGTCGTCGCAGTCGCCGACCTTGGATTCGAGGATCTCGGAGCAGGTCTTCAGGTCATCTCCCCTGGAGTAACGCTTGACGCTCCTTATCCAGTCGAAGACGGCCTTGGCCTTGTCGTAGACCGTGACCTTGCCCTTTGTCAGGTTCTCGGCAAGCCTGGTGACCTCCTGGTTCATGGGGTCGATGGTCCATTCCCCGGCGTCATCGTTCCAGTACTGCTGGCCGTTCCGGCCGTAAACCTCGACATCGCTGTCGTCGAGCTCTGTTACATTGTCGGGAATATAGGTGTCCACCAGGTCCTGAGGTATGTCGTTGACGGTACCGGACTTGGAGGAGCTCATGTCGAACTTCCTCGTCTTCGAGGAGGCCGTGTATGTGATGTTGATCACGAACTGTTCACCCAGACCAAGTGAATGGTTCCATTCGACATGGTTCGGATTACCGACCGTGGGATATTCATTGGGCGGAGGATCGGTGGCCACATTATGTATTGTTTGACTGTTCGTTATGTTGACTGGAAGGAACATGTCGTACTCGAAGCTCCCGTGCGGGGTGGTCGAGGTGAAGGTCACCTGCTTCATGACCACGAACTCCGTGCTCTCCGGCACCACGCGCTGCTCCTGTGGAAGGATGAGCGACAACAGGTCGCCGCCGGTGTAGAACCAGAGCACCAGGAACACGACGCCTATGGTGGCCAGCCTCAGCAGGATACCGCCCCAGGCCCCCCGCCTTTTCCGCGCTTTTGGCTTCTTGTAGTCGCCCTCAAGGAAGTCCCTGTCGTACGGATCGCCCGACCTCGAGGTCTCGGGAGCGTACCCTTGATCCTCGTAACCGTACCCGTCGTCGTAATAACCGTCGTCCTCGTAGTAGCCGTCATCGGGATATTCCCCGTCAGGCTGATCATCGTAATAGGCCTGGTCGTCGGCATAACCGTCATCATAATAACCCTGGTCATCGGCGTGACCGTAAGGTCCCTGCTGACTGCCGGCTCCGGTGCTTTCAGAGCCCGAACGAGCGCTATGCTTCCCTTTTCTACCCCTGGCCTTCATCGACGGTTAAACTGATTATTGTTCTTTCTATAAATAGATGCTTATAAGCGATGTTGAGCTTGGGGAGCGAGCCGTCCGTGTTCACTCGAGGATGGTCTCGGCGATCTTGGCGCCCGAGCTCTGAGCGCCGTAGCCCTCTTCGTTGGGACCGTATGTGAGACGGAACACATCGCCGGATTCGGCCGCTGCTGCGGAACGTATACCGATATTGTCCTCCGATGAGAAGTTGCCGTCGATGTCGTCATCCCTGTAGTCGATATGGGTCCTGTCGTCGAGCGAACCGTTGGCGATCACCTGGTAGGTGTCCCTGATGATCCAGTAGTTCACATCGTTCGTCGGGACCGCCCTCGACACGTTGTATATCCAGACCTCCCACGGATATGGACCGAAGTCGTGGGCCTCGTTCTCGAGCTCGGCCGAGGGCGTGGGCCATCGGACCTTCAGGAGCATGTCGTCGGTGTCGTTGAGCATGTCCTCGTCGTTCTCGGTGCCGTCCGATACGGTCAATGTGACCACGTAGTCGCCGGACTCGTTGAACTCATAGGAGACCTTCTTTCCCTCAGCCTCTGCGTCGTCGTAGGTGATGCCGTTGTTGTTGAGGTCCTCTGTGTCGTTGAAGTCCCAGAAGAAGTAGAGGTCGTCGCTGTCGCGATCGTAGGAGTCGGAACCGTCGAAGTGGACCAGCACGGTGCCTGTATCCTCATCGAGGTAGACCTGCTGATCGGGACCGGCGCGTGCAACAGGTTTCTCGTTGGGACTGTCGTCGATCTCTATTACCTTCGTGACGGTGTCAACGTAGGTTCCATCGCCGACGGTCAGCGATACCTCGTAGCTTCCTGTCTCCTGGTATCGGTGATAGATGCGCTTCGTCTTCGTCGTGCTCTTCTCGCCGTCTCCGAACTGCCAGTTGTACGTGAGCTCGTCACCGTCGGGATCCTTGGAATCGGAAGCATCGAAGGCGAGGCGCTTCCCGACCTGGAGCGTGCCGGTGATCTTCATGACGGCCTTGGGCTTGCCGGAGCTCGAGCCTCCGTTGTCGTCGTCATCTCCAAGGCAGCCTGCAAAGGCTGTGAAGAGAAGTAGTGTTACGATGATCAATGATGCCGTGATCGACCTTCTCGAGCTCATGGCGTGCAACTCCTTCGTTCGAACTATTCAAATGAGCGTATTTATGGATTATGGTTGGGTTTGTACCATTGGCCAGATGGAAGACACAGGTGTTCCCGGCCCTAAGATCAGATATCGACGATCCTGTACTGGCGCGAACCGAGCCCGAGCTCCTCTGCGTATTCGAGCTGTCTCCGCCATTCGATGCCGTGAAGATCGGCGAACTTGTCTTCGGCCGATG
>JANQNJ010000085.1 GCA_028279645.1 Thermoplasmatota archaeon
ATCGTCTCCTACATGGTCCACAGCTACAGGCCGAGGTTCTCCCGTGAGTGGTCCCGTGCAAAGGAGCTGTGGAAGTTCGGGAAGTGGATAATGGGGATAACGATCCTCAATTTCGTCATAACCCAGGGCGATGACATCTTCGTGGGCAGGATGCTCGGAGCAACAGCGCTTGGATTCTACGTCCTAGCGTACAAGCTCTCGAACATGCCGGCGACTGAGATCAGCCACGTCATCGGGCAGGTCACCTTCCCTGCCTATTCCAAGCTCCAGGAGAACATTCCCCGAATGCGCCGCACCTACCTCAAGGTGCTCCAGATGACGACGTTCATGTCGTTCCCCATGGCGTTCATGATATTCGCCCTGAGCTGGGACTTCACGCACCTGTTCCTGGGACATAAATGGCTGCCGATGGTCACGGCCATGCAGATCCTGGCGTTCTGGGGGCTTATCCGATCCATAGGCGCCACGACCGGCCCCGTGTTCAAGGCGGTTGGAAGGCCTGATATAATGGTCCGCCTCAGCACCTTCAAGCTGATCGTCCTGGTCTCCCTCATCTATCCGTTCACGATGTGGTGGGGCATCGCCGGGACATCGCTTGCAGTGCTGATAGCCGCCATCTCGATCAATCCGGTTGCCGATCTCATCACGATCCGCATCATCAGGTGCCGGGTGCGCGATTTCGTCAAGCTCCTAGCGCTCCCTCTGATAGGATCGGTCCTAATGATAACGCCCATCGTGGTCTGGAACTGGTACCTGTACATGGAGGTCACCATACCGATCTTCTTCCTGCTCGCGGCTTCAGCAGCGGTCATCTACCTCGGCATGGCGATCCTCTTCGACAGGCTCTTTGACTACGGCATCGGAGGTCTGATAAAGCAGATAATCTCTAACAGGCGTGGAGGCGATCTCTCATGAAGGGAAGGGTCCTGATAATCGGCATCGACGGTGGCACCTGGAAGGTCCTGGACCGGGCCATAGAAGCAGGCTACATGCCGAACCTCAAGAACCTGAAGGAGAGCGGTGCTGCCGGCATCCTTGAATCGACAATGCCGGCGATCACGCCTGCCGCCTGGGGGAGCTTCCAGACCGGCAAGAACCCTGGAAGGACCGGGGTCTTCGATTTCACGAGATGGGACAGGGAAACCAAGGAGCGTAAGATAGTCAGCTCAAGGGACCTGGGCCGAACCGTATGGGACATCGCCGGAAAGGCCGGGAGGAAGGTTGGCGTCGTCAACGTACCTATGACATATCCGCCGAAGGAGATCAACGGCTACATGGTCACCGGTGTCCTCACACCCGACACGAACTCCAAGTTCACCCATCCGGAGGGCCTCAGGAAGGAGATCCTCAAGCAGGTCCCCGGCTACCATGTCTTCAACCTCCAGAACGTGAGGAACGGATCGCCCCATGAGCGTTTCGAGGCGTTCCTGGACGATATGGCAGCCATAATCGAGGCCCGGACCGAGGTAGCCAGGGTCGTGCTCGAAAAGGAGAAGTTGGACCTGTTCATGGTCCATTACTTCGCCTCTGATGTGGTGCAGCACGTGATGTGGGGTTACATCGACCCGGACTGTCCTCATTATGACGTGGTCAAGGCCGAGCTGGTCCTCTCGCGCTTCTACTCCGCCCTCGACAGGGAGATCGGGAAGATCGTCGACCTGTTCGGACAGGGAGCGGTGTTCATCGTCTCGGACCACGGCTTCCAGCGGCACGAGAAGAGGTTCAACCTCGGCAACTGGCTAGTCGAGAAAGGGTTCATGGAGGTGGACGAGGAGGCGTTCGAGATCCCCAAGCACGTGGAGGGGATCAGGAAGGTCGATCCGCTCAATCTCAGAAGGTTCATACCCCACGGCGTAAGGAAGAAGGTCGCCGGGGAGAAGGACGAGAAGGACCGGTACGAATGGGAAGGTTCAAAGGTATACTCGATGGGGCGCAGCGGGGAGGGGTTCATCTACCTTCTGGAAGACGATGATAAGTGCAGGATGGCGACGGCAAGGAGGATCAAGGAGGGACTGGAGCAGGTCTCCGACGGCGACAGGCTCGTGGTCTCCAGCGTACTAACAAAGGAGGAGGTCTTCAGCGGGAACAGGCTGGGTTGGATGCCCGATCTTATCGTGGTCCCGGCGGCCGGATACACCTGCACCGGTTTCTACCAGCACGAGATGGACCGCTTCCATATCGTGAACACCGAGGACGACTTCCACATGGGCCGGCATCACAGGGACGGGATACTTGTGGCCAACGGTAAAGGCATAGCACCTGTTCAGGACCTGAGGACCAGTATCATGGACATCGCTCCCACGGTCCTTGCTTATCTCGGCATCGATATCCCGGGCGACATGGACGGGAAGGAGATCGATCTTGCCGGTGGAGGGAGCTGAGAGGATGAAGGTCCTCATGGTCCCGGAGTTCAAGGGCAACCCGTATCAGAGGCTGCTGAAGGAGGCGCTGGAGAAGGAGGAGGTCGAGGTCACCATGGCCGATTCTGACAATCCGTCCCTCCTGTTCAAGAAGGTGAAGGAGGTCAGGCCAGATGTCCTCCATGTCCACTGGGTCCACCCCATGGTCCTGGGAAGGAACTGGTTCACATCGTTCCTGAAGGTCCTCACCGGGGGCAGCGCCCTGAGGACGATCCGAAGGAGGGGGACGGCCATCGTCTGGACGGTCCACAACATCACGGATCACGAGAAGCGATTCCCGAGATGGGATAGATACATCAGGAGAAGGCTGGTGAGGCTGTCGAACCGAATGATCGTGCACAGCAACTCGGCCCTGAAGGAGGTCGAGGAGGCCTACGGGGTCTCGGACAAGGTAGCGGTGATCCGGCACGGCAACTACATCGGCGGATATCCTGACGCAGTCTCCAGGAACGACGCCAGGAAGGAGCTCGATATATCAGCCTCGACCCGGGTCATCCTGTTCTTCGGCTACGTCAGACCATACAAGGGGTTAGAGGAGCTGATCCGTTCGTTCAAGGAGATCAAAGGGGACGCGGTCCTCCTGATCGCGGGAAAACCGGATGGCGAGAACACGAAGGCCGAGCTCGAGAGGCTCATCGGAAAGGACGAGAGGATAAAACTTCATCTTGGCTACGTTCCCGACGATAAGGTGCAGGTATTCATGGGCGCTGCCGACGTCGTCGCGCTTCCGTTCAGGGAGATCCTGACATCCGGCTCCGCTGTCCTGGCGATGTCGTTCGGGAGAACCGTCATCGCGCCGAGGATCGGTCCGATGGAGGAGCTGTTCGACGACGATATGGCGTTCCTTTACGGGGAGGACGGCCCGAAGGGACCGATGGAGAGGGCGATCAGCATATCCGCTCAGGAACTGCGTGAGATGGGGGACCAGTGCCGGATCAGGGCCCGGTCGAACGACTGGGACTCGGTTGCCCGGTCGACCGCCGCGATCTATCAGGATGCCGTGGATGTTGGACGCTAGCGACAGGCCGCCGTGTTCGATGCGGTTACGACAGATCACTTCATCATATATGGCTGCAGACGATACTGCCACCGTCGGTGGATAGGTCACCGCATACGAGGCCGATGTGCACCGTCTTGTCTAGGGAGCCGTCGTAGCACTTCATAGTCGTCCTATCCGAGTTCTTCCGGTATGTCGCCTTCAGCCAGTCCGAGTCGCAGGTGATCTGCTCCTTCAGCGTCTTGATACCGGCCCTGGAGGTCTTGAACTTCACAACCATCTTCGCGGCATTCGCGTCGATCGGTGCTTCTCCGTTGTATGATATCCATTTGAACTGCACCGTGTACTGCTTCCAGGCCGATATCTTCACCTTTCTCAGGCTGAGCTTGACCGAGAGCGTGTTGCCGGCATGGTCCTGCAGGCCGTAGATCCTGTTCCTTCCGAACTTCGCCGTTAGGACAAGGCCGGGCGCACCGTCGAGGTCGTCCATGGCCGTGAACCTGATCTTGCACGAGGCCGTGTCGAACCACACCCTGAGCTCCGGCGCCTCGGTATCGATGCTCACCGTGATGATGGTCGTGTCCTCGATGTGGCCGTAGACGTCGGTGCTGTAGAACTCCACAGTGTGGTTGCCGTCGTTGGAATGGTCCGAAGGCGCCGGTATGACGACGTAGGTCCCTGTCTGCCAGGAGCCGCCGTCGACCCTGTAATAGGTCTCATCGATCCCGCTGCCGGTGTCGGTGGCCGAGAAGGTCACGTTCACATCGCTGTTGTGCCACTTGCCGTCATGGTCGTGGGTGGTCACCGGGTCCTCGGTGTCGATCTGGAACGGACCCACGGAAGCGTAGGAATCGGCCCAGTTGCCTGCGTTGTCGACCGTCCTGATGTTCAGGTACCAGGTACCGTCGGTGAGGGTCTCCTGGACGGAGCCGGATGTCGTGTCAACGACCTCCGACGGAAGGCCTGGCGTGCTTGACCAGAGGATGCTGTATCCATGGACCCCGCTGGACCCGTTGTCTGATGGCGTGGACCATGATATGCTTGCTGTGCTGGTCTCGGTCCATGATCCCGTCGATGGGGATACGTTGAACGAGGACGGATTGTAGGGAGGATCGTCGTCGTAAACGTACGCCAGGAACTCGTTCCAGTCGGTTGCGTCTGTGAAGTCGTTGCTGCTGGTATAGTAGGACTTGTAATCGCTGGACTCCTCGGGGAAGTAGATCGACATACCGTGGCAGTAGTCGACGTAGGAGGTATGCCTCTCACGGATCACAACCTCGTCATAGTCCGGCCCGATGGCGTCCATGATCTCCTGGGCCTTGGAGTCGATGGCCGTGTCGTCGACCCCGCTCTGGACCCGGTCGACGAAATCATGGAGATCGATCAGCTCCTCGTGGTCGCCGCCGTAGGGACCGACGAAGTATTCCGAATCGGCGCGTGCCTCGATGATCTCGTCGCGCCACTCCGGCATTGCATCCAATAGAAGCTCCGAGAGGTCGTCGACATCGCTGACGAGGTCGTCGATCTTGGACATGTCGTAGGCGGCGATGGACTGGGTGTCGTACGATGCGCTGTTCACCGGATTGGAGAGGTTCACGATCTCGATGGCGTAGTTCCTTGGACCGATGGACGGGTTTGCAACGAGATACTCGGCGATACCGTAGCTGGAGCCGGAGCGCCAGTACGGGAAGCTCGACGTCCAGCCGACGGTCTCCGACGCGACAACGTAGTCGACGTCCTGGTCGATCTGGGTCGCCACCTCGATGGAGCCCATGGAGCAGTCGTCGAAGAGGACGATGTCCACATTATGGCCCATCAGGTCGGCCATGTCCCCGAAGGAGTTCTCCATCTCGTACATCCTCAGCCTGTCGTGGCCGTTGGTGTCGTCCCAGCAGCAGCCCAGCCAAGATCCGCCGTGGTTGGACGGGATGACCATGTAGTGGTCCGCCTGGTACGTGTTCACGCCCCACTCCAGGAAGTCGGTGAACACGCTCTCCGCACCCATGTTGACCTCGCCCAGGTTCTCGACGGCATTGTACGAGTACGGATACAGGTACTGGGTCAGGAAGAACCGGTTGCAGTCGGTCCAGTCGCCATATGAGGTGCTGTAACCGCTCCTGCGGTCCATCTGCACAACGATGCTGACATCCGGCGTCGAGCCGGACCAGGAGAGATCGAAGAAGTCGGATATCATGTATCCCTCGAGGTTGTTGTCACCGTCGAGGTAGGCGAGGATCGCCCAGTCGGCCTTCACGATGGTGATGTTCTCTGTCCTGTTGTTGTCCTCGTCGCTCTCAGTGATCGCCCCTTCACTGTCGACATATCCCCGGAGGGCGCAGGACCCCAGCTCGCTGTGGTTGACCTCGGCCATGTACCAGTCGATGGATTCGCCGGGAGCGAGATAGTCGGCGTCGCCTGATCCCAGCTCGGTCCCGTTCATGTAGATGGTGGTCTTGAAGCCTGTGGTGTTCTCATCGCCGACGTTCTTGACGCGGACGTAAAGGGTAAAGGGCTGGCCCGACGTTATCGTGGTGGTGTTGGAGTCCTCGAGGTCCTCCACCCAGATGTCCTGGACCACCAGATCGGGAGCGGCCGCTGCGTTGGTCGAAATGGCCAGTAGCCAGAAAAAGCATATCACTATACCTACTAGGATCGTCCTTCTCTGCATGATCACGTGAATCACTTCCGGATGCTGTCAGTTCCGGGGCGCCCCTCAACGGGCGGACCGTGCATATCCCCCTGACCGCCGGCGAACGGCGGCGCCTCATCTTCGGGTCCGGCCCGGGCTTCCCCTTATCCCGTATCAACTAAAGGTGTGGTACCTTTATAAATAATCTCTCTTTGAAGATCGAGGGTCCGAACTCTCAGACCGATACCTGGGCGGTCTCGTACAGGTCGAGGAGGGCCTCCGTGGACCGGCGCCAGGTGAACCTCGAGAGTATCTTCTCCCTGGCCCTCTGACCCATCATCCGGTCCTCCAGCGCGATGAGCATCGCCAGTCCCCACTGGCCGGTGTGGGCGTCGACCAGCACCCCGTCCTCGCCGTCATTTATGATCTCCCTCAGGGATGGCAGATCGGTCGCCACAGTCGGTATCTCCATGGCCATGTACTCCAGTATCTTGAACGGGCAGAAGCCGAGGTCCTCGGGCGGATAGGGCGCGACCGCGACATCGGCCTCCCTGAGGATCTTTGGAACGTCCTCATGGCTGACCCTGCCGGTGAAGTGGACCTTGTCGCCGATGCCGACCGATGCGGCCTGCTTTCTCAGCTCCTCCACCGCGTTGTCGCTACCTCCAACTATCACCGCCTGAAGATCGGGGATCTCCTGTATCACCGACGGCAGGTCGTTGATGAACCGGTCGGTCCCGTGCCACGGTCCGATGGCGCCGGTGAAGATCGCGACCCTTGAATCCTGCAGTCCGAACCTGTCCCGCAAGCCCCATGTGTCGCCCTCCTTCCTGAACCGCGTCTCATCCACGCCGTTGGGGATGGTGACCACCTTGGACGGGTCAGCGCCCCACTCTTCCACAACCTTCCTCTTGAGGGTGGTGGAGATGGTGAAGGATTGGGTCGCGGCGGGTACCGCCTTCTTGCACCAGCTCAGTGCCTTCTCCTTGTAGAATGTGGTGCTGGTGATCATCGACGCCCTGGCCTCGGTCTCGATCCAGTGATCGTCGATCTGCAGCACGGAGGGGAGGCCCGATCGCTGGCCTACCTTGATACCGGCCCCTCCGAACAGATATCCCCGGTCGTGGATCACATCGAAGGAAGTGGAGCCGGTGAGCTCCTTGGCGATCGACTTTGCCCGCTTCGTGAAGAAGGGCCTCTTGAGGGGGATCTCTCCCGGCCTGACCCGGTGGAGCGTCGTCTCCCCGTCGTAATCGATGCGGTATCCGCCGGGATCCATACTGCTGGTCCACCTCCACACCTCGGTGGGAGGCGAGCCCTTCGGCCGCCTGGCAATGATGTTGACGTCGTGGCCCATGGAGTTCAGGTTCCTGGCGAACTCCATCTGGTGTATCGACTGGGCCACATCCTCCGGGAACATGACGCTCGGCGCCACCATCAGGACTCTCACATCATATCGGACCGGTCTATGTCTATAAAAGCGTTATCGACGGACAGCCTCGGCCTGCCTATTCCTCGTCCAGCTTCCTGGCCATCACGATTATCTCCGAGTGGTCCAGGCTCCTAAAGGCTGGCCTGATACCCTCGTCGGACTTGGACAGCTCCAGGTGCCTAAGGGAAGCCTCGAAAGCCTCCACAAGATAACCGGCCTCCTCGAACGTGCGCATCGTCCTCTCCGCCTGGGTGTAGGTCGGCACAAGGGCCACAAAACGGCCGTCCCTAGCAAGGATAGACCTGGCCACATCAACGAGCTCCCATGGCTCAGGGATGTCGACCACGAGGACATCGGCGTCAGTGATGGCGCCGGAAGCATCGGCGATATCGCCCGACCTGAACTCTACGACATCGGCGAGTCCGGCCTTCTCCACGTTCCTCCTGGCGATATCCTGGTGCCTCTCCTTTCTTTCGAATGTTACAACCTTGCCGGACGGAGCTACCGTCCATGCCAGGGCTGTCGTCAGGAAGCCGGACCCGGTCCCGCCCTCCACGACGAGGTCCCCGGAGGAGATACCGGCGTGGTACAGTATGGGAGCCTGGTCCTTTTCGAGCGTGATCTGGGGGCCGCGCTGCAGGACCTCAAGGACATGGGGCGGTCTGGGACGAAGGAGCTGGCCCCTGCCGAAAGGATGGTCGATGACAGCGCCGTATTCCATCCCGATCAGCTTCGAGGTATCGAAGCTGCCCCTGTCACCGAAGGTCATGAACTCGCCGACCTTCAGCAGATAGGAGTTGGGAGGCCGGCCCTGATCGGCAGGCCTGGGTAGAAGTCTGAAGATGACGTTGTCGCCCTCCGCGATGGTCCTATCGCGGACGGTGCCGGGTTCACTCATGATCGGTCAACCTCGCCCCGAACTCTATGGATGCAAGCTTCTCGCCGATGAGGTGGTAGAAGTTCGTGTCGAACCTGATGAACCTGGCCTTCCTGTCGGACCTGGTGAACCTGAGGATATCGGTGCTGTGGATCTCCTTCGATGACTGTCCGTCGAGGACCAGGAGGGCGGTCTTGTCCTCCATCATCCTGACCTCGATCTCGCTCTCTGCCGAGACGAGAAGCGGTCTCGCAGAGAGCTTGAAGGGAGCGATGGGGACGACGATCAGGGCGTTGGTCTTCGGATCGACGATGGGCGCACCCACGCTCATGGCGTAGCAGGTGGACCCGGTGGGTGTGGCGATGATGAGACCATCCGCCCTCATCTTCATGGCGGAGACCCCGTCGATCCGGACATCGAAGGCCCGCATCTTGGCGATCTGCGACGTGTGAAGGACCGCCTCGTTGACCGAGTCCGGAAGCCGTTTCCCGTTGATCTCGGTCCTCAGACAGAGGCGGGTATCGATGTGATACTCTCCGTCGATGAT
Source organism: Thermoplasmatota archaeon (assembly GCA_028279645.1). Lineage (GTDB taxonomy): Archaea > Thermoplasmatota > JAKEGO01 > JAKEGO01 > JANQNJ01 > JANQNJ01. The sequence continues at coordinate 8,903 of JANQNJ010000085.1, forward strand.
CCGGTCGAGCCCCTCCTTCGCCGTGCTGGGAAGGACCGCGGTCAGGAAGCCCAGGGCACCCATGTTGATGCCGAACACTGGCTGCTCCGACATCTGGAGGGTCCTGAGGATCGTCCCATCGCCGCCGATGGTGGTGATGAAATCGACCTCCATCTCTCCGAGAGGAGCATAGATCAGGTCTCCTTTGAGGTGGTCCTGGAGGTCGGAATCGATGACGACGTCGGCCTTCGGTTCGAGATGCGTTATTATCTCTTCCGCGTACCTCAGGCAGTCCGGCCTGTCGATCCTGGAGGTTATTCCTATCTTCATCAGGGGGTCCCCTTTCCTTGCGACATGAAGATAAGGGCGCCTGACGGATAAAGCTTTTTATAGAGGATATCGGTTGGTTCGACCGATGAACGACCTCTCCCAGGAGATAGCCCGGCTCAAGGCTGAGAAGGGCGCGGTGATACTGGCCCATAACTACCAGGTGCCAGAGGTCCAGGACGTTGCCGATATCACGGGCGACTCGCTGGAACTGGCCAAGGCCGCTGTCAACGTGGACGCCGATACCATTGTATTCTGCGGCGTCGACTTCATGGCGGAGACAGCGAAGATCCTGAACCCGGAGAAGGTTGTCATCCATCCGGACCCCGACTCGCACTGCCCCATGGCGTGCATGATCGATATCGACGAGCTGAAGCGCCTCAAGGATGACAACCCCGGGGTCCCCGTGGTCGCCTACGTCAACACAACGGCGGAGACCAAGGTCCACGTCGACGTCTGCTGCACCTCCGCGAACGCCGTCGACGTAGTCAGGAACATCGAGGGTGAGAAGGTAATCTTCATCCCCGACGAGAACCTGGGGCAGTTCATCCAGCAGATGGTGCCCGAGAAGGAGCTCATCCTGTGGCCGGGATACTGCCATACCCATAGGGACATCACGGCGGACGAGGTCAAGGAGCTCAAGAAGGAGAACCCCACCGCCTTCATCATGGTACATCCCGAGTGCCGGCCCGAGGTCGTGGACCTGGCGAACTTCGTCTTCTCCACAAGCGGAATGCTCAGACAGGTCGAGGAGCATCCGGAGTTCACGTACATCATGGTCACCGAGGAGGGGTTGGCCTACAAGATCTACAAGGAGACCAACGTCAAGGTCATACACACCGGCGCCCTCTGCCCCAACATGAAGAAGATAACGCTGGAGAAGGTCCGCGACTCACTGTTGAACATGGGTCCCGAGGTCGATCTCTCGGACGAGGTCCTCGAGAGGGCCAGGGCCCCCATCGAGAGGATGCTGGACTACGTCGGGTGATCGGACGGCCACCGCCAGGGAGTTCCTGAACGAGAAGAGGTGGCGGGACGACGCTCTTTCTGAGTACACGATAGTAATTCGTCATAGAGGCGGCGTTGGGGATGAGCGTGAGATAGAGGGAGAGGAGATCCTCGATCTTGGGCGATCGTTCTTCACGGTGGGCGATGCGGCGATCCCGTATCACAGGGTCCTGAGGATCGAGAGGGGAGATAGGGTGGTCTGGAAAAGGCGTTGAGCTAGCATATCGCCCTTTCTTTAAATAAGGAACCTCATTATTCGTCCAAATGAGGATGAACACCCGAGCTTCACTTCAACCGATGATGCAGCTTCACCGCGCTCTCCACGGCCGACTTGGCCCGCTCGATACGCGCTGCGGCCTGGAGCCTGCTCATGCCCGGCCCGGTAATACCCAGACCCACAGGCTTGCCGTACTGGATCGAGAGGTCTGTGACCTTCCTGGCGGCGTGCTGGATCACGACGTCGTCGTGCTCCGTCTCGCCCTCGATCACGGCTCCTAAAACCACGGCGCCGTCGATGTCGCCGTCCTCCAGCATCGATTTCAACGCCAGGGGGATGTCATAGACACCTGGCACCTTGATGGTCTTCTCCACCTCGGCACCCAGGAACTTGGCGTGCTCCTTGGCCCTCTCGTACATCATCATGGTTATGTCGTAGTTGAACTCCGATACGACCATTCCAAGCTTCATATCATATTCCTCCTTACATCTGTTGATCTTGATACTGTCATTCCTTCCAGCCTCCGCCCTTGGACGGGGTGCTGGTGCTGCTCATGGCGGCCTTGATCTCTCCGGCATCGTCATAGCCCTGGCGAAGGCCCTTACCGGCCCTCTTTGCAAGCCGTTCCGGCCTGAACATAAGGTCGTAGGCATTGACGGCGTGCTCCCTGGCCCTTCTGTCCATGAGCCAGGCCAGTCCGCCCTCGTCCTCCGCTTCATCCTCATGGACAAAGACCTCGATGATGTGCTTCCCCGTCATCAGCTGCGCCCTGATCAGGCCGGTAGAGGCCTCATGGGCGCACTGTTTATCGATGGGCTTAGCTCCCGGCATTCCCAGGGCGATAACGAGGTCGCAATCGCCCTCCTGGAGCAGCTTGAGGCATGCCACGGGCAGGTCCTTGATCCCCGGGACGGTGTAGCGCTCCACCTTGAAGCCGGTCCCCTGGGCCTTTAGCTCGTCTATGGCCGCGCCGCCCATGTCGAAACGCGCGAAGGTGGTGTCAGCTATCCCTATTCGCCGCATAGAGATCATCCCAGTTGTCGAGGATCCTCCATATTATCTTCCGGGTCCCGTCGAGATCGCCGTCGAACTTGCCGAGCCTGACGACCTCGGTGGGTAAACCTCTGGACGCGAGCTCCCGGCGGATATCCTCCTCATTGTGGTGCTGGTCGTACCCCAGCGCGATGATATCGGGCCTGATCTCCTCCACCACCTCGAAGGGGTCGCCCTCGTGCCCTATGATGACCGTATCCACCGGTTTCAGGGCGGAGATGAGCTCCGCTCGCATCTCCTGAGGAGTAACGGGCTTATGCTTCTGGCTCTCCACCGTGGAATCGTTCGCCACAACGACGATGAGCTCGTCGCCCAACGCCTTGGCGGCCTGCAGGAAGTGCAGATGTCCCAGATGAAGCAGATCGAAGACTCCCGTAGCCATCACTTTGACCATTCGTTCCACCCTTCGACTATCGTGGCACCATCCAGGAACGGGAAGTCGTGCTCCTCGGCGTACTCCCTGGCGTCCTCTGGCGGCAGTGCCCCGCCGGTGGTCATCATCTCGCAACCAACGGCGACCGGCACCATCTCCGCCATGAGCATCATGGCCACTCCGAGCTCGGTATGGCCGAACCGGGTGGTCAAAGGCTTCTGGGAGGCGCGGCAGATCGGTACGTGCCCCGGAGCCCGAAACTCCTGTCCAAAGAGCCTCTGGGCCTCGATGGGGGACATATTGCCGATCTCGGCAGCGACCTTCGCGAACCCTGAGATGGTCCTCGAACGGTCCCTATCTGTTATGCCAGTAAAAGTCTTACGGTGGTTCACCGGGACGGAGAACGACGACTTCACGTCGTAGGGGATATCGTTGGGTATAAGCTCCTTGAGCACCGGATACCTCGACCCCTCCTTGTAGAAGAGGTCCGAGAGGAACGGCAGGCCCAGCTTCTCGGAGATCGGATGTGAGACCATCATGAAGATCAGGCCTCCACCGTCCCTGCGCATCCGCTGGACATCCTCTGGTCCGGTCATGGAGGCCGCCTTGATCAGGTCGGTCTCACCCTCGCGGTCCGGTGCGTCGAACACCAGGACGAACTCCCCCTTCCTGAGGGAACCTAACGCTCTCTCGAGCTCCGCATCCATGTTGACACCCATGCCGAGATACCTTAAAATATTTTTGTATTTACAAAAGGATTTGTATAAATGGCGTTAAGACCGAGTTTATGATGATATAAATAAAGAAAGAGAGTGGGGGAAGGGGGGGCTGGAACGGGTCCAGCCCCAACGCGGGAGGCTCTCTGTTCCCCCTATTTCTTAAGCAGATCCAATGGCGCCATGTCAGCTGATGGGTAGACCTTCCACAGGGTACCCCGCAGGTTCAGCTGATCCGCAGCACCGGACGTTCCTGGCTCCGCCGGTCGTGTTCTCCGATGATCATCCAGGGAAGCCTTGACAGGCCCCTGGACCCCCTTTTCTAGATCCCCGGAAACGACCTTGACGGAACACTGCGTAGTACGTCCAGTACTTGGCGGTGTCTATCGTTGGCTCAGATCGTGCTAGAAGCCTAGATCTCGGCTGCGAGCTTACTCCAGGGCAACCCTGGTGATGACGTTGTTCGTGGGATCGAACTTGATCATCAGGGTCATGGCATCGGTACCGATCCCTGGCTCGACATTCGAGTTGGAGCCGAAGGTGGTGTTATCCCTGCCCAGAATGATGATCTGGTCGCCGCTCGTCAGCTTGTTGTCCTGGTTGGAATCCATCCAGGTGATATAGTTCTTGTATTCGTCGCCGTTGTTGTCCTTGAGGGTCATGACGCTGCCGTCTACAGGGTTCCTGAGCTTGACATTGTAAATGTCGTTAAGCTCACCTTGTATAGTACGTCCAGTTTCATCAACGACAGGAGCACCTGTGTCCGTCCGGATCAGGATGAACTTGATGTCGCCCCCTGCGACCGCAGGTGCCATTGTCGTCACCTTGATCTGGAAGTTCCCCTTGACCTCCTGCGAGGACATTGCCCCTCTTGGTGTGTCCTTGTCTTGTACCACAAAGCTCTGTGCCCAAATATATAGGACCGCTGCTAAAACCACTGTAATCGCTACCATGAGGATGACCGCAATTACGGGCGATACAGCCTCGTCGTCCAACCACATCTTCTTTAATTGCCTCATTGTAGAGCCTCCTCTACGGTCTATTACACATATAGTGTGTTTTTCCCATATATAGGTTTGCCTAATTAAATGTTGTTACTGGCAGGGGTCTGTCCAGCACTAAACATTTAAGTATAAAATTTCTCATCTCGACTACTTGATGGAAGGAGTTAGACCGCTCGACGAGCTCAACAGATCGAGGAACAAGAGGGTCATTGTCGAACTCAAAGGCAACCGCGAGTACCGCGGCAAGCTCGACGGATACGACCCGCACATGAACGTGGTCCTCAAACCGGCGGAGGAGTACTCGAACGGGGAGTTCGTCAGAAAGGTGGATTCCCTGATAATCAGAGGAGACAACATCATATATATATCTCCTTGAACGGACCAGGGTCCAGGAAGATCTAGACCGCCTCAGGCGGCGCCATAAATTTAATATACTTCAATGGGTTAGCAACCCTCCTCGAAGGTGCGCAAATGACGAAAGGTACCACAGCACAGGGAAAGCGGACGAAGAAGACCCACATCATGTGCCGACGCTGCGGTCATCGCTCCTATCACGCAACGAAGCGTGTGTGCGCCAAGTGCGGCTTCAACAAGACCGCGAAGCGCCGCGGTTACAAGTGGATGAAGCTCCGCTGAGATCCGATAACTTCGAGCATGTCCAGTTCTGATATCGCTGACGTTCCAGCGCATGCTCCTAGCATCATTTCACCGTTACCTATTTAGCATCCAAGCGCCATGCCGGAGAACAGGTGACGACACCAGCTGCCGCACCAGTCCCAGGCCGGCTGTCAGACACAGGTCCGGGGTGTGCGGAGCATGCTGTGTAGCACGTTCAGATCTGACGGGGAAACGATCACATGAGCGGAATATTTGGCATCGTATCGAAAGAGGATTGTAGCAGCCAGCTTCTTTACGGGACCGACTATCAGGCCCACCTGGGCACTGAGTACGGCGGGGTCGCCATCATCGGCGAGACGTTCCAGAGGCAGATCCACAACATCAGCAGGTCGACCTTCAAGTCGAAGTTCTTCAACGACATCGCCACAATGGAGGGGAACATGGGGGTCGGCGTGGTCAGCGGCCTCGAGGAGCAACCTATCTACCTGGTGTCCAAGTTCGGACCGCTGTGCATCGTCACCAACGGCCTGATCGAGAACGCAGACGAGCTGGCCAGGGAGATGATGGAGGAAGGGATCACCTTCTCCGAGGAGGGACGACCCTTCGTCAATCCTACGGAGCTCGTTGCGAAGATAATCACCACCGGCGAGACCATCGTCGACGGGATCGTGAAGGTCTTTGACAGGATCAAGGGGTCCTGCACAATGATGGTCCTGACCAACGACGGGATATACGCAGCAAGGGACAGGTACGGATACTGGCCCCTCGTCATCGGCAGGTCGGAGACCGGCATGGCCGCCACCTCGGAGACGGCGGCGTTCCCGAACCTGGGATACACAGTGGAGAAGCACCTGGGTCCAGGCGAGATCGTTCTTCTTACGTCGGATGGAATGGAGACCAGATCGGAGGGGACCGGCTTCAACCAGACCTGTGCATTCCTGTGGATCTACACCGGTTTCCCGGCGTCCAATTACGAGTGGATCAACGCCGAGATCGTCAGGGAGAGGTGCGGACGGGCGCTGGCGCGCAGGGATACCGATATCGAGATCGACCTGGTGGCCGGGATCCCCGATTCTGGACTGGGCCACGCCATCGGTTACGCCCAGGAGTCCGGAGTGCCCTACAGGCGTCCACTGGTCAAGTACACCACAGGCTACGCCAGAAGCTATACGCCGCCGGACCAGGCGACCAGGGACCTCATCGCCAGGATGAAGCTGGTGCCGATCAAGGAGATCATCGACGGGAACAGGATGGTCGTCTGCGAGGACTCCATCGTACGGGGGACCCAGCTCAAGAACTTCACGGTCAAGAAATTGTGGGACAGAGGGGCAAAGGAGATCCATGTCAGACCTGCCTGTCCGCCTTTGATGTACCCGTGCAGGTTCAACCTCAGTACAAGGGGGATCGAGGAGCTTGCGGCAAGGAGGGCTATCCGGGACCTCGAGGGCCACGACCTGGAGGACATCGAGGAGTATATCGACCACACCACCGACAAGTATCAGGCCATGATCGACTGGATCACGAAAGAGCTCGATGTGACCACGATACGATACCAGACGGTGGACGACATGGTGGAGGCCATCGGCCTGCCCAAGGAGAGCCTCTGCCTGTACTGTTGGACAGGCAAGTGTCCCCGTCCTGAGTGATCCGGTCGACCGAAGTGTGTTGCGGCGTACCGGAGGTACCGTCCGGGAAAGGTATCAAATAGTATCCATACCTCTCGGTCCCCAAGGATGCGGGACAGCCCGCTATAGGGGTTAGAGACGATGTGCGGGATCATAGGGATCTTCGGACGAGATACGATAACGATGGACATCTACAACGGCCTTAGACACCTCCAGCACAGGGGTCAGTCCTCCGCCGGGTTCATCGTCTACGACGGGAACATCTATCCGAAGAAGGACTACGGCTTCGTCGAGAACCTGACCTGGGGATACAGGCAGGAGGCCCGGCTGGCCGAGGACCATCCCGGACATATCGGTATCGGACACACCCGCTACTCGACCGCTGGAGCGGACACGAAGGAGGAGCTGAAGAGGAACGCCCAGCCTGAGTATCTTGTCAATCCGTTCATCGCGGCCTGCCACAATGGCAACATCATCAACGGTAGGGAGGTGTCCGGGAGCATAGAGAAGAAGCCCAGGACCGACTGCGACATCCAGTGGCTGCTCCTGCCCATGGCCCAGGAGCTCCCGCCTTTCACGAAGATCTCCTTCGACAACCTCATCGACGCCAGCGAGAGGGTCATGACCATGGCGAAGGGGAGCTACTCGGCCCTGTTCATGACAGCCAGCAAGAAGCGGCCGTATCTCGTCGCCATGACCGACCCGCACAAGATCAGGCCCCTGGTCATGGGCCAGAAGGAGGACGGGAGCTGGTACGTCTCATCCGAATCATCTGTCCTGAAGCAGCTGGGTGTCAAGGAGTTCAAGGACGTTGCGCCGGGAACTATGATAAGCTTCAATCCGGACAATCCAGAGCCGAAACAGAAGCGGCTCGTCAAGAAGAAGCAGTACGCCTGCATGTTCGAGTACATCTACTTCGCCGACCCGGCCTCCTGGATAGAGGGAAGGTCGGTCCACCAGGTGAGGGTCAAGATAGGAGAGGTCCTTGGACGGAAGACCGCCCCGGAGGATGCAGATATCGTGGTCCCTGTTCCGGAATCCGGAAGGCGTTTCGCGATCGGCTTCTCCCAGGGGTCCGGGATACCATTGGAAGAGGGGCTCCGCAAGGACCGGAACCACAGGGTCTTCATCCTGCAGTCGCAGGGCAAGAGGGAGGCCAAGGTCAGGGACAACCTGGTGGCCATCGACGCCGCCCTGGACGGAAAGAGCGTGGTCCTCACCGATGACAGCCTGGTCAGGGGGACCAACATCAAGAGCGTCATCCAGAAGGTCAGGGACGCCGGAGCGAGGAAGGTACACGTCCGGATCGGCTGCCCGCCCCTGGTCGCACCGTGCTACCTCGGCGTCGACATGAGGTCCAAGAAGGAGTTCATAGCGATCAAGGATGACGGAGAGTACCGTTCCGACGAGGAGATCGCGGAGATCATCGGCGCCGACTCCCTGGCATACGGCTGGATCGGAACGCTGAAGGAGGCGGTGGGCTTCGATCCTGATGATCGGGAGCTTTGTAACGGATGCATCAACTTCCCGGACGGATATCCGCCTGAGATGCGGGAGAACGTGCAGCAGATGTACGACGCCGATATCGGATCATCCTGCAGGGCGTACGAGTAGAACACAACCACTTTCTCCTTCCTGCATTTTCTGAGAGGGTGGGTGTAAGCATTATCCAAGCATGGGTGCTGGCGTTTTGTAGGCGTGGGACCGTGCGGGTGGGTGCAAGTGTTTTCTAAGCGTGGGTGCTAGCGTTTTGTAAGCGTGGGACCGTGCGGGTGGGTGCAAGCAATTTCTAAGCGTGGGTGCTAGCGTTTTGTAAGCGTGGGACTGTGCGGGTGGGTGCAAGCATTTTCTAAGCGTGGGTGCTGGTGTTTTGTAAGCGTGGGACTGTGCGGGTGGGTGCAAGCATTTCCTAAGCGTGGGTGCTAGCGTTTTGGAGGCCTGGGAAGCATTTTCCGTCAGCGAAGTCTGTCCTCCCCCACCCTCCGAGAACGATACTGAGTAATATCAAGCAATATGCGTATCGCTCTCTCCCGGCAGCGCCAAGGATTGGGGCCATATCGGTCAAGAAGAATTGATCTGTAATAGTCAGAATTGAATTCCTGAATCATCGGTGTTCGATCTCACTTGCTTTGGCCCCAATCCTTGAAAGAGCGTGGGGGGCCGTTCAGGAAGGGTATCCCTCAGTGACCCTGACGTTCAAGCCCTCAGACTACTCCTTGATCTTCCAGATAGTATCCAGCACCGTCCCGTCCCGGTACTCGATGAACACCACCGGCTCGTCCTCGAACTGCGGTTCGTCGATCCCCGCTCCAAGCGCCTCCGCCTTCTTCTGCAGCTCCTCTATGCTGCATATCGGCAGATCGCTCCCCTTGAGCGATTCCAGCAGATCGGTCCGGGCGGGGTTCACGGCGATGCCTCGCTCCGTCACGATGACGTCGACGGCATCGCCCGGCGTGGATATCGACACGACCTTGTCCACGATGACGGGGATGCGCCCCCGGAGGAGCGGTATCACGATGACGCAGACCTTCGATCCGGCTGCGGCGTCGGTGTGTCCGCCTATGCCGTGGAGGAGATATCCGTCCGAGTGGGTGTTCACATTGACGTTGAAGTCGAGGTCGACCTCTGTTGCGCCGAGGAAGCAGGCGTCCTGCTGGTGGGTCACGCACCCCTTGTTGTGCGGGTTGCCGAACATGTAGTGAGAGACCTCGACGTGGGCGTGGTCCTTCTTGATGGAGTCCACCGCCTGCAGGTCGAAGGCCTGTGCATCGAGGATCGTGTGGATCGACCCCTCGTGTATCATGTCCACGACCAGGCCGGTGATCCCGCCCATGGCGAAACTGCCCCTGATGCGCTTGGCCTTCATGTACTCGCGTATGTACTTGACGGCCGCAAGGGAGATGCCGCCTGCGCCTGCCTGGAAGGAGAAACCGTCCTTCAGTATACCGGCGTCCACGAGCATCCTGACGGCGTAACGGGCGATGAGCAGTCGGTACGGGCTGGTCGTCACCGCGGTGGTTCCCGACAGTATCCCGGCGGGGTCGCCTATGCTCTCGACGGGTACGACGTAGTCGACATTAGTGGAGGGGATGCTGATCGGCGTCACGGGATACGGGCGCAGGTTGTCGGTGATCACCACGACCTTCTCGGC
>JANQNJ010000144.1 GCA_028279645.1 Thermoplasmatota archaeon
GATCAGGTCGGCTGCCATTCCGGAGAAGAACATCCCGAATACCATGCCGATGATCATGGGCGCGAGAACGACCCCGCCGAGCACGATCGTCTTGGACTCCCTCCTGGCGGTCATCCGGCGCTCCATCTGGAGCATGTAGAGGTCCCACATCTCCTCGGAGATCCTCTCGATGGTGTCGGCCACCTCGGCACCGGATTCGATCGAGACGTTCAGTATCGAGACGGTTCTCCGGACCATCCTGGAGTCAGCGTCCCTGGAGAACTCGAGCAGGGCCTCGGGGAACGACATCCCCTCGTTCATGTTCCTCGTGATGTCGGTCGCCAACTCCTCCATCCTGCCGGAGCGGGCGGAGCTTGCGGCCATGATCGCGCTTTCAACGGCCAGACCGGCCCGCATGGCCTCCACTATGTCCTGAAGAAAGAGCGGGAACTCCTCCTCGATCTCGGACTTCGCCTTCTGCTTCCACCATTCCATCAGCAGGTAGAACAGCGAGAGGATCGACAGGATCCCGGTGACGGAGAGCGTGAACACGGTGATCGTTATGGCCAATATCACACCTCCGGTTCGATTATCTTGATGTAGATCGCTATGAACATGAGTATCAGGAGGTCCATGATCAGGAAGGCGCCCGTCAGATGGGGAGGTAATCCCGCCCTGCCGAGGCCTCTCGGCATGCTCTCCATGATGCCGCCGATGACGGCGATTATCCCGATTATCAGCGGTATTAGGGCGCTAAGGACAAGAAAGATGTTCGAAACACCCTTTATCTTCTCCAGGTAGTCCTTGTAGTTGGTCTTCCTCTTCTGGCTCTCCCTGACTGCAAGCACCTTCAATGTCGCGGCGACGCCGCTTCCGGTCCTCAGGGCCCTCGCAAGGGAGTTGGCCATGTCGTGATAGAGGTCGTGCTTCACACGCCTTGCGGAGCTGTTCAGTGCAGTTGCCAGGAAAACGCCTCGCTGTGTGTCCGCAATGACGAACTTGAACTCCTTGGAGACCTGGCCGTAGTCGTTCGTGGCAACGTGATTGATCGCCGCCTCGATGCTGACGCCGGACCTCAGCAGGATGTCCATGGCGAGGATGGCGTACAGGAGATCATCGGTCTCGACGGCGGTAGTGGTCAGATCCTCCATCTGGAATGGCATGTCTATATATAGATGAGGTTCGACTGATTTAAAGATTATGTGGTTGTTACCCGTTTATCCGCTCACATCCCCACTCCCGGAGCGGATACCTGTCGATAGGCCTACCCGTCCACCCAAACCTTTATGAAGGGGACCTCCATCTCACCGATGTCTAACGCTAAGATCGGTGATGCGAAATGACCAAAAAGGAGGAGAAGACACAGGAGGTCGTCGACACCCTGGCCAACCCGGCCCCTCTGGGCCTGCTCGGCTTCGGTATGACGACGGTACTGCTTAACATCCACAACGCTGGCGGCTACGAGCTCAACAGCATGATCCTGGCAATGGGCATCTTCTACGGAGGGTTGGCCCAGGTGTTCGCAGGGATCATGGAGTTCAAGAAGGGGAACACCTTCGGAACCACGGCGTTCACGTCATACGGACTGTTCTGGCTATCGCTGGTGGGACTCATGCTGATTCCGCGTATCTACGGAGAGGGTGGGGACCTGGATACGGACAAGACGGCCATGGGCTCCTACCTGCTGATGTGGGGCCTTTTCACGGCAATGATGTTCTTCGGGACGCTCAAGGCGAACCGGGCGCTTCAGTTCGTGTTCGCCTCGCTGACCCTGCTCTTCTTCCTGCTGGCCATTGGTGACTTCCAGAACAATCCGGATATCATCAAGATCGCGGGATACGAGGGGATCATCTGCGGTTTCAGCGCCATCTACCTTGCGATGGCCGAGGTTCTCAACGAGGCCCTCGGGACCGTTGTCCTTCCGATCTTCCCCGTCGATTCCGGCGGCAAGAAGTCGAAGTAGACCGATATCAGAGGGAAGGCCCTGCCTTCCCTCTCTTCCGTTATTTTTCTAGATCCTCGCCTGGTTCCACCGAGCCGTAACTTCTTTCGTCCCGGGTCGTTCCGAAGGTGAAAGACGTTGAAAGAAGCTGCTTGAACCGCTACTATATGTTAACCAATATTTCCTATGGAGAAATTGGTAAAAATGGACATAACCAACGTTGCTTTATATACCCTTATATAAGTAATTGGTTACAAGGCGCCCGGAAACCTTCAGGGTGGACGAGGAGACCCGGTGCCCAATCGGGACCTCTCCACGACCAAAGCCTCGGTGCTGAGGGTTTTTGGTGTGCTCGAATTGGATGACGGGGCTCGGACCACAACGGGCTTGGGTTCATTCCCCCAAGGCGGGTTCCCGTCATCCCGTTCATTCCCCCCAGGGCAGGGCGCTACGTCCTGCCCTCATTGTTTGAAAACATTTCCTCCAGTTATCTACATCGATGTCGGATCATTATCGATCGATCTCCGTTCAGGAACGTCGGGAATGAGAACATTTTCCGCACTTTATCTTGGTTATGACATGCGACGCCGTAAAATGTAATCCGTTCTTTAATATATTAGCTCTAAATTTATATATAACTTCTACATTTTCATACTATCATGGTTGTTGGGGTATTTATTGGTTAAAAAAATTCCAGAATTTTTTTCAAACAAATATAAGAATCTTGCGAAAAAATCGAACTTGGTAATAACCAGACGACGTTTAAGTATTCTCGGGCCGAATGGAATATCGTGAAAGGGAATACGAAGGCGGAGTACCCCGCCGAAGAGGAGGGTCAACAGAGCGGTGGGTTCTTCCCGTGGAGGAAGAAGTCCAAGGATGAGCCCGCAGGCCCCACAGAGAACGGCCCGGATGAGGCTCACCCCGTCGACGGAGCTGTTCCCGATATTCCCAAGGAGGGGTTCGGCAAGAACCCCAACGCAAAGGCGCTTCGCAGGGACCTGGACCGTCTATCATTGTCAGTGAAGGCGCTTCAGGACCAGAAGAAGCAGATAGAGAAGTATATCGATATCACCCGTGTGATGTTCGTCACCATAGGTGCGGACGGGACCGTCACCATGATCAACAAGAAGGCCTGCGAGATACTCGGCTATGACAGGACCGAGGTCATAGGCAGGAACTGGTTCGAGACATTCATCCCCTCCCGGATCCGGAAGACCGTGAAGGCGAACTTCCAGAAGGTCATGGCCGGGGAGCTCGAGCCTCCCGAGACCTTCGAGAACGTCGTCGTCACCCGGGACGGGCAGGAGAGGATCGTAAGGTGGCACAACGCACTTCTCAGGGACGAGAACGGCATTATCATGGGCGCTACCTCCTCCGGAGAGGATATCACCGAGAGAAAGAGGATCGAGTTCGAGCTGACGAAATCGGAGGAGAGGTACAGGGACCTGGTCGAGAACATCAGCGAGATCATTCTGACCACCGACAACAAGGGAAGGGTGATCTACAGCAACAGGAGCCTGATGAGGAAGCTCGGCTACACCGAGGAGGAGGCCTCGAAGCTAAGGTTCCTCGACCTGATGCCGGTGGAGGAGCTGGGGACCTGGAACGGTCTGCTGGCAAGGATCCGCAAGGGCGAGGTCCTCGAGAAGCTCGAGACGACGCTGGTGGCCAAGGACGGCAGTCAGCTCTACGTCGAGGGCAACATCAGTCCGATCATCAGGGACAACCGGTTCTCGGGCGTGCGCGCGATCTTTCACGATATCATGGTCCGGAAGGAGGCCGAGCTGAGGCTCCTTAAGGTGGCCGAGGACCTGGAAAGGTCCAACAGCGACCTCGAGCAGTTCGCCTATGTGGCCTCGCACGACCTTCAGGAACCCCTTAGGATGGTATC
>JANQNJ010000156.1 GCA_028279645.1 Thermoplasmatota archaeon
TTCTCTCTACGTATATATGATATCATAACTCGGGGGGCGTGGGAGGGGTGGTCGGCCCTTGTTGCGACATCGCTTGCAGCCATGCTCATATGTGAATTATACCCACCCTACGAAGGCCCTTTCCGGGACAATGCCGGGACCCTTGCCTTCGTGAAAATGGGACCCGCCCTAATTGGAAAATAGATCCGAGATCGAGTGCCGAAAAGGTGTCCTGAGATCGGTCGAAAAAAGGGTCGAAAAACACCCAATCGTGCTAGTTGTTCACACGATTTTTGGGGGTGTATATCGACCTCGTTCCATATAAAAAAGAAAAGCATTTTACGGCGGTTTCGCTCTCCAGTGGAGATGAAGGTTCGAAGGGCTTAAATACTAAGATTGACATACACGTACAGTCAGCCTATTTGGGATGGGTGAGCAACGATGAGATCAATAGTTGAAGACGCATTGAGAAGGAACAAGTCGGAGCCGATTGAGGCCCCGATTGTGACCGAGGAAAAGTCAAGGATCGTATACGATTCCACGGACGACAAGGAGATCATGGAAGTCCTGATGAAGCTGAAGACGAAGATCAAGATCTTCGGCACAGGCGGGGGAGGGAGCAACACCATCAACAGGATCACCGAGGAAGGGATCACCGGTGCCGAGCTCTTCGCCCTGAACACAGACGCACAGCATCTCCTCACCGTCCACGCCCCCAACAAGATACTTATCGGACAGCGTGCCACCAAGGGACTTGGTGCAGGCTCGCTTCCGCAGGTGGGGGAGGAATCCGCCCTGGAGAACGATGAGAAGATCCGGCAGTCCATAGGGGATGCCGATATCGTCTTCGTCACCTGTGGTCTGGGAGGCGGAACTGGAACAGGCAGCGCGCCGATAATCGCGAAGCTCGCCAAGGACTCCAGCGCCCTTACCATCGCCATCGTGACGAGCCCCTTCGCAGCTGAAGGGACCGTCAGGGCGGAGAACGCCGAATACGGCCTTGAGAAGCTGAGACAGGTGGCGGACACCGTCATCATGATCCCGAACGACAAGCTCCTGGAGCTGGTACCGAGACTCGCTCTCAACGATGCCTTCAAAGTGGCCGATGAGATCCTGATGCGCAGCATCAAGGGTATCACCGAGATCGTCACTAAGCCGGGACTGGTCAACCTCGACTTCGCCGACATGAAGACCATCATGAAGGGCGGAGGCGTGGCAATGATCGGACTAGGCGAGGCATCGGGTGAGAACAAGGCCGCCGAGGCGGTCAACGAGGCCCTCAACTCGCCGCTCCTGGAGGTCGACGTCAGCAACGCCACGGGCGCGCTGATCAACGTCACCGGCGGACCGGGAATGACCGTGGGCGAGGCACAGGCCGTCGCCGAGCTGGTATACAGCCGGGTCAACCCGAACGCCAGGATCATCTGGGGCGCCATGATCGACCCGACACTTGACGCAACGATGAGGGTAATGCTTGTCCTCACCGGTGTGAAGTCGGACCAGATCATGGGACCGGGCATGGCCTGGGGCAGCCGGATCAGCAACGAGTACGGGATCGATTTCGTCAGGTAGGCGCAACGCCAGCCGACGGATGGAAATCCAATTCACTGCATCAAGTACCTTATTCAGAGGTAGACCGGATAGCTTAAGTTTCGGCCCCCTGTAGGGGCAGGGGGCCAAAGGCGCATGAGGGATGAAGAGGAAGAGCTCATCTGTCCCATCCCTCATTTTTATCATTTTTTACTTTCATACCACCCATGGGTCCTGTGACCCTCGGCCTTGACATGGCGATACCGAGGCATCGATTCGACAATCTTTATCTACTTACATCAACGTTCATGGACAGGGACGGACGCAGCCCGCTCTGTCCCTTTCAAAGGGTGATACCACAGTATGAACGACATTGTCCAGCTCGATGAACGGACCATCGCGAAGATCGCTGCGGGGGAGGTGGTCGAGCGACCGGCCTCCGTGGTCAAGGAGCTCGTGGAGAACTCCATCGACGCTGGCGCCACCTCCGTCGCCGTCGAGGTAATGGGCGGCGGGGTGGATGAGATCCGCGTCATCGACAATGGGAGGGGGATGCAGCCGTCGGAGGTGGAGATCGCCGTTCAGCGGCATACGACCTCGAAGATATCATCCTTCGACGACCTGTCCACCGTGCTCACCCTCGGCTTCAGAGGAGAGGCCCTGGCGAGCATCGCCGCAGTCTCGATAATGGAGATCACATCGAGGATGCATGATGATGGATCGACCGGGACATGGACGAAGCTGGAGGGAGGCAAGATCGCCGGTCACAAGGAGATCGGCGCGACGCCTGGTACCGGGATCTGGGTGAGGAAGCTGTTCTACAACACCCCTGCAAGACGCAAGTTCCTCAAGTCGGCGGAGGTGGAACTGGAGCACGTGAAGGATATCGTCAACCGGCTGGCCTTCGGCCGCCCGGATATCCGCTTCCGGCTGATCAGCAACGGCGTACCGATCCTCGACGCTCCCCCTACACCTGATCTACTTGAACGGATCGCCCAGATCTGGTCCGCCCGGACAGCGAAGAGGATGATGCCCGTTGATCACGGGTCCGGCGGTGTCCGGGTCGTCGGACTGACCGGCGAGCCCGACCTGACCCGGTCCAACGGGAAGATGGTCATGACATTCGTTAACGGACGATACGTTCGGAGCCGCAACCTTCTTGACACGATCAAACGCGCATACCGCCCGATGCTGATGAGGAACAGGTTCCCTGTCTGCGTTATCGATATCCGGACCGAGCCTACCACGGTGGACATCAATATCCACCCGACGAAGATGGAGGTGAAATTCTCGAGGGAGAAGGAGGTCCTCGAAGCAATGACGGCAGCGATCGTATCCGCCATCGGCAGCGTGCCGAGGATCCCTGAGTACAAGGAGATCACCAGTTCAACGCCTGCCAGTCCGGGACCGGCACCGGTCGAGGAGGAACCGGCGACGCCATCCAGCGGACCGCGCGAGGGCGGGGTCCAGACCACACTTGGGACGACAAGGACCTCAAGGATGATCCCGGGCGAACGCCTTCCGCCCCTACGTCCGGTCGGCCAGCTACTGAACACATACATCCTCTGTGAAGGAAACGACGGGCTATACATCATCGATCAACATGCTGCTCACGAGCGGGTGATGCTGGCCAGGCTCCAGGAAAGGATGGCCGCCGGCATGAGGTCGCAGGAGCTACTGTCGCCGGTCCTCGTGGAACTGGAGAGGGAGCATGGCCTCTGGCTGCTCGAGCATCAGCAGAGCCTGTCCAAGCTCGGTTTCGCCCTTGAGCCGTTCGGCGAGACCGATTTCCTGATCAGGTCGATACCGCCGGAGCTGTCAGGCAAGGACGTTGGACCGATAATGACCGAGATGGTGGAGGAGCTCATGTCAACCCACGGCCACAGAGGCCGGGACCGGCCGGAGGAGCTCGACTCACTGGCGGAGGCGGTGCTCAGCTCCGTGGCATGTCATTCTGCGATAAGGGCGAACGAGCCGCTGACCATCGAAAGGATGGAGCGATTGATAATCGAGATGAACTCGCTGGACCAGCCCTTCGCCTGCGCACACGGTAGGCCGACAGTGGTCAAGATGACCGCGGCCGAGATCGAGAAGCTGTTCAAGCGCAGGGCATGAGGATCATGCACCGGGCATGAGGATCATGCACCGGGTGTGAATTCAGGAGAAAGGGTTTTCAACGAGAAGGAGCGATATATCTGGGGAGATATGGAAGGAAATCACAGAACACTGATCATCGCAGGCATCGTCATCATCTTCTTTATGACATTGGTCGCCGAGGTCGATGCCCTGCGCTCGGAAAAGGGCGAATGGCAGACGAAGTACGAGACCGAGAACAAGGACGATGAACTGGTGGACCTTGTCAGGGCAGCGGATGGAAGCATCGTCGGCCTGGGCCGTGTGGGGAACAGGACCTCCCTGGAGGAGACCTACCAGCTGTTCAGATGGAATGCTACGGGCATCGAGATCGACCGGAACCCCCTTACCGACCTACCATCAGGCCAGATGTATGACCTCGAACTGACCAGTACCGGCAACTTCCTGATATGCGGCGACAGGCTCTTCACCAAGAACGAGGTCGACTACCGCTGGGCGGTCCTTGCCCTGTACGGCCCAGACCTCCAACATGTATGGCACAGGTCCTACAATATCACGGGTCAGGATACGGCGATGTCGGTGGTCGAGGCGAAGAACGGCGGATACATCATGGTGGGAAAATCGTTCCCGACACCTTACCGCAACTATCCGGACGGCCTCCTGATCAGGACCGATCTGGAGGGCAGGTACCTGTGGAATCGCACCTACGGCAGGATCGGCCGCCGGGATGTCCTGCGCGCCGTTACCGAGGACGCCGATACCCGTGATATCATCGTCGTGGGGGACACCAACCAGTTCAGGACCCAGAACCTGAACACCGACGCATGGTTCCTCCGGATCAGCGAGGACGGCGATACGATCCACCATGATGTTGACTATGGCGGAAGCTACTACGAGTACATACACGACCTGGTGGAACTCCCCGACGGTACACTGATGATGGTGGGTTCGGTCCCCGTGGATGAACGGGCCGTGGACGGACTTGTCATCCACATCGACCGCAACGGTTCACATATCGGCACCTTCACTTACGGTGGAGCTGCATACGACTACTTCACTGCCGGCATCGCTTCCCGACCGGACGGCGTCCTTCTAGTGGGACGGACCTCGTCCCATGTGCAGAACGCCTCCGAGGAGAACGATCCATACAACTTCTGGATCGTACAGATCCGGAACGACGGGACCATGCTCTGGGAGGTGTTCAACCAGGGTGGGATACGGAACGACGAGGCGATCGCCGTGGTCCAGAAGACCGACTTCAACATCATCGTGGGCGGGTCCATCGGTGCCGAAGAATTGGAGGACGATTTCTGGGTCGTCCAGGTCCCGGTCACCGACAGCGACGGCGACGATATCATCGACCTTGCCGACGCCTTTCCGAAGAACCCGAAGGAGTGGATCGACACCGATCTGGACGGATACGGCGACAACGAGGACCTCTATCCCAACGACCCGACCGAATGGGCCGACTCCGACGGCGACGGATATCCGGACAACCAGGACCACTTTCCCAACGTCGGCTGGTTGAATGCATGGCCCCAGGTCGTACTGATACTGGTCGTGATCGGCGATATCGTCCTCTGCGTCTGGGTCGCCAGGACGGGACTTCTGAAGGACCTGTTCCCCGATGCGGAACCTGTTGCTGTAAGTGCCTCTTATCGATCCAGACCGAGAAAGAGGGGGAACGTCAAGCGGAAGAGGAGCCGGTCTCCGTCCGGGAAGACCAAGGCTGCGCCTCCGAAGAAGGTGAAGAGAGCAAAGCCTGCACTGGATCCGAAAAAGAAAAAGGACGGCGGCCTTATGTGACCGCATTCAGCCTAAGTGCTAATAACCCTTCCAGGGGAAGCTTCCACCGGCGTAGGTGGCTCCACTCCCCTCGTTCATCTCTCGTTCTATCCTGAGCATCCTGTTGTACTTGGCCGTCCTCTCGCCCCTGGCGGGAGCGCCGCTCTTGATCTCTCCGACGCCCAATGCGACCACGAGGTCCGAGATGAAGGTATCCTCGGTCTCGCCGGAACGATGTGATACCATGACGCCCCAGCCGGCATCCGACCCCATCTTCGATGCCGCTATGGATTCGGTTAAAGTGCCGATCTGGTTGACCTTGAGAAGGAACGCGTTGGTCGTCAGCTCCTCTATTCCTCGAGCGATATATTCCCGATTGGTCACGTATATATCGTCACCAACTATCTGAACCTTCTCTCCGACCCTGGCCGTAAGCTCCCTGAAACCGTCCCAGTCGTCCTCGTGGAACGGGTCCTCCAGGGAGATCAACGGATAGGTCTTGGCCAGATCGGCGTAGAAGTCGACCAGCTCACCCGAGCTGTAGGTCTTGCCGTCCAGGAGATACACCTCGTCGAAGAAGTCGGTCGCTGCGGAGTCGAGCCCGAGCTTGACCTCGTTGCCGTATCCGAGCTCCTCTATGGCGCGGATGATCAGGTCCAGCGGTTCGGAAGGTACCGTCAGGGGTGGCGCGAAGCCTCCCTCGTCGCCAACGTTGATGGCACCAGGACCGTAGTCCGCCTTCAGGATCCTCTTGAGCTCGTGATATATCTCCGATCCCATGCGAAGGGCATCGGCATAGGTGGCTGCGCCTATGGGTGCCACCATATGTTCCTGAATGTCCAGCATGTTACCGGCGTGCTCTCCGCCGTTGATCACGTTCATGAACGGTACGGGCAGTGTTGGTTTAGCCAGGTCCATCCTGGCATAGATCGGGAGCCCTTCCTCACCGGATGCGGCGCACGAGACCGCAAGGGAGCAGCCCAGGATAGCATTGGCCCCCAGTCGTCCCTTGTTCGGAGTGCCGTCGAGCTCTATGAGGCGTTCGTCGATCTCCTCCTGATGGTAGACATCCATACCGATGATGGCGGGACCGAGGATGCGACGGACGTTCTCAACGGCCGTGCTGACCCCTTTACCGTGAAAGGCCGTTCCACTGTCCCTGAGCTCCACTGCCTCTCTCGTACCTGTCGAGGCGCCGGAGGGCACCATGGCCCTTCCGACGGCCCCCGCGTCTGTGCAGACAACGACCTCGACCGTGGGGTTTCCCCTCGAGTCCAGTATCCAATCTGCACTGACCTCGATTATGTCAGACAAAAAATGCCCCTATCGGGTCGTTCACATCTCTTCGACGATGATGCACTGGACCGGGCAGACCTGTCCTGCTTCCTCTGCACATCCGGCATCGTCCGCAGTGGCGCTGACAGCCTCGGCCTTGCCGTCGTCGCCGATCTTGAAGAAGTCAGGGCATGTCGCCTCGCAAACACCACATCCGATGCAATCGTCCGCATTCACTTCGATCTTGTAGGCCATTCATTCCGCCTCCTTTGGTCTAATCGAGCCTCTAATAGGCTCTGTTGTATTGATTTCCCTGATATAACCTTTTCGTCGGTGTCCGACAGACGTACGTTGTTACTGGACCTTCATGCCCATGACGAACTCATGCAGGGGCATATCGCCTGTGATCCCTCTTAGGAGGTCCATCAGACCGCTGCCGTACTGGACCGCCTTCTTCGGCCTTTCCGAGATCGTGGCCGGTAACCCGATCGCCTTGGCCAGGTCACGAAGCATCCACTTCCGGCGGTCCTCTCTCATCCTGGTCTCGAGGTCGATGCTCTCGGCGATCTCCACCATCCGTTCGTCCAGGAACGGCATGATGAACGTTATACCGCAAGCCAGGCCGATCCGTTCATAGAGGGTCTGCTCCATCTCCAGCTTCTGCAGGTCCTTGGCATACTCGTACTCCGGTATCCTTCCTTCCTTGTAGTACTTCGTGTAGCCGCAGAAGAGCTCGTCGGCTCCCTGTCCGGTTATCAGATAGGATGCGTCCGTCGTCTCGGCAGCGATCAGGAACGGAGTCATGTAGATGGCTTGCAGCGTGCTCTCTACCTGGAACTCGTTGACAAGCCTCGACAGGGCCGATCGGACGGCGTTCTCGGTGAGATCGAGGACCGTCAATTCTCGTTGGAATCCGTCGGCTGCATGCACCGCCGCCTGAACGTCCTTCGAGCCATCGGCCCCGATCACAAGGAGGTCTGCGCCCGGTATAGCCCAGGCGAGGAGGCTGCTGTCGAGGCCTCCGGAGAAGAGGATGGTCCCTTCGGTGCCATACGATGAATGGTCCTTGAGCACCGCGGCGATCCGGTCGAGGACCGGTCCTGGATCCGTACCCGTCATAGCAATGGGCAGAAGCGGGGGCCGGCCTTTAAATATTTTCATCTGGATTCGACCCCTGATCACATGAAGCTGTTCGGATCGAGCGGGATCAGAGGCGTTGTCGGCGAGAAGATCACGCCGGAACTGGCCATCAGGGTCGGGTCCGCTTTCGTGGAGACCATGGGGGCCGAGAGGATCGGTCTCTGCAGGGACCCTCGACTATCCGGCCCCATGCTGATCAACGCCGTTGCCGCCGGTGCCATGGCTGCCGGCGCAGACGTCCTTGATTTCGGTATCCTGCCGACTTCCGTTCTGCCTTATATCGTTGACAACAGCGATCTCGAGGGCGGGATCGTGATAACCGCATCCCACAACCCGCCTGAGTTCAACGGGTTCAAGCTCTGGGACCGGAACGGAATGACGCTGTCGACCGGAACCGAAGAGGAGATCGAGCGATGGATCGCCGAGGGGACCGTTGACACCGACTGGAAGGAGACCGGTACAGTGTTGATCGATGACACCGAGCGCCACGTTGATGCGTACATCGATGCTGTGGTGAAGGATGTCGAACCGGCCGGTATCAAGGTCGTCGTCGACGCAGGGAACGGCGCCGCTTCCGGCCTGGCCACACGGATCTTCCAGAAGGCCGGGTTCGAGGTATTCCCGATCAACGACGAACCCGATGGACGATATCCCGGACGCGGAGCGGAACCCAAGGCGGCGACCCTGCAGGGGACCGTCGAATATCTCAGGAAGGTGGACGCAGATATAGCGGTCTGCTTCGATGGCGATGCCGACCGTGTGGTGTTCGCCGACAGGGACGGTTTTCTGGGATACAACGAGATGATCGGATATCTCTCGCGGCTGGCGATCCAGAAGGGGGGCATCGGTGGAGGGGGTGGGACCAATACAGTGGTCTCCACGGTCGAGACGGGAAGGTTGCTGGACCTTGCAGTCGAGGACCTCGGCGGAAGCGTGATGCGGGGCATGGTAGGTGATACCCACGTTGCCAGGAACCTCCAGGATGAGGGCGGCGTGCTGGGCGTGGAGCAGGTCGGACACTACATCGTTCCCTCCATGGGATATCATCCCGACGTCATGCTCGCTCCTCTGTTCCTGTTGTCGAACATCGATTCTGTTGGGGAGATCCGGGAGTTCTTCGGAGGATTGCCTCCGCTGCATTACGAGAAGGACGGCGTCGACGTCCCCGACGAGATCAAGTACGACGTGGTGGAGAAGGGCGCCGTTGTGGGTAATGACGCTGTTTCCAGGAGATTCCCCGATGCGGAGCTGAACACCACCGACGGATTGCGCCTGGAGGTTCCCGGCGGCTGGCTGCTTGTCAGGGCCAGTGGGACCCAGCCCATGATCAGGATCATCGCCGAATCGGAGGAGAAGGACGGGATGGAGGCCCTGCTCGATCTGGGCCGAGAGATCGTGTCCGACGGGATGAATGCGGTCAAGAACGCCTGATGGGAAGGTCGTTCTGGGACAAATCGTCTTAAAGCTGAATGACATTGCAGGTAGCGAGGCTGAACGTATGAAGGTCGTATACCTCGCCGGAGGCGTCGGGAAGAGGATGAGTCCGCTGACCAAGGAGAAGTTCCTCTACAGGTTCCTGGGGAAGGAACTGATACTTCACCACATCGATATGGCCCGGGCCGCCGGCCTGAACGATTTCGTGATCGTTGGGAACAGGGAGAACGTCCCGAAGCTGGCGAAGGTCCTCGGAGATACTGTGGATTATGCCATACAGGAGAGCCCCATCGGAATGCACGATGCCGTGCTGTCTGCTGAGAAGTTCCTCCGCGGCCAGGACGAGATCCTGATAGTCAATCCGAACGACGTCGTTGCGCCTGAGGCCTACTCCATGATCGCCGGGTCCGAGGGTTCATCTTTGCTTGGATATCACGTTTCAGAATACTTCCCTGGCGGATATCTTGTGGTGGAGGACGGCCACGTCCACGGGATGGTTGAGAAGCCTGGAGAGGGGAACGAGCCGAGCAAGCTCGTCAACATCGTCGTGCACAAGCACGGCTTCGTCGACCTTTTCCTCGACCGCCTGGCCGAAACATCCTCCGAGCGGGACGACATCTACGAGGTCGCCCTCGACGGGATGTTCAAGGACGGCTACCCGTACAAGGCCGTGGACTATGACGGGCCGTGGTCGCCGATCAAGTATCCATGGCATATCTTGAACGTGATGGAGCACTTCCTCGGTACGGCGCAGCGCGTGGTCCCTGAGAGCACTACAATTGCGCAAGGTGCTCAGATCATCGGCGACGTGATGCTCGGTGAAGGAGTACGTATCTTCGAGAACGCCGTGATCAAGGGTCCCGCCTACATCGGCGACGGTTCGATCATCGGCAACAACGCAATGGTCCTCAACTCCCACATAGGGAAAAAGTGCGTGGTGGGATTCGGAACCGAGATCAAGCATTCCTACATCGAGGACGAATGCTGGTTCCACCACAACTACGTCGGGGACAGTATAATCTCCTCAGGCTGCAGCATGGGATACGGCGGAGTGACCGCCAACTTCCGGCTCGATGAGGCGAACGTTTCGGTCAGTGTGACAGGCGACAAGGTCGATACCGGCACCGACAAGCTCGGTGTGATCATGGCACCGGACGTCAAGGTCGGCGTCAACGCCTGCATCATGCCCGGTGTGAGGCTTGGGGAGGGGTCGCGGGTGGGGCCCGGCGCGATACAGTATTACGACATGGACGACAAGGGCTCGTTCTACGTGGAATATTGAGGTACGGACTACCCTTAAAGGTCCAAGAATGAGCATATTCAATGATGTCTAACTTCTATTTCGCCCCAATCCATGCAAGAGCGTGGGGGGGTCGATTCGGGAGGGATGCCTTCAGTTACCCTCGTTCACCGGCTCGTACGGATTGAACGCCGGGTCGCCGTAGCAGTGGTACTCCCAGATCACGCAGGTATTGATCGCCTGCTCCTCGTCGTTAAAGCCCTCATCCCACTCCGCCGAGTTGTA
Source organism: Thermoplasmatota archaeon (assembly GCA_028279645.1). Taxonomy (GTDB): domain Archaea; phylum Thermoplasmatota; class JAKEGO01; order JAKEGO01; family JANQNJ01; genus JANQNJ01. The sequence goes on from JANQNJ010000156.1 coordinate 10,763, forward strand.
CAGGGTGTTCGATGCATACTGGAGCGCCTCGCCCACGGTGCAATCATTGTTGATGATGCACTCGTAGAACAGTCTGCACAGTCCGTTGCCGGCCTTGTTGTCATCCGATTCGATCTCGGGGTCGAACGTGTCCGTGGAGATCACGCCGTATGTGATCCTGGTAGGAGCGATGTAGGCGTTCAGGCCCATCTCCAGGAATGTATAGGCGATGGACGATTCAACGCTGTAGCCCCTCTCGTCGAGGTCGTCGATCCTGCCGAGGTTGCAGCTCACGGCGAATGCGACCCCCGGATGGAGCGGCATCAGGTCATCGGCGTTGAAGGTGACCGTGCTTCCTGGATTGCCATGGTCGGCGTTGATGGCGATGAAGTTCGCCCTGGTGAACTCGTTGACAACGGGGTTGACCGCCGGCGGATACTGGCTCACCGTTCCATGGGCCGGGGCGCTGTCATCGGCCGAGTCGAACTCACCGTCGAAGTAGAAGTCCTTCCAGACCTCGTTGAGGGAGCGAGTATCGAACTCGGCAGCCAGAGCACAGTATACCATGGCGTTGTTGTTCCAATCGAGACCCTGCTGTGGAAGCGGCTGAACAGGCGCGCTCGTTGTCACCAGGTAGCTCTCGTAGAAGATGAGATGGTGGAAGTAGTAGCTGATATCGGCCAGCGTCTTTCCGATCAGCCGGCCGGGAGCGACCTCGAGCGTGAACGGGTCGCCGTCCCTGTCGGCGTACCAGTTGTCCGAAGGGACCGGGTTCTCCTCGGGAAATCCGTCCTCCACGTAGTTCTCGAAGGATCGGTGCAGGAAGCGGAGCGCGTCGGCGTCGCCGACCATGCAGAGGAACTCCGGCGTGAAGCCGTGCTCATCCATCTGCTCATATGCCTGGTGGACCGAGTCATTGATCTCGGTGCCGTTGGAGCCCGTGGTCAGTATGACCGCGCCCCTGAAGGCCGCCAGCTGGCTGGCGAAGGCCGAGATGTGCGGTACGTCGGCGAAGCCCTCGTCGTCGGTCGGATTGGTAACGATGAGGTAGTTGGTATCCATGCCGACCTCCACCAGTGTGTCCAGGACCCACCGGAAGTAGCAGCAGTCGTCCAGGATCGTCAGTCCCCGTGATTTATACTTGTTCAGAGGAGTATTTCCGGATACTATGATCTCGTTGGCGTTGATGGTGCCGAGGGTCCAGAGGGCCTCCTCGGTCGTGTCGCCCCAGAGCAGGATCGGCGCGTCAAGTGCGACCGCGGCCGGGACCATCCTCACTGCGTGGGTGTAGTTCTCGGCCACTATGGCGTATTGCGGCGAATCCCAGTAACTGATGGCGACCTCGCTGCTGATCGCCGATGCGTCGCCCTGGAGGATCTCGTGATGATCAACGGAATCAGGGTTCCAGCCGATGCTGGTCATTACACCCGCTTTCGGGAGAAGCAGCGATGTCGAGGGAGTTGCCTCGTACATGCTCTCCTGCAGAACTATCATGTCGCCCTGGACCTCGAAGTTGCTCAGGGTCATCTCCTTGGGCTTCCCGATTATCGGTCCCGAGTCGCCATCGTCGTCGCCTGCTAGTGAGAAGGTAATTCCCCCGACGACGAGAACGACCACCGCGACCAAAGCAATGATCTTCGGTAACTGTGTCGACATCGTGTCACCTCTGGACAGTGCCAGAAACTATGCTCATTATCCTAATTAAGATATAAAAAGCGATTGGTAACGGTCTGAATGGCCAGAATCGAGAAGGACCATCGGATCAGATCTCTGTGACAGGTATGTCATCGATCCAGTAGATACCCACCCTGCGCACGGTCTTCGGTGTTGGTTCAACGGTCAAAGGAAGGAGGTCATCATATTCCGCGATCGTCATAAAAGCCAGCACAAATGACTGTGTGCTATTGAACCAGAGTGGTGTCCAGTAGCTCAGGAGATCTTTCCTCTCCCGCTGTGTAAGGTTGTTCGAGATCAGTATGTCATCGATGTAGTTCTCGACCTCGGAATTCGAATTAAAATGATTAGCCCCCTCGTCGGATGAGTTAAGCGATACCGTTGATCGGCCAGCGATGCTCATATTGAAACCTGTCCATGTACCATTCCCATCATCCGAGCCATTTCCGTGGTAGAAAATAGGATATGTGAGATCATGGTCGCCGTTGTTGGTCATGTTGAAGATAGCGCTTTCGTTTGAGGTCTCGATAGATGTAAAAGTCCTTCGGCCGAGATCGAGTTCGGTCTCGTAGAACAGATCGCTGTATGTCCAGTTATCGAAGCGCAGGGTTGAACCTGGATAACATATATCAGGTGTCGCGTTCACAGTCCAGCTGATGCGGCCGTTCACCACATCGACCTCTGGTATCGTCACAGTATTATTGCCCATCCCATCAACAGAGACCGTGACCTCGACATGAGTTCTAGCATGGATGTATATGAGAGGTTTTCTCACGCCAACAGGGAAATCTGGAGGTGATGATCCGTTCGAACCGGATGTACCTGTATAGTTACCGGGGATCCCACCTGCAATAACGCTCGAATTCCCATGGAGCTGATAGAATATACCCCATTCGTGTACTGAATTGACCTGGCTATCTTCTGGAGGCCCTGCCTGTTCATCACCGTTTTCTTCGGAGATGCAACCAGTCAACGAAGAAATGATCAATACCAAAAGTATGATCAACGAAGGTCCTCTGGTCTTTCTCCTACTCCTCCACATATCTGGACCATTCAAGCTGGTGCCTATAAGGATTATGGTACAGGTTTTGTATTGTCCGGCTCGGATACTCAGCTGACGATCTCATCCAGCCTTCCCAGCTCCATCCCCTTCTTGATCTCCTGTGCGATCCTCCTGCCGGTGGACAGACCCGGACCGACCATCTCGGAGTACGGCGATCCTGAAGTGAACGGATTGGTACCCGCAACGATTCGTGCGGATATCTCGAAGACGTAGAACTCCAGCTTGTCGGTGACGATGGTCTCCAGGCAGAACGGACCGATCATGCCGCCGAACAGGTCCATGCTCTTCTCTACGGTCTGGGCGCCCATGGTGAGGACCTTTGGAAGCAGGGACTCTCTTAGAACTACGGGAACGTTACCCGTAACAACAAAAGAACCGAAGACGCCGAGCTTCTTCAGCTCCTCCTGGCTGCCCAGCTTGTACATCTCATCTATGTTCGATTCGTCCCTTCTGTCGATGCTCAGCATCTCCAGATGCCCCTTGGACAGATTATACCCCTCATTGCTGAGTGGAGAGTAGAAATAGTGGATGTAGTACCTCGTTCCCATGATGTACTCCTGGATCGTGTGGTTCTGGGAGTGGTCTATGCCGACCTTGAAATCGATGTAGTCCTTGGCGATGAAGAACCCCCGCCCCCCCTTCGCCCCGTCGTATTTCACGAGGACCGGCTTCTCGATGGTCTTGGGGTCTTCAATTAGGGCTGGCATCTTCAGCCCCGCGCTCTCGAGCCAGTCCCTCTGGCGGACCCTGTCGGACTCCCACTCAAGGACCTTCCTGTTCCCGAACGTCGGCACCGGCAGGTTCAGGAAGTTGGTGGCGCCGAGATACTCGACGAATGAGCCGTGCGGTATCAGGACGACGCCCTTCTCTATGAGCTCGTCGGACATGTCCATGATCTCTTTGTAGCTGTCCACGACGATGAACTCGTCCGGCTTCGCCTTCGGGAAGGCGTCATAGAACCGGACCCTGTCCCCCACCGCGATCCCGAGGGTCTTGAACCCCTCTGTGCGGGCACCGTGGAAGATCTGTAGACTAGTATGAGAACAGACTGTGCCGATGGTGATATCCTTGCCGTACTCTTCAATTATTGAGCTGATATCTGCCGACATTACCAGCTAATAATGGGCCTCCTTTATACAGTTTTCGGACGTGGTCTACGTACCCACGCCGGGAAGATGTTGGGACCCATGCTGGCATTTAGCTTGGACCCGCCCAACGACGAGCTGGGAAGATGCGGACGAGGGACGGAACGGCCCACGCTTGGAATATTCTTGGACCCATGCTGACATGCAGCAGGGACCCGCCCAACGACGAGCTGAGAAGATGTGGACGACGAACGGGACGGCCCACGGACGGCCCATGCCAGGAACATGTTGGGACCCATTACTGGACATCGCTTCCACCCATGCCTGAATATAGCTTGGACCCTTGTTGGAAAAATGCAGAGGTGGCGGAGATGACGGTGGTTGCTTGGAATAAGTATTAAATACACCGCATCCTTTGGTCGCAAACAAGAGGTGCTCAAATGGAGCTATCCCCGCAGTTACAGAACCAGATCGGCCAGTACCAGCAGCTTCAGCAGCAGCTGGAAGGCATCATGATCCAGAAGACCCAGGTCGTCAACTCGATCACCGAGATCAAGAACGCGCTCGAGGAGCTTGAGGGGGCGGACGAGGATGCGTCAGTCTACAAGATGGCTGGCTCGGTCATCATCAAGGCCAAGAACAGGAAGGCCGTCATGGACGACCTCAGCGAGAGGCTCGAACTGCTCGAGGTCCGCAACAAGGGGCTCGAGAAGCAGGAGGAGCAGCTCACGGGCAAGGCCCAGGAGCTCCAGGAGACGATCTCGAAGGCCGTGGAGAGGATGCAGGGCGGAGCCGGTCCTCAGCCCCCGGTCTCCGGTTGAACCTGGCCTGGCCACGACGGGCTGAAGAGCCGGTGTTCTCATGACCCGACCGTGCGACCGATGCGGCGCCGGATCGGTGATATTCGTACGCTACAGCGGAGCTCATCTCTGCAGCGAGCACTTCGTCGATTTCTACGAGAAGCGGGTCCGGAAGGCGATCAGACAGCAGGCTGACCTCGGCGCCGGACCGCCTGGCCAGGATAGACCAGAGACCTTTCGATTCGGTATCGCGATTTCCGGCGGCAAGGACAGCGTCGTTCTGCTGAGAGTGCTCCATGACATTCTCAAGGACAGGAACGACATCGAGCTGGTCGCCATCACCATCGACGAAGGGATAGATGGCTACCGACCGGAGAGCATCGATATCGCAGCCAGGAACGCTGAAGCAGTAGGTGCGGAGCATCTGATCTACTCGTTCAGGGACCTCTTCGGCAAGGATCTGGACGACATGGTCGACATGATAGAGGACGGCGGTCCGTGTTCGTGGTGCGGCGTGTTCAGAAGAGCCGCACTGAACAGGGCTGCAAAGGAGGCCGACGTCCGCTATCTCGTAACTGGCCACAACCTGGACGATATATCCCAGACGGTGCTCATGAACCATCTCAGGGGCGATGTGGACCGGATCGGACGCATGGCGCCCCATCTCACTGTCCGGGAGGGCCTGGTCCCCCACCTGGTCCCGTTGAGATGGATCCCCGAGCGTGAGAACCTGCTCTACGCAATGCTGAAGGGGTACGAGGTCCACGAAGGAGAGTGCCCGTACGCCGAGCTGGCCCACAGGAACCTTCACCGCAATCTATTGATGGAGCTGGAAGGCCAGACACCAGGAACAAGGCACGCAATGGTCCGGGGCGCGGACCGTGTCAAGGAGCTCCTGGCCCTTGAGCCGCACGTCCAAGAAGGGTCATGCAGCAGATGCGGGTCCACCACCGAGAGCGAGCTCTGTAAATGCTGTGTTCTTGTCGAAACGATCCAGAACAGCTAGGCTATACCCCGTTTTGCAGTCGTTAACAGCTAGGCCAGGCCCCGTTTCTCAGTCGGTAACAGCTAGGCCAGGCCCCGTTTTACCGACTTTGACAGGTAAAGTATTTTAAGCCCGTTCCTAATCCCTCGAACAGGGATTCGGATGAAGGACAGAGCCGATTACATCGTAGAGCAGGTGAAGGCGCACCACGAGCTGTTCAGGGACGGACTTCCGATGATCGCGTCGGAGAACATAATCAGCCCGTTGGCCAGGCAGATGCTTATCTCCGATTTCGCGGACAGGTATGCCGAGGGATTGCCGGGTGCCAGATACTATCAGGGCAACGAGTTCGTGGACAAGGTCGAGCTCGAGGTCATCGAGCTGGCCAAGAAGCTGTTCGAGGTGCCCTACGCCGATGTCAGGCCGATCTCCGGGACCGTGGCGAACCTCGGCGTTCTGTTCGCCCTGACCAAGCCCGGGGACACCATCACCGTACCCAACGTCTCCGACGGGGCCCACATCAGCACGGCGAAGTTCGGCGCTGTCGGTGTCAGGGGCCTCCAGGGCGTCCCTTATCCTTGGGACCGGGAGAACATGAACCTGGATATCGACGGCACCATCAAGGTCATCAAGGAGGCCAAGCCCAAGCTGGCCCTCTTCGGCCGCTCCGTCTTCCTTTTCCCATCTCCGATCAAGGAGTTCAGGGACGCTCTCGACGAGGTCGGGGCGATCACCTGGTACGACTCGGCCCACGTGCTGGGCCTCATCGCAGGCGGACGGTTCCAGGACCCGGTCCGCGAGGGCGCCGATCTCATCACTGGATCGACCCACAAGACGCTTCCAGGCCCCCAGCACGGCATAGTCCTTGCAGAACCCAAGGCCAAGGCCATGACCGAGGAGAAGATGCTGAGAAAGCTCAACTACGGCATGTTCCCTGGAGTTCTCAGCAACCATCACCTTCACGCCATGGCCTCACTCGGCATCTCGCTGGCCGAATGCATCGAGTTCGGAAAGGAGTACGCAGGCGCCATCATCGACAACGCCAAGGCCCTTGGTCAGGCGCTGTACGAGCGTGATTTCGACGTACTCTGCCCGCATCTCGGATTCACAGAATCACACACCATCGCCATGGACGTCAAGCGCCATGGCGGCGGAACCCCGCTGGTGGAGGCCCTCGAGGTCGCCGGCATCATCACCAACAAGAACCTCCTTCCATGGGACCCGACCGACGCCGCGATGAACCCCAGCGGCATCAGGCTGGGCACCCAGGAGCTGACAAGGGTCGGCATGGGCACATCCGAGATGGCCGAGGTCGCGGAGCTCTTCAAGCGGATCTGCATCGACAAGGAGGACCCGCTCAAGGTCAAGCCGGACGTCGTCGCGCTCAAATCCGGCTTCCAGAAGGTCCATTACTGCTTCCATCCCGATTCAGAAGCATATAAATACTACGAGTTATTATAAACGAATCCCCGCGAGGCCCCCGGAGGGGCTAGGACCGCCGCAGACCGTCCGTAGGGCGGTTCGGCAGGCGGCGGCAGGTGCCAGGAACGGTTGATCCGTGACCCTGGAACCGGGTTATGCGGAGAGCGCAGGGACCCAGGATCCCATACGGGTAGGTCGAAAATGCGCTCCCGGAGCCTTAAGGGAAAATATAACAGACCAAGGCTGATGGAAATGGACATCGAGGAGCTGAAGAAGAAGAGGATGAAGATCGAGAAGGAGGCCCGCAAGTACATGGACGAGCGGAACCGCCTCAACTCGGAGACGAAGCACTGGAGCGAGATCCGGGACAAGCACAACAAGGAGGTCCGGGAGCTGCTCAAGGACGCCAACGACAAGCGGTCCCGCAGGGACGAGATCAACGAGAAGGTCAAGGCCGCCAAGGAGGAGCGGCGCGTGTTCAACAAGGACGTTCGCGAGCTCTCCCTGGAGGTCAGGAACCTCAAGAAGAAGTACCTGCCCAAGGACGGCGTCCCGCTCCGGAAGCTGAAGAAGGAGCTGAAGGCCCTGGAGTTCAAGCAGCAGACCTCGGTCCTAAGCTCGTCGAAGGAGAAGGAGCTCGTCGACCTGCTCGGAAAGATCCGCAGCCAGATCGAGGAGAAGGAGAACCTGCTTGAAGAGAACAAGGAGGTTCGCGAGCTCATCACCCAGCTCACCGATGTCAAGGAGAAGGCCGAGACCGCCCACAAGCAGGTGGAGAAGTACGCGGACGAGGCCCAGGTGGAGCACGATTCGATGATCGAGCTCTACAACACCGTGGACGAGATCCGTCAGAAGGCCGACGACGCCCAGGAGAAGTTCGTCAAGGCCAAGCTCGCGGCGGATGAGGCCCACAACGTATACATCTCATATCTCAACCAGATACGCGACCTGGAGAAGATGATCTCCGGGGTGCGGCAGCAGAAGCAGATCACCAAGAAGAAGGAGATCGAGGAGAAGCGCCAGACCAAGATCAGAGAGGTCTTCGACAAGCTGAAATCGGGAACGAAGCTCAGCACCGAGGACCTGATGATCATCCAGAAGGAGGACTGAGCGCACTCCGCCAGCATGTGCACGGCCGATCCGGATATGAACGCGGACCGGCCGGCGCCTGGCTATGCAAGATCATACCCGATACTGTGACATTCGAAGGATGGGGACAGGTCCATGAGATACACCGAGGCAGTTGGATACCTGGACGGCCTGACCAGTTTCGGCATCAAGCCCGGTCTTGACCGCATCAGGATGATTCTAGAGGAGCTTGACATCGGTAGGCCTGGCTCAGAGGTGGTCCTGGTCGGAGGGACCAACGGCAAGGGTTCGACATGCATGATGCTGGAATCACTCGTGAGGCATTCCGGGCTCAGCACAGGAAGCTTCGTGAAACCGCATCTCCTCTCGCCGACGGAACGGATCATGATCGACGGCGTCCCCGTCTCGGAGGCGTCCTTCGCCAGGAACATCGGCGAGATCGTTCCCGTCGCTGAGCAGATGGCCGATGATCCACCGACCTATTTCGAGACCATACTTGCCGCATCACTGCTCCAGTTCTTCAGGACCGGGGTGGATGTGGCCATAGTCGAGGTCGGCATGGGTGGAACATGGGATGCAACCAACGTGCTCGAGGCCGACGTGTCCGCGATAACGAACGTGACACTGGACCACACCGACGTGCTCGGTCCAGATATCCGGTCCATCGCCGGCGAGAAGGCCGGCATCATGAAGGGAGAGCCGTTGGTGACCGGCGCGACAGGCGACGCCCTCGACGTCCTCGAGGCCAAAGCCGGCGAGGTCGGCTCCCGGATGGTCCGTCTCGGCCAGGGCGTCCAGGCCGAGGTGGTCCGCCAGGACGACTGGCGATACGTGATCGACGTCTTGGGGATCAAGGACAGCTACACCGACATCCCTCTCTGCCTGAACGGGCGGTTCCAGGTGGACAACGCGGCCATCGCGGTCGCGGTCGCCGAGCTGTTGATGCCGTCCGCTCCCGAGGACGAAGTCGTCCGTCAGGCGCTTTCCAACGTCGTCTGGCCTGGCAGGATGCAGGTCATAGAGGACGATCCGGTGATCATGCTGGACGGAGCACACAATCCCGGTTCAGCAGCTGCCCTCGCCAGGGAGATAGGGATCTACAGGGATTGGTCCGTGGTCTTTGGAAGCTTCAGGGACAAGGACCACAGGAAGGTCCTGGAGGCACTGGCTCCGGTCGCTCGGAACGTGATCACGACCTCGTCGGGCGCCCCCAGGTCGGAGGACCCCGAGGTACTGGAAAGGACATGCAGGGACCTGGACCTCAAATGCCGCACGATCCTCGACCCGAACGCGGCCCTCGCAGAAGCGGTGATGTCCGGATCACAGCGGATCCTGGTCACCGGCTCGCTCTCGCTGGTGGGTGAGGTCCTCAAAAGGCATAGTTTTTAAGACGGTAGGTCACTCCCCGTGCATGGGTCGCGGACGCCGCGGTCGGCGCACGAAGGAGATGGTCAACCTCGCCAGAGCCCGAGTCCGCAGGCTCTACGAGCTGGCGGAAAAGGAGGCGTTGGCCGGGAACCCCGAGCGTGCGGACCGATACTGCCTCCTGGCATGGAAGGTGGCAACGAGGTACAACGTCCGGATTCCCGCTGATCTGAAGTTCTCTGCTTGCAGGAAGTGCCACACCTATTTCGTACCGGGGACCACGTCGAGGGTGCGGATCAACAGAGGTCGTAGGATACTTACGTGCGAGAAGTGCGGGTGGACGCACAGGATGGCGGCCCGGCCGAAGCAGTAGACCCCTGCCAGTATGAATTCCAGAAATATCCTTTCCTAGCTGATGCTAGCATAAATAAGCTGATATCGTCAAAGTGCGGAACCTGGACGTTCAATACTCGCGCCACGTGTGCTTGCATTTCGTGCAGCGATAGAACCTCGTTGACGGCTCATCGGCCGCCCTGGTCTGCCGGATATGGTAGAACGCCTCGAGGTTGCCGCACTCGGTACACTCCACCCTCGCTTTGGGCAGGGTCTGGAGCTCCTCCTCGATGATGAGCATCTCCTTCTCCGTCGCCTCGTACTTGACGACCTTGGCCTTTCCGTCGGACTCGGAGGAGTGTCCGCACTTCTTACAGCTGAAGACGCCGTCCTTGGGGAACATAAGCGACCTGCATTCGGGGCAGAACATGGAACCGGCGATTACCCTTGGGGTATAAGAGCTTTTTTCGTGGAGCCCTTATCGATCGAAATTTCTTCAACGAAAGTCGGAGGGCCTGGGCCTTTCGGCCAGCCCCTCGGCTAAGGGATAGAATATTCCAGCTGTCAGATCATCATTCAGGGCGAACCGGCCATGTTCAGTGCTAGCGAGCCCATGATCCTTCCGCAGACCTCGAGCGACTTCTTGTTGATATGGCCCATGTCGTCCCACGGGGTGTGGTACTCCCACGCCCCCGAGCCCCAGTAGACAATGGCCTCCGATCCCTCGAGGGTGAACGTCGCCTGGTCGCTCCCTCCGGTGAGGTTGGAAACGTAGTAGTTGAACTTGAACTCCTTGGCGAACTTGGACTTGGCCTTAACAGAACCTACGGCCGTCTTCAGCTTGCCGATCAGCTTGTTGGAGGTGGCTCCCATTGTGATCGAGTTCCCTCTGGTAAGATCGACGTTTATCATGTCGAAGTTCATGTAGACCGTCATGTTGTCGACGATGTATGGGTTCGCTTTGTAATATTCGTAGGAACCGAGCATTCCGTTCTCCTCGGATCCCCAGGCGGCGAACCGGATGGTCCTGTCGGTCTTCTTGCTCCCCAGGGATCGGGCGATCTCCGTTATGGTACCGACGCCGCATGCGTTGTCAACCGCTCCGGGCGAGACATAGGCCGCATCTATATGGCCTCCAAGCATGACGATCTCGTTCCTGTGCTTGCCCCTGCCTTCGAGGTCGCCGGTGACAACGTAGGTGTCCCTCTCCTCGACGGTCACATCGAAGTCGATCCTTAGCTTTACCGTATCGCCCCAGATGATGTGGTCGATGGAGTCCTGTGCCTTCCACTGGATCTCGTCCCCCACATCGTAGGAGACCATCATCGACGGGATGTCGAGGTCGGGATATACGTCCACGACCGCAACGGAATGGTTGTCCCTGACCAGCGCACCAGTGAAGCCGATGGGCACGAAGTCCAGCTTCTCGTGGATGTGGACGTTATGGATGATGTTGGCAGCAGCACCGTTCTCCCATGCCTTGATCCACAGCTCTGTAAAGGAGAGGTCTCCATCGGATGTGACGATGACGGCCTTCCCGTCTGCATCCGCGTACAGGCTGTCATCCGACCCGTTCCCGCAGTGTATTATCGGAACGTCGTCGGTCCAGTCGTTGTAGGCGCGGCTACCGGAGTAGCCCTGGACCGTGAACTCGTACATATGGTCATACTCGGTGATGGAGTCGACGCCGAAGTTATCGTACTCGATGAGTGCGAGGTAGGCGTCGTTCACCTCGTAGCATGGGACGGAGAAGTTGTGGATCTTGACATTTGCCAGTCCTGCCTCCTTGAACTTCTCCTCCACGTAGACCGCCGCTTCGAGCTCGCCCATCCCGCCGCCGAACCTGTCGTCCTTCCCGACGATGAAGTGGATGTCGTCCCAGCTCTTGTCGTAGTTGAACTCGATGACCTTGATCCGCTTCTCATCGTCGTCGCCGCCGAAGCATCCTGAAGTCGAAGTCATTATCAGAATGCAGACGGCCAGAACCGCGAGGTACCTCATTGACGAAAAATCATTGGCGTACTATAAAAATGTTAGCGTAACGTCCGGACAGACCCCGCCGGCCCGAGTTCTCTTGTCTCTCCCGATCACGGACGGGTGATCGTACGACCATTGGCAGGCTTGAGCGGTCATCGGATGCAATCTATATATATCCAGAATCCTTACTATCGAACGGATTCCTATGCCAGATGAGGAGACCAAGAACACAGCGGACGACGAGGAGTACGACAGCCTGTTCGACGCCCAGCCCATGGGCTATGGAGAGGGCCCCATCGAGATAGATGATCCAGTCCCCTCCACCCCGATGGGCGACGGTGCTCCGAGCGAGGGCATGCCGGCTCCTGGTGCTCGTCATTTCGTGGCCGAACAGTACAAGGAGACCCTAGTCATCAATCTCGGCGGTTCGCTCATGTACAGCGAGATCAAGACCGAGGATGAGGAAGAGGATGTCGGAGCACCTCGGCCGTTCGAGCTGGACACCGCTTTCATATCCGAGCTGGTCGAAGCCCTCAAACCGGTGCTTTCCGGCAGGCGTGTGTTCATCGTCACCGGCGGCGGCAAACTGGCCAGGTACTACGTGACCGTGGCCAGGGCGATGGGAGCCAACGAATCGGTCCTGGACGAGATCGGTATCGCGGCATCACGCATGAACGCCCGGATACTGGCCTCCTTTTTCGGGGAGACACACGTCGACGTTCCCACCGAGTTCCGGGACGCCGTGATCATGTCCAGGGGCGCAGGCATCACGTTCATGGGCGGGACCCATCCCGGCCACACTACCGACGCGGTCGCCGCCGTGCTCGCGGAGCACGTCGGAGCCGATCGCCTCATCATCGCCACAGATGTGGACGGGATCTACGAGACCGACCCGAAGGAGGACCCGGAGGCGGCCATGTTCACCGAGGTCTCTGCCCAGGAGCTGGTCATGCTCACTCTGGGCTCGTCCGGCGAGGCCGGCTCGAAGGGCGTCATCGACCCCCTTGCATGCCGGATCATCCAGCGGAGTGCAATTTCAA
>JANQNJ010000163.1 GCA_028279645.1 Thermoplasmatota archaeon
ATTATCGACCTTTGCGAGGACGGATGGACCGTCCAGATCGATCATGGCACCTTTATGGAGAACATCGTAGTCGACAAGCCACTGATCATCCAAGGTTCAGGAGCTTTCAACACGACCATCATCGATGGCATGGGTGGCGTCGGCATGACGATCACCTCGGAGAACGTTACCGTCAACGATATCCAGTTCTTGAACTGTTCCGAGGGGATTCGGATCGAAGCCCAGGACGCGACCATTGAGGCCGTTCAGGTATTGAATTCCAGCATCGGTATCAATGCAACGGAGCTTGGCTTCTGGATCGCGAACAGCACCATCAACACAAGTGTTCATGCGATCAGCGTCTATGCTCACGACCTCGGTTCCGACCTTTATGGTAATTCATCGTACGTGCGATCTAATTCCACCATTGCCTGGAACACATTGAACGCATCCGTGACCGTCATACACTGGAACGGTCACAACATTGGAAACAATCTGACCGACAATTCAATGGTCGATATCGGAAGCTTCATAGTCGCCTACAATGACATCGACGGTCCGAACGGGGTCAAGTTCAACCTGACGAACATCGGAGCTAACATGTCCGGTGATTCACAGTTCATCATGAACGATGTGGTGTTCTACATGAACGACGTGAACACCTCGCAGAAGGGACTGATCACCAATAACATCTCCTATTTCGGCTTCAATATGTCCGATAACGCGAGCTTCGAGATGGACAGTTTCGTCTTCGTCGGGAACGAGATGACCAGCGGTGGTTTCGGAATGTATCTATACAACTGGTACATGTGGGGAGCATCTCTGAACGATTCCGCCGATGTCCTGTTCGGTGACATCATGATCGAGGACAACAACATCACGTCGAACATGACCTCTATCTTCTGCGACATATGGATGTTCTGGGGCTATCATATGTATGGAGACTCAAGCTTTTTGATGTATTCCACCAGGATAAGCTCGAACAACGTTACCTCTACATCCTATGACGGGATATATCATGGCGAGTTCAGCTATCTCGGATCATACATGTACAACGACTCATCATTCGAATTCGGAGATATCGAGATCAATTACAACGTGGTCGATGCCGGCAATGAAGGGATCGATCTCACCGATTTCGACCAGTGGGGCTTTATGATGCACGATAACTCCACATACCTGATGGAGGACGTTGAACACAACTGGAACGAGATCGATTCCGAGTTCGACGGGCTACGGCAGAGGGACCTCGCATACCATGGAGCTTACATGTATGATAATGCAACCTACACCATGGGTAATGTAGAGATGAGCTACAACATCGTGAACACATCAGGCAATGGTCTCTATATCGATGATTGGGACGAATGGGGCTATTACATGTACGGAAACAACAGCTATGTCATGGGCAGCGTCCAGTTCAATTATAATAACCTCACTGCCGGCGGAGACGGGATTGATCACGGCGAGCTACACAATCATGGCTACATCATGTACAACGGTTCGAGCTACGAGATGGGCGATATCGAGTTCTGCTACAACGAGATATCGAGCGAAGATATCGGTATAGACATCTACGACTTCGACAACTGGGGCAATTACATGTATGGCGACAACCGGTATACCATGGGCGACGTCCTGTTCAACTGGAACGTCATCAACTCGACCGAAGATGATGGTATCGAGTTCAATGAGTTGAGAAATCTTGGATACCACATGTACAATGATTCTTCCTACATCATGGGTAATGTGGAATTCAACAATAACACCATTGAATCGAATGGGGCCGGTTTTGATTTCGATAACTTCGATGACTGGGGTTACCGCATGTATGGTACATCATCGTTCACTATGGGTGAGGTTCAGTACAACTATAACAACATAACCTCCACCAACGACGACGGCATCGAACATTCCGAATCCAACGACCATGGACGGTTCATGTACAACGATTCCACCTTCTTGATGGGCAGCATCGAGATGAACTACAACACGATCAATGCTAGCAGTAACGGTTTCGATATCGACGATTGGGACGAATGGGGTCATAACATGTATGATAACGCCACGGCGACCATGGGCGATGTCCTCTACAATCACAATTATATCGAATCTGGTGATCACGGCATCAATCAGGTCGAGCTGGCAAACCACGGGAAATACATGTACGATAACGCCTCGTTCTACATGGGCAATGTCGAGCTAAGCCATAACGAGATATATGCCGGCAATGACGGTATGTACCTGGACGACTTCGATGAGTGGGGTGCTTACATGTACAATTACAGCTACTTCTCCATGGGCGATGTCCTGTTCAATGAGAACTACATCGAGGCAGGTGATGATGGTATTGAGCAGGGCGAACTGCAGTACCATGGTCGTTACATGTACGGCGATTCGATGTTCACCATGGGCAATGTCGAGTATTCGATGAACATGATCTATGCAGACCAGGAAGGAATGGACCTATCCGACCACAACTACTGGGGCTCGAAGATAGAGAATTCCAGCCAGGTAATTATCGGTGACATCCTTCTTGTGGACAATAATATCACGACAACCTCCGGAGATGGGATCGAATTCGACAACGTGCAGTACTTTGGCCAGGACATGGACGGATACGCTGAATTCTATCTCGGCGACATCATGATCGATCGCAACACCATCGATGCCGGATATTCGGGCCTCGATCTCGACTACTTCAACTACTGGGGCAACGGCATGTTCGGTAACAACACGTTCATGATGGGCAACTTCACCATCAACGACAACTGGATCAATGCCTCCGGCGACGACGGTATCGAGGACGAGAGCCGTAACTTCTGGGGTTACAGGATGTATGAGAACGCGACCTACATCATGGGCGATGTCGAGATCAACAACAACTGGATCAATGCATCGAACATCGGCATGGACCTCGATGACTTCGAATTCTGGGGACGGGACATGAATGACGATTCTTCCTTTACGATGGGACATCTCCTGATCAATGACAACAACATCACAACCGACTCCGGGGACGGTATTGAACTCGGCAGTGCACAATACCATGGCTATTTCATGTACGACGGGGCGACATACGAGATGGGTGACATCCGACTCGACCGCAACGTGATCGATGCCGGTTATGCAGGTATGGACCTGGACTGGTTCACCTATTGGGGCAATTACATGTACGGGAATAATTCGTATATCATGGGCGATGTGACCATCAACGACAATTGGATCAATGCCTCCGAGGATGACGGTATCGAGCATCAGAACTGGAACTGGTGGGGTCGCACGATCGAGAACGGCACATACCAGATGGGCGATGTTGAGATCACCAACAACTGGATCAATGCCTCGGACATGGGCATGGACCTCGACAACTTCGATCACTGGGGTTATAACCTGAAGAACGAGTCCACCTACACCATGGGACACGTATGGATAACCGATAACAACATCACGACCGGATCCGATGACGGCATAGAGATGGACAGTATCGAACATCATGGTCGATATCTATCCGGTGTAGCCACCTATGTCATGGAGGATATCCTCATCGAAAGGAACGTTATCGACGCGGGCGGCGCAGGTCTGGACCTTGATCGGTTCTCCCAGTATGGACGGAACATGTACGGTGATAACTCGTTCACAATGGGTGATATCCTCATCAACGACAACTGGATCAACGCCTCCAGTGGCGACGGCATCGAGCTCGAGAGCATGGACTGGTGGGGATACACGATGGACAACGGATCCTATGTAATGGGCGATGTTGAGATATGCAATAACTGGATCAACGCGACCGGGATCGGCATGGATCTCGACGACTTCGATTACTGGGGCAACTACATGTACAACGATTCATCGTACACGATGGGTCATCTCTGGATCAATGACAACAACATCACAACCGAATCCGGCGACGGCATCGAGCTGGACAGCGTCGAGAATCACGGGCGGTACATGTTCGGCGATTCGAATTACGAGATGGGTGGAATCAGCATGGACCGTAACATCATCGATGCGGGTGATGCCGGCATGGATATTGACAGATTTACCGGCTGGGGCCAGTACTTGTACGGGAACAACTCATACACCATGGGCGATGTGACCATCAACGACAACTGGATCAACGCATCCGATGATGACGGCATCGAACATACCGGCTGGGACTATTGGGGTCACAACATGGGCAACGCTACATACCTGATGGGCGATGTCGAGATCTGCAACAACTGGATCAATGCGTCGGATATGGGTATGGACCTCGACGACTTCGATTACTGGGGCCGGTACATGTGGAACGAGTCCTCATACACTATGGGACATGTCTGGATAAATGACAACAACATCACAACCGACTCGGATGACGGCATCGAGTTGGACAGCCTCGAGTACCATGGCTACTATATGTACAATGAATCGACCTATTACATGGATGACGTCCTGATAGTGAGGAACGTGATCGACGCTGGACGCGCCGGCCTTGACCTTGACTGGTTCTCCAGCTGGGGTCGCTATATGTACGGGACCAATTCCTACACCATGGGCGATGTCCTTGTCAATGACAACTGGATCAACGCCTCCTCAGGCGACGGAATCGAGCTTGAGAGCATGGATTACTGGGGCTACGAAATGGGCAATGGTACATACCTGATGGGCGATGTCGAGATATGCAGCAACTGGATCAATTCGGATGGGATCGGTATGGATATGGATGACTTCGATTACTGGGGCAACTCAATGTATAACGAGTCTACGTACACGATGGGCCATCTCTGGATAAACGACAACGAGATCTACACCCACGGATCCTCGAGTGACGGTATCGAGCTGAACAGCATCGAGTATCATGGCCAGTACATGTACGGGAATGCGACATACACCATGACGGATATCAACATCGACAGGAACATCATCAATGCAACCTACTATGGAATGGACCTGGACTGGATATCCAGCTATGGCAAGTACATGTACGGCGACAATACATTCACCATGGGCAACATCACCATCAACGACAACTGGATCTACAGTGAAGAGGACGACGGTATCGAACAGGATAGCTGGGATTACTATGGTTACAGGATGTACAATTCCAGTACATTCACCATGGGCAATGTTGAGATCCAGAGGAACTGGATCCATTCCGGCGACTGCGGCTTGGACTTCGACGACATGGATTACTGGGGAGCATGGATGTACAACGACTCCAGCTTCACGATGGGGCACCTACTGATCAACGATAACAATATCACATCCGAGAGCTGGGACGACGGCATCGAGATCCAGAGCGTCGAATATCATGGATACCATATGTATCATAATTCTAGTGCGATCAGAGGGGATCTCCAGCTCTGCAACAACACTATTGATGCGCACTACGCCGGTTTCGATACCGACAATTTCGACGACTATGGCGCGTGGATGTATAACAACACATACTTCGAGATGGGCGACATCCTGTTCAACGACAACGTGATACAGGCCGACGAGGACGACGGCATCGAACACGACAATATGGACAATCACGGTTACTACATGTACGACAATGCGGAGGCCCACTTCGGCAACATCGAGTTCAACAGGAACTGGATCAATGCAAGCGATGCTGCCATGGACTTCGACGACTTCGATAATTGGGGCGCATATCTGAACGGTAACAACACCGTCGTGAAGGGCCACGTCCAGTTCAACGACAACACCCTTTACAGCAATGACAATCGCAGCGGCGCCTATGACGGTATCGAACACGGGGAGTTCGAATATCACGGGTACCGTCTCTGGAACAACTCCTATGTCGAGATCGGTGATATCGAGTTCATTGGTAACATGATCGTCGCCGATGAGGATGGAATGGACTTCGAGGAGATGTCCCAGTGGGGTTACTGGCTTAACGGGACCTCTCAGTTCTATGCCGGAGATCTCGTTGTGGCGAACAACACTATTAATGCCACCGGCCGCGGTATCTACTTCGAAAAGGGACGATGGGGCTCGATCAGGAACATCGTATCGAGGCTGTCCGGTGAAGCCTATGCCGAGATGGGCGCGATCAAGATATACGGCAACGAGATCACTGCTGGGATCAGCGGGATCAATTTCACCCTTGAGGATGTCGGATCCAACATCTCGGACATGGGCTATGCATCCTTCATGGGTGTCGATATTTATGATAACACCATCGTCTCGGACTGGGCCGGTCTCGGTATCGATCTGTGTTACTGGGGCCACAATCTATCCAATCTGTCGAGCTCCTACATCGGCGCAGTGGCGATCTATGACAACGAAATCGGTTGTACAGATGGTATCAACATAACGAATATTACTCACATGGGATACAATATGACCGGTGAGACATCGTTCACCTGGGACGGTCTTTCCATAACCGACAACGTCATCAACTGCACCCAGTCAGGCATCAACATGAGCGCGAACTCCTATATCGGATATTTCGCTGTGAATCTGAGCGATGATGCCTACGTGTGGATAGAGGGTTTCGAAATTTCCGGGAACGATATCACAGCGGGCCTAGATGGTATCGGTCTGAACTATCTCTCCACTTGGGGTTCGTACATGTACAACGATTCCTCGGCCGACATCGGAACGTTCGATATCTTCAATAACACCGTCGATGCAGGTGGCGATGGTCTTGGCTTTGAAGGGGTCAGTGACTTCGGTACTGAGCTCTACGGTAACGCCTACCTTGTCATTGATGGTATCCACATCCATGACAACGAGGTCTATTCGGAAACGGACGGTATCTATATCGACTCGATGTCCACAATTGGATCGTACATGTACAACATGTCTCAATTCTCCATTGGTGAGGTGAACGTTTCGGACAACCAAGTGGAGTCGGATGATGAGGGGATCGTGTGCGCGGACTTCAGCGGACACGGCCAGAACCTCTATGGGGAAGCAACCTTCTCCCAGGCACCGATAACTATCGCGGACAATGACATCACTGCATGGATGTTCGGTATCAGGGCCTCGTCGTTCTTCCTTTGGGGAACGGACATGTACGATAACTCCTCCGCGCTCTTCGCTGACGTACTGATAACGGACAACGAGATCAACGCGACCTTGAGTGGTATCTATGCCGATGAGATGGGTGGATACGGCGTGTTCATGGAGGACAACGCTTCATTCGACAAGGGTGACATATTCTTCATCGATAACGAGATCGAGGCAGGCTTGATCGGTATGGAGATCTACTCCTTCAACTACTGGGGCGTCTACATGACCGGACATTCAACGGTTTCGATCGGAGACCTCATCATCGAGGAGAACACACTTACGACTGACTCCCAGGGTCTGGTCTTCAACCAGATGGAATACCATGGCTTTTACCTGTTCAACGATGCTACCGTCGATATCGGATATCGTTCGATCAGTGACAATACCATAACTGCTGGCAATGACGGAATGGTGTTCGATGAGTTCGATCGATGGGGAACCTGGCTCCGAGACAACAGTACCTGCGAGATCGGGAACCTGACCATCGATGACAACTGGATCAACTCAACCGGTGGCACCGGGATAGACCACAATGGAATGGATCTGATCGGCTACCGTATCTACAATAATTCGAACCTGATGATCGGTGACATCTCCTTCTCGTTCAACTGGATCAACGCCTCGGGCGACGGAATGGAGATAGAGGATCTCATGAACTGGGGCAGGGACCTGAACGGTACGTCGATGATGGCGATAGGGAACCTAGTAATCACGGAGAATACCATATACACCGAGGACATCGGCATCGATATCGATGACCTTGAATTCTGGGGTTACAACGTATACAATGCCTCTGTGTATATCGGCGACGTGTTGCTCATCGACAATACGATAGAGTCAGGCGACGATGGCATAGAGTTCAGCGACTTCGAATACCACGGCTATAATATGTATGGAAGCGGATCGTTCTACCTGGGCGATGTCCGTATCGATTTGAACACGGTCATGGCCGGATACGGTGGTATCGATCTTGACTACTTCTCACAATGGGGACGCAACCTGTACGGGAACAACACATACTCCATGGGCGACCTGACTCTCAATGATAACTGGATAAATGCCTCCGACGGCGACGGTATCGATGTGGACAGGTTCGACTACTTCGGATACGAGATGCATTGGGCCTCTAGCTACACGATGGGCAGCATCGAGATCTGCCGGAACGATGTATGGGCATCCGAGAACGGTCTCGACCTCGACCACTTCGAGCATTGGGGAGAATGGCTCTACAACACCGCGATGTTCCAGATGGGCGACGTGCTCGTATGCGACAATAATCTGACGACCGACGATCAGGACGGTATCGAGATGGACAATGTTGCCCATCACGGCCAGTATCTCTGGGATAGTTCGACGTATGACATGGGCAGCATCCACATAGACAGGAACACCATCGACGCTGGCTTCGCCGGTATGGACCTCGGATGGTTCTGGCGCTGGGGCAGCTACAGCATCCATGACTCGGTCTACGAGATGGGCGATCTCACCTTCAACGACAACTGGATCAATGCATCCGGCGGCGACGGTATCGAGGCGTTCAGGCTGGAATGGTTCGGAACCGAGCTCAATCACAACGCTTCATCAACCATGGGCAACATCGAGTTCATGAACAACGATATCACAGCAGATGGAGAGGGGATCGATTTCACCATGCTCAGCTACTGGGGCTCCCGGGTCTACTCGGCCGCGACCGCGATCATGGGCGATTTCCTCGTTACCGACAACGAGATATCCGCAGGATGGAGCGGTGACGGCATCAACATCGGCAGCATGAACTATCATGGTGACCAGATGTCCACAGCTGCAACGGTCGTACTGGGTGATGTCAAGTTCGATGACAACATCATCGACTGCGGCGATCACGGTATCGTTATCGGAACGATGGACCGATGGGGCAACTCGTTGACCGGCGACACCTCAGTGACGATAGGCAACATCACCTTCGAGCGCAACGATATCACCACATATGTCTGGGGCTCCGACGGTATCCAGATCTCGCAGGTGTTCTTCTGGGGGAGATTCCTCAGGAACAATGCGACCGTTGAGATTGGAGATCTAAGGTTCAACGACAATATCTTCCAAGTTGGCGGGACCGGCATCGATCTCGACAACTTCTACTACTGGGGAACCCGGATGTATGACCAGGGTTCGTTCATGATGGGCGATCTACAGATCAGCAGCAACGAGATATCCGCCGGCCAGAACGGTATCAGCCACGGTATGCTGAACAAGCTTGGATACGGTCTCAGGGACAACTCCTCTGCCGAGTTCGGTGCGATCGAGATCAACGACAACGAGATCTTTGCAGGCTCTCTCGGTCTCTATCTCGATGAGTTCAGCGTGTGGGGCAGCAACCTCAAGAACGATTCCATGGTCGATATCGACGGCCTCTACGTTATGGACAATGATATCACTGTTGACTACGTCGGCATGTACTTCGAAGGTGATTGGCCGTGGATGACCAACATACAGGGGAATGCATCAGCCAGCATAGGTGATGCAGAGTTCACTCAGAACTACATCCATGACTGTATATACGGCGTCTACTGGGACAGCCTGAACAACCACACGCTTTACAACAACACCTTCGATGACAACTACAGGGACATCTGGTTCTACGACAGCAGCTATACAGATATCCTCGGCAGTGAGTTCGACGACTCCGGAATGTACTCGATCTACATACAGGAGTCCACCGACGTTGAGATCCTCTACAACGACTTCGGCTCTGTCACAAAGGCCTCGGTCGCACTGATCAGATCCACCTACTGCACCGTGATGAACAACACGATGGAGGAGGGCGGCGTCTTCATCAATGGAACGATCCTCGCACACTGGAACACTCACACGATACAGGGCAACACGATCGGCGGCCAGGAGGTATACTACTTCGTCAACGAGGATGGAATTCAGATACCGCTTGACGCTGGACAGGTGATCATGGTCAACTGCTCGAACATCGTGATCAAGGACCGCGTCATGGACGCGCCGGGTACCTCCTTCAGCTTCACCTACTGTTACAACATCAGTATCTACAACGTCTCGATGGAATCCACCGAGTATGGGTTCAGGGCGATCCACTCCGACAGCATATATGTGAACGATTGCACCATCGACGGCCCGACCCACGGCATCTACCTCTACAACTCCACGAACTGCGAGTTCACGAACATAACCATGTGGTTCGTCGAGTACGCGATGATGGTCAACAGCTCGTTCTTCAATACCTTCACCAACGTGGTCAGCTACGGCAACAGCACTGTCGGTATCCTCCTCAATAACTCCGACGACAACGTGATATTCAATAATACATACGACGGCTTCGATTACGGAGCGCTTCTGCAGAACTCCGACAACAACGACTTCCAGGTCAACGAGTTCTTCAACAGCACTATGTACGGCGCGTATCTTGAATCGGACACCGATGACAACTACTTCACCCACAACGACTTCTCCAACAACGCCATCAACGCCTGGGACGAATCCGGCAACAACCTATGGAACGACACATATCCGTTCGGCGGCAACTACTGGGACGATTACACCGGTGAGGACTATTTCTCCGGAATCGATCAGGACCATCCGGGATCCGATGGCATCGGCGACCGACGCTATCTCATCGGCGGCGGTGCAGGCGCCAAGGACTATTATCCGCTCATGAACGCCTCGGTCGATCCCATCGGGGATATCATTTTCGTTGGATTCACCGACGAGGAACACGTGAGCGGGAGGATCATCATCGAAGCGGCAACGACCCAGATAAGGCCGTTGAACGTGGAGTTCCTGATAAACGGCGTTAGCACCTTCTTTGATTATGAGTATCCATACCAGATCATCATCAACACATCTGAGCTGCAGGAGGACATGCCCTTCGTGATCAAGGCCATCGGACACTTCCCGACCGCAAACGACCTCATGACTACGATCACCCTGATCGTCAACAACAACATCACAACCGGCAGCTTCGTGATGATCTCCTCTGGTGCCTCGGACTACCAGCCAGATCAGACGGTCACAATGATCGTCTCCATGAACAGCCCGCCAGCCTATCAGCTCCTCGATCTCAAAATAAGTATCCAGGATGTCAATGGCACCCTGTTCTACCTGACGGAGAGCGGCCTCCCGAACACAGGCCGCTACGGAATACCATTCGCCCTCCCGAGCGACGCGATGCTGGGGAACTATGATGTGTCGGTATGGGCCGGCGGCTACAACAACAGCGACCTGGTCTGGGAGGCCGAGAACAACACCAAGTTCAACGTCTTCGGCCGGAACATCCACGATATCATCGATCAGATTGATGAACATCTCATCGAGTACTGGGGAGAGTTCAACGATACATGGACCGACTGGAACTCGAAGTTCGAAATGTACTGGGCATACTTCAACACAACGATCGACGGTCTGAACGACACCTTGCAGGATCGCATAGCCGACCTCGCCGATCAGATGGACGGCTTCGAGGATAACATAACCACGATAATGGCCGACCTCGACCTGGATGTGGTGAATCTCCACGACAACGTGACCTCGATGGAGATGTCGATGGAGAACTACTTCAGCCAGATGTGGTCCGAACATAATGACACACAGATGCTTGTTGAGCTCTACTGGAACGACTGGAACGCGACCATCGCCGAGATAAGGGCGGACCTTGACTTCGTCAACCTGACCTTGCTATCCGTGCAGTCCTCATTGAATGATTTCAAGGTCGACACCGAGGGCTGGTTCAACACGACCTGGGACGACATCGATCAACTCGATACCGACATCGCCGCACAGTTCGTTACGACGTGGACCAGGCTTACAGACTTCGAGAACAACCTGACGTCACTGATCGATACTGAGTTCGACTCACAGAACCTTGACATCGATTCCATACAAGAGAACCTCACTTCCCTCGATGCCTCTCTCATGGAGGTGTTCCAGGACCTATACGATAACCAGACCAAGAACCGGGCGCTCGTTTCCTCCTACTGGGACGAATGGAATACGACGATGGCTGCCATGGATGCGGACATCGACTTCCTTCAGCTCAGTATCGATTCGGTCTCCAACGATCTCGCCTATATGAACGGAACCCTCGATATGATCGTCACCGACATCAGCAACCTCAACCTCACCATCAACTCGCTGATCAACGACATTTCCGATGATCTTGATATCGTCAATTCGACCCTACATACTCGGCTAAACGAGATCGAGACGTTGCTGGGCAACAAGATCGACGCCCATGATGCCGATATCAAATCGGATATCGCTGACCTGAACACCACCATCTCCGACAAGATCGATGCTCACGATGCCAACATCATGACGGAGATCGCCAAGCTCAACGCCACTCTGTACGATGAGATCAAGACCGCCCTCGACGACATCACCGATGACATCGCGGGAATGAACCAATCTCTCGGCGAGCAGCTGGAGGACGCCAAGGACGAGATACTCCTGGACAACCAGGCGCTCAGGACGTGGCTCGACGGCGTACTGACACAATTGGACGCGAACCTCACACAGACCAAGGCTGACCTCGAGGCCAAGCTGGACGATCTCGACACCGACCTTCAGACCTTCTACGACGATCTGAAGGACGACCTGACGACGGTCATCGACTACCTCGCTGGATTCGAGACGAACCTCACTGTCCAGATAACTGACCTCAGGACCAAGGTGATTGACCTCCACAACCAGACACTGACAACGCTTAGCGCGAGCATAATGGACCTTGCAGAGGAGCTCGAATACCACAACATGACCACAGCCGCTAGCCTCTTAGCGATCAATGCAGACATCATCTCCTTCCAGCAGGATACGACGAAGATGATGATGGCGATCAACGAGACCAAGGCAAAACTGGCCGATCTGGACGATATCATCGATGACCTCAAGAACCTCAGCACCCAGCTCGATACCGCCCAGGAACAGCTATCGAACCAGCTTGAGGACAAGGACGACAGTGACAAGGGCAAGTTCAACCTCCAGACGATACTGCTGATAATAATCCTGATCTTCGTTATCCTCCTGTTCATCATTGAGGCAAGGGACGAACTTGCCGACTACAAGGAGGACAAAGAGGAGGAGGCAGAGGAAAAGGCGAAGGAGGAGGAGGAGGCCGCTGCCGCCGAAGAGGAGGCTGCCGAGGAGGAAGCTTCCGAGGAATATCTTCCGCCCACTGCCGAGAAGGGTGGAAAGGCCGGCGACTCCCCCGCCGAAGAGGAGGAGGAAGAGGACGAGGAAGCGGAACTGGAAGAGGAATAGGGTCCAATCCTAACTCAGATGGACCTCCAGACCTCCTCTGACACGGAGGAAAAGCGACATATCGTAGTCTGGACATTAAAGGGGAAGGTATGATAAATACCGGTCCGAATAAGGTAATTTACCGAGGCATGCAAGGTGTGACCAGATGAAGGACCATGATCAAGAACCGAAGAAAGAGGTCATTAAGAAAGGGGTTCAAGGTTCAGGAGCAATGGAGATCCCATGCATCCGATGCAAGGCAAGCGGGAACTGCCAGACCTGCGACGGAAAGGGCGAGGTCGGCAAGGGGGTCATCCGTCGAACGATGATCATCTGCCCGAATTGCGAGGGCGAGAGGATATGCCGGTTCTGCGAGGGCAAGGGCTTCATCCGTTCTAGGCCGGAACGCAGCCTGCCTTGCATCGAGTGCGGTTCCGAGGTCCATATCTTCGAATGGACCGATCGATATGTAGATTGCCCGAACTGCGGTCACAGACACCCTTTGAAGTAGAGGGGCTCATCTGGTCCAGTATTCCTGAACGATCTCGCTCAGGACGTCCCCGTCCATTCTGCCTCTCAGGACCTGCAGCGCAGCAGCGACGGCTTCATCGAGCGTTTCCGAGCTCTCAGCGGCCTTCGCTGCCACAATCCTCGCCTCGACCTCCGATATCGGCAGAAAGCCCAGATAACCAGCGACATCCTCCATATCGAGATCCTCTAGCTCCTCCTCCGGTTCCCGCGCGATGAAGGCCAGAACATCAGGAAGGCCTTCCTTGGCGAACACATCATGGTCCATGGCCACGAAGGCCTCGACGATCAGCCTGTCCGGTATCTTTTTCATATCCAGGTTGTCGGTTTCCAGCACGGCATGTGCCTCAAGAAGGCTTGTACCGATGAAATCAAGAGGTAGTTCGGTGGCTCTCGATATCGATACAAGGGTCCCGATCCGGTCGATGGCTGTCAGCATCTCCGTGATCAATGGGTCGAGTCCCGACATCCCTCTCTGGATCTCGAACTCCCGTTTGATCAGCTCCTCATGCTCCTTGTTGGGATCCTCCGTGTTCACGATCGTCTTGAAGCACTGTCCAGGTCTTAACCGTTTGGGCGGATATTACTCAATCTTTAAATATCATCACCGGGTTTTTTGACCAAGGGTGGTCAGATGCCAGACCGCAAGATCAGAGTCCTGATAGCAAAGCCCGGCCTCGACGGCCACGACCGCGGTGCGAAGGTGGTCGCCCGAGCCCTGCGTGACGCAGGGATGGAGGTCATCTACTCCGGTCTTAAGCAGACGCCGGACCAGATCGTAGAGACCGCGATCCAGGAGGACGTCGACGTGATCGGGCTCAGCATCCTCTCCGGAGCTCACATGAGCCTATTCAAGAGGGTGATGGAGAAGCTCAAGGCCGAGGACGCAATGGACATCATGGTCATCGGAGGCGGTATCATACCTGACGAGGACCGGAAGGTCCTGATGGACCTCGGTGTCAAGAGGCTCTATGGCCCTGGAACGCCAACCGGTCAGCTCGTGGATGAGATCGCCGAGCTTGCCGCGGAGCGTCAGGAATAGACGACCGGACCTACCCTGGACAGTAAGACCGGAACAAGGGCCCGATAGGGGAGGGGGCTCTGGTCAATAGACCCAAGCTGGAAATGGAGATACTATATGTTGAGGAAACGGCTCGGTTTCAGACCGATCTCGACGGGATTCCTTCTGCTCATGAGGCATGAGTTCAACTCCGTCTTCTTCAGCAAGAGGATGATATTCGGGGCCGGCTTGCTCTTCTTCTCATCGATCTCCGGGACATACGGGATAGCATCCGAGCCCGTAAAAACGATCAACAGTGAAGACCCAGCGGATATCCTGGCCATATCGACCTTCTTTCTACTGTTCTTCGGTTCCATCATGGCGATACTGTTCTCCTACGACAGCATCTCAAAGGAGAAGCTGAACCAGACGGAGACATGGCTCCTTGTAAGACCTATCACAAGGACCCAGATACTTGTTGCGAAGATCATGGGCATTTCCATGGCGATATTCATTCCCATGGTGATCGCTGGGGGTATCGCGCTGATGGTGATCGGCTTTCTCGCCGACGTTCCACCTCACGCTCAATGGGTATGGTTCCTGCCAATGAGCATGATATATGTCATCATATTCGTCGCATTGCAGCATTTCTTCTCCGCCAGGGCGAAGACCTACAATAGTTCGCTCATCTACGGTGTGGGGGTGTGGATGATATTCACGTTCTACTGGATACTTCTTCCTCTGATCATCTCGTTCGCGATGGGGGTGGACGTCTCGGAGGAGGGCCTAACGGAGGATAACGAGGACTACACTGTCATTAACAACCGTATCGAGTTCCTGAGCCCCAACGGCGCCTCCATGGGAACCATGAACGCACTGGGTGGAGAAGCGACCGCCAGCGCGATCACGGGGCTTCCACAATGGGCCCCCTTCGCCAGTCTCGCCGGCTGGGCCATTGGTTCGATCTTACTTGCTCAACGAGAGTTCACGGCCCCTGAGAGATGGGCCAAGCGCAACTCCAAGACGTATTAGGAAATAGGAGGCGTTCCGACCTATTACACTGCTTTTCCGCACATCGGACAGAACTTCCAGTTGCTGTCCATCTCGTATCCGCAGTCGCACTTAGGTATCGTTGCCGATTGCTCCCATCTTTTGTCGAGAGGGTCTCTTGGAGGCCTCTTGCCTGCGTTCAGGTTGGATGAGCCGCATTTGGTACAGGTCATCTTGCCGCCGCAGCCGTAGATCTCGCAATCGGTCGTTCCGAAGGTCTGGCCGCACTTCTCGCACACCTGGTTCGTGTATCCCCCACAGTCTTCGCAAAATATCGCCACGGGATCACCGTTTCGTCATCGTATCTGTGATAATTAAACGTGTCGCTCGGGTGAGTCGTCGATAACTAGGCATTTAAGAAAGTACGAAAAGGAGAATCCATCGAGAACGCCTCTCAAATACCCGTTCTTCCACTCCAGAACGACCGATCCGGGCCTATTACTAGGGAAACAAATATATATTATATGATATTTAGGGGAATCCTAACCTATTCCCGTGCGATACGGCAGGGGCCGTGAGACCGGTGTTTCCGGACCGTGATCGGTTCTCCTTTTCCAATCGCTCGGACACATGGAGCTCTGAGAAACCCGGCATGGCCGTGACCTCTCAGAACTGACACTTGACGACGAGGCGAGATCCGGCAGAGGAGTAGCGAGTAAACATACTTCCAATAATATATTAACCGATTCCGGTTGATCCTGCCGGCGGCCACTGCTATTGGAGTTCGATTAAGCCATGTGAGTCGAGAGGGTTCGGCCCTCGGCGGACGGCTCAGTAACACGTGGATAATCTGCCCTAGGGTGGGGGATAACCCAGGGAAACCTGGAAGAATACCCCATAGGTCCAGTATGCTGGAATGCTTCTGGGCTTAAAGCTCCGGCGCCCTAGGATGAGTCTGCGGCCTATCAGGTAGTAGTGAGTGTAAGTGACTCACTAGCCTTTTACGGGTACGGGCCTTGGGAGAGGTAGCCCGGAGATGGACTCTGAGACACGAGTCCAGGCCCTACGGGGCGCAGCAGGCGCGAAAACTTCGCAATGCGGGAAACCGCGACGAGGGAACTCCAAGTGCTAGCACATTGTGTTAGCTGTTCACTAGCCTAAAAAGCTGGTGAAGTAAGGGGTGGGTAAGACTGGTGCCAGCCGCCGCGGTAATACCAGCAGCCCGAGTGGTGGTCGTTATTATTGGGTCTAAAGCGTTCGTAGCCGGTCCAGTAAATCCTTGGGTAAATCGAACAGCTCAACTGTTCGAATTCCGGGGAGACTGCTGGACTTGGGACTGGGAGAGGTCGGAGGTACTTGTAGGGTAGGGGTGAAATCCTGTAATCCTATAAGGACCACCAGTGGCGAAGGCGTCCGACCAGAACGGATCCGACGGTGAGGAACGAAACCCTGGGGCGCAAACCGGATTAGATACCCGGGTAGTCCAGGGCGTAAACGCTGCAGGCTTGGTGTTGGAGGTCCTACGTGGGCGTTCAGTGCCGTAGAGAAGTTGTTAAGCCTGCCACCTGGGGAGTATGCTCGCAAGAGTGAAACTTAAAGGAATTGGCGGGGGAGCACAGCAACGGGTGGAGCGTGCGGTTCAATTGGATTCAACGCCGGAAAACTCACCGGGGGCGACGGTTACATGAAGGTCAGTCTGAAGGGCTTACTAGATTTTCCGAGAGGTGGTGCATGGCCGCCGTCAGTTCGTACCGTAAGGCGTTCTGTTAAGTCAGATAACGAACGAGACCCTCATCCTTAGTTGCTATCTATTCTTCCGAGGGTAGAGCACCCTAAGGAAACCGCGGTCGCTAAGACCGAGGAAGGGGAGGGCAACGGTAGGTCAGTATGCCCCGAATCCCCCGGGCTACACGCGCGCTACAAAGGACGGGACAATGGGCTCCGACATCGAGAGATGAAGGCAATCCCGAAACCCGTTCGTAGTTCGGATTGTGGGCTGCAATTCGCCCACATGAAGCTGGAATCCGTAGTAATCGCGGGTCAACATCCCGCG
>JANQNJ010000013.1 GCA_028279645.1 Thermoplasmatota archaeon
CTGTCCTCGGTGAGGACCGCCAGAGCGTTCACGGTATTTCAGCTGCTGGCGCTCATCGAGGACAGCAGCCCCACCGGGTCCAGCCCCCTCGCTTTAGCCACCCGGGCCAGTACGTAGGGGTTGATCCTGCACCCGCAGTCGAGAATAACGGAGGCGCAGCCGGCGTCGAACGCTCCCGCTGCAAGGCCGTATATCAGCGGGTAGTCCTCGCCGCCGATGACGGTCAGTCCGGCGGCCTCGGGCGGCCTGCCTGAACTGGGCCTTAACGGACGTTCCCTTCCGGTAGGGCGGTATTTCGCCTCCGCGGTCATTCATCTACCATTGGAGGGGGGTATACAACAGCCTTGACGGTGGGGAGGGGGTGGGATGAAAGTGAAAGTGAACGGCCCACGCCTATACAATACTAGCACCCATGCTAGCATGTAGTTGGGACCCGCCCGCTTGAAAAATGCGAAGGTGGGAGGTCGATGGCTTGCCGAGACGGCTAGAACTCAGCCCTATCAACCACGGTATTCAGCACGATCTCCTGGATGTCCATCGTGTAGCCCAGGACCCTGAACAGGCTGTCAATGATCTTCTCCAGGGCGACCTTCTCGTCGATCTCCAGGTTGGGCGACTTCTTGGAGACCGCCTTGCATCGGAGGTACAGCTGGTCCAGGTTGTGCATGTCCTCCTCCACGCTGGCAAGGGAGCCGGCAGCGAGGCTCTGGACCGCCTTGTCCAGGATCTCCAGGGTCTCGTTGTTGATCGCCTCGATCTCCTTCCAGACCGATTTGACGCCCTTCCTGTACTCGAGCTCCTTGGAGAGCTCGGCGATCCTCTCGGCGTGGTCACCCAGCCTCTCGAGGTTCCTGCTGACCATGAGGTACTTGGCCGCGTTCCGGTAGGTCATCTTCATGGAGTCCATGAGGACCGGATTGGTGGCCAGCATGTTGAACTGCCTGAAGACGAGCCAGTAGAACTTGTCGACCTCCTTGTCCCTGGAGATGACGTCGTCGGCGAGCTTCTGGTCGGCCTCCTTGAGTGTGAGCAGGGAGTCGCGGAGCATCCCCTCGACGATGTAGAATATGCGGCGGACCGACTTCTGGAACGGAAGCTCCGAGGGATCGAGGATGTCCTTGAGCAGGACGTACTGGGCCCGCTCCTCGATGATCTCCATCCCGATGGTCTGCTGGGTGAACTCGCGCAGGACCTCGCGGTTCTCGGGCGTGATCCTGGACTTGGACGAGATGCTGATCTCGTTGTAGCCCTCGATGTAGAGGGCGACGAGGCGGCGCATGAGGATCTCGCCGTCGCTTACGTCTGCGGTGAGGGTCTTCGACATCACGACCTCGTCGGTGACGTTGGCCGATATCAGGAGGTTCCCGTCCTCCTGGACCCTGATGGCGACGCGGTCGTTCTTCTGGATGCCGTGCTCGGTCACCCACTTCTTCGGTAGCGAAATGATGTAGGAGCTTCCTCCTGTGAACTGTACCTTTCTGCTGTCCATCCTCTCACCGCCCTTTTTGAATATCCTGTCAATATATAGTTCTTTCTAAACTATATCTTTGCGATTCATTGAGATTATGCATATATATTGCGCCTTGAAAGAGCAGATCGGTAATATAGGAGTTATATACCAATTGGTAAGCGGATCCGTGGGAAACTTTTAATCCCACCGCCCTATTCGTTCCCTTGAATGCCCCTCTTCAAGAAGGAGTCAGAGGATGCTGTACTGAAGCTCCTGTCGGAGCACGGAGAGATGAGCACGAAGGAGGTGGAGGACGCCGTGGCGGAGATGGGGGTCAAGTGCTCGGAGACCATTGTCAGGCTCCTCAAGAAGCTCCAGTACGAGGGAAAGGTGGAGGGCGGTATCTCCCGCGAGAAGAGGGGATGGGGCTGGTGGCTGCCGAAGGCGGATGACAAAGGAGGCGATGAACCATGACCGAAGAGAGGATCGGGTCCGAGAAGAAGCGATGGAAGGAGGAGGTCCTCGACGCGAAGCTGGAACGCTCGCCTGAGATGCGCGAGCGCTTCGTGACGATATCCGACCGCGAGGTGGGGAACCTCTACACGCCCGAGGACATCAAGGACTTCGACTACATGGAAAAGCTGGGATTCCCCCAGGAGTACCCCTTCACCAGAGGGGTCCACGCCAGCATGTACCGGGGCCGCTACTGGACCATGCGCCAGTTCGCGGGCTTCGGCTCTGCAGAGGAGACTAACAAACGCTTCAAGTTCCTGCTGGACCACGGCGAGACCGGCCTGTCCATAGCCTTCGACTATCCGACCCTGTACGGTTACGACAGCGACCATCCGATGTCCGAGGGGGAGTTCGGGAAGTGCGGCGTTGCCATATCGAGCCTCCAGGACATGGAGATCCTGTTCGACGGGATACCGACCAACGAGGTCACCACCTCGATGACGATCAACGGCCCCGCCGCAGTGGTCTGGGCCTTCTATCTCACAATGGCCGAGCGCCAGGGCGTGTCGCAGGATGTGATCGGCGGCACGATACAGAACGACATTCTAAAGGAGTACATCGCCCAGAAATCGTACATATTCCCGCCTGAGCCGTCGATGCGGCTCATCGTCGACACCTTCGAGTACGGCTACAAGCACGTTCCGCGATGGAACACGATATCGATATCCGGCTATCACATCCGCGAGGCGGGTTCGACCGCGGGCCAGGAGCTGGCGTTCACGCTGGCCGACGGCCTGGAGTACGTCAGGTGGGGGATCGAGCGTGGTCTGGACGTCGACGGTTTCGCACCGCGGTTGTCGTTCTTCTTCAACGCCCACAACGACTTCTTCGAGGAGATCGCAAAGTACAGGGCCGCTCGTCGTATCTGGGTCAGGGAGATGAAGGAGACCTTCGGCGCCAAGAAGGC
>JANQNJ010000029.1 GCA_028279645.1 Thermoplasmatota archaeon
GAGAACGACACCAGGATAGATGCCCCCGCCTTCCGAGCAACATGATTAAATAAATCGTCATGATTCTCCAATCGGAGGCGAAGCCAATGGACATCCTCGAACTAGAACCAAGGCCTGTATGGAAGCATTTCTACGACATGACCCAGATCCCGAGGTGCTCGAAGGATGAGGACCGTATAAGGGAGCATATCCTGGTATGGGCCGGCGAGAGAGGTCTCGAGACCGAAGCTGACGATGTGGGCAACATCGTCGTCCGTCGCCCCGGGAGCCCGGGACACGAGGACGCACCCGTAGTGATCCTGCAGGGTCACATGGACATGGTCTGCGAGAAGAACTCCGACGTGGAGCACGATTTCGCGACAGATCCGATCAAGCCGAGGATCGTCGACGGCTACGTCAAGGCAACTGGCACGACGCTGGGTGCCGACAACGGCATCGGAGCCGCCATCGCCATGGCTATACTCGAGGACGATACGATCGAGTGCGGACCGATCGAGGCGCTGTTCACCGTGGACGAGGAGACAGGCCTCACCGGGGCCTTCGCACTGTCCGACACATTGCTCAGGGGACGCATCCTGCTCAATCTCGACAGCGAGGACGAGGGCGTCATCACCATCGGCTGTGCCGGCGGCGGGGATTCGAAGATATCGGTGCCCGTCACCTACGATGATGCCTCGGGCGGCAGGACGTTCTTCACGATCAAGGTCTCCGGCCTCAAGGGCGGCCACTCCGGCGTCGACATCCATCTCTGGAGAGGGAACGCCAACAAGTGTCTCACCAGGCTCCTGCTCGGCCTCGACGGGACCGCCGATATCAGGATCGCCGAGATGATAGGCGGAAACAAGCGCAACGCCATCTCCAGGGAAGCCTACGCAACGGTCGGTGTCGCCGACAGCGATATCGATGCGTTCAAGGACAGGGTCGCATCCATCGCCGATGAGATCAAAGCGGAGCTCAAGGTTCGCGAACCGGATCTCACCGTGGATGTATCCGAGGCCGACGCGAAACCGGCCATGACGTCGGATGACGGACTCAGGACCCTCCGACTGATCAAGGCGCTGCCCCACGGGATACAGAACATGAGCCCCGATATCGAGGACCTCGTGGAGACATCGACGAACCTTGCCATCGTTCGGACGGAACCGGATACCAACGAGCTATACATCGAGATGTCGACGAGGAGCTCGGTGTCCACGGCCCTGCAGAACGTCCGTGACTCGATATCATCCGCGGTCCGCCTCGCAGGCGGCTCGGTGGAAGAGGGAACGCCCTACCCCGGCTGGGCGCCGAACATAAACTCGCACCTGCTCAAGGTGGCGAAGGAAGTGCACGAGGCCTCCATGGGATACACACCCAAGGTCGAGGCGATACACGCCGGCCTCGAGTGCGGCATCATCGGGGAGAAGTTCCCGGGCATGGACATGATCAGCATCGGTCCGACCATCAAGTACCCCCACTCGCCAGACGAATGCGTCGAGATCGAGGCGGTGGGCAAGTTCTGGACCTTCCTTACCGAGATACTGAAGAAATTGGCAGAATGATCGTAGCCAGTACCTGCCGGAACAGCTTGAAACTGCTAACATGATAATGGTAATTAGGTAAGAATATCGATCGAAAATATGGGGGGGACCGGGTCTATGCGATCTCCTTGGTGAAATAGTTGGACACACCCTTCACGTTCTCGATCAGGATGTCGACCTCCTCCTCCGTGTTGTAGAGATAGAACGACGCCCTCACTGTGTTATCGATGGGTGAATCATGGAAATATGAATGGACGCAGTGATGTCCGGAACGGACCATGATGCTGGCGATCTCGTTCAGGAGCATGGCGACATCGTGGCTGCTGACGCCCTCTACCGTGAAAGACAGGATCCCTCCGCGCAGGTCGGCATCCGACGGCGGGAAGATATGTACGTCGTCGATATCCTCGAACCCCTTCGTCGCCCTTCTGTTCAGGGCGAGCTCATGATCGTGGATGTTCTCCATGCCGATATCCCTTAGATAATCCATTGCAGCTCCGGCACCGATGATACCGGCGTAGTTCTGAAGCCCTCCCTCGAACCGATCGGGAACAGCCTCCCAATCGTGGTCCCAGTGGCCGGCGCTAACGACGGTCCCGCCACCTGCGATGAGTGGTTCGATCTGGGCGAGGACCTCGGCCTTTCCGTACAGCACCCCGACGCCGGTGGGTCCGAGCATCTTGTGGATCGAGAAGGCGAATAGGTCGACGTCCATCTCCTTGACGTCGATGGGGAGATGCGCCGCGCTCTGGGCACCGTCGAGTGCGATCAAAGCCCCGGCGTCATGGGCCAGCCGGATGACATCGTCGGGGACGGTGTAGCCGTTCAGATTGGAGGTGTGCACCATGCTCACCATCCGTACACCCTTCTCGAGCTCTGCCTTGTACCCCTCGAGGCTTATCGTGACATCGTCGTTGAGCGGGGTCCGAAGGACCTCGATGCCTTTGGTACCAGCCACCTGCCGCCAGGGAACGATGTTGGAATTATGCTCGGCGCCGCCAAGCAGCACCTTGTCACCCTTCTCGAACGGGAACCCCTTGGCGATGGTGTTCATCGCCTCGGTCGTGTTCTTGACGAACACGATCTCATCTGGTGAGGCATTGATGTGATGGGCGACCGCCTCGCGTGCACGATCGACCTTGATCGTGACCTCCTCCCCCAGCTCGTGGATGCTGCGCCCGCCGCAGACGGGGTGCATCTCGTAGTACTCGGTGACCGCGTCTATGACCTGCCTTGGCCTAAGGCTCATGCAGCTGCTGTCCATATAGATTATCGGCCTTCCGTTCACCCTCCTCTTGAGGACGGGGAAGTCATCGCGCACCTTGGGATCGATCATCTTGTCACCCTATTGGTAAGAACAGGTCACTCCGGCGTGAAGTCGGTCTCGCCTCCGGCGTGTGCGGTCAGGACCTGGAGCGCCTCGTGATACTCGTCGCCATCGGCCCCCAGTAGCTTCTCAACGTATTGTGCCAGGTACTCGCCCGACTCGATCTCCTCTTTGGTGTACCGCCACTTCTCACCGGTCTCCATCCCGATCTGGATCAGGAACGCGTAGGCCATCGACCTCTTCCGCGTCCCTACCCCCGCTCCTGGGACATCGGCTCCCGACAGCTGAAGGAGCTCGCCGGTCCGTCTCCTTGTCGATTCCTTGCCGCCGATCAGATACTCTCTGGCCAGCGTGTCGCCGAAGGCGGCCAGATCGGGGAGCTTCTTATACTTCGGCAGCTTGTCCAGAGATTCCCTTTCACCCTTGACCCGGGCCATGTCCCTGAGGACATCGAATACGCCGTGGGAGGGGTCCACCTCTGCGCACCGCTTCTTGGCAAGCTCAGGGTCGCCGCAGAGCGCAGTGAGCATCTCCTCGCCGTGCTCTTCCCAGTGCTCCGCGACGATCGAGCCGGAGGTATCGTCCTCGGCAAGATAGGAGACCCTTTCCGTA
>JANQNJ010000030.1 GCA_028279645.1 Thermoplasmatota archaeon
CGTGGAGAAGAAGACGGGGAAGAAGGTCCACAAGGGGGTGGAGATCGAGTTCGTCGATCTCCCCGGGACCTACAGTTTGACCGCTTATTCCATGGACGAGATCGTGGCAAGGGACCACATCGTCGAGGAACAGCCCGACGTCGTGGTCCAGATCGTGGATTCCACCAACCTCGAGAGGAACCTGTACCTGACCACACAGCTCATGGAGCTTGGCTCCAAGGTCGTCATCGCCCTGAACATGACCGATCTGGCCGAAGCGCGTGGCGATTCCATCGACCCAGCGAAGATGGAGGCGTTCCTCGAGATCCCCGTGGTCAGGACGGTTGGGTCGAGAGGCGACGGTATAAGGGACCTTCTGGACCAGATCATCCAGGAGGCCAACAAGGGCGAGCACCACGAGCACGAGATCGGCTACGGGGATGAAATCGAGCTGAGGATCAACCTGCTTGAGAACATCCTCGAAAGGGACGAGAAGCTCTCGTCGAGGTATCCGCTCCGATGGCTGGCCGTAAAGCTCCTGGAAGGGGACGGTAACGTCCTGGAAAAGGTCTCCGGGAGCACGGTATCGAAACGGATCCAGCGGTACATGAAGGAGGTGGACACCGAGGAGATGGAGGCCCTCATGGCCGACAAGAGGTACGAGGCGATCTCGGCGATCCTCCCGCAGGTGTGCACCCTCTGCGCCCAGGAGTGGACGCCCTCGGACATGATAGACAGGGTGTTCACAAACAAGTACCTGGGAATACCGATATTCCTCGCCCTCATGTGGGGCGCTTTCGAGCTCACATTCACCTTCGCTGCGCCGTTCATGGACCTGATCGACATCGGGTTCGTGAGGCTGGCGGGATTCATCAACGATAATGTGGGACCGGATTGGCTGGCATCCCTCCTCGGAGATGGGATAATCGGCGGGGTAGGGTTCGTCCTGATATTCATACCGAACATATTCATACTGTTCTTCATCATCTCGTTCCTGGAGGACAGCGGCTACCTGTCCAGGGCGGCGTTCCTCATGGACAGGCTGATGTACAAGCTCGGACTTCACGGGAAGTCGTTCATCCCCATGCTGATGGGGTTCGGATGTAACGTGCCCGCCATCATGGCGACGAGGACCATAGAGGATAAACGGGACCGGCTGATCACGATCCTGGTAACCCCGTTCATCTCCTGTGGTGCAAGGCTACCGGTCTACGTTCTTCTGGCCGCGGCGTTCTTCGGCCGACAGGCGGCGACCGTGATATTCGCGATGTACATCCTCGGCATCCTGGTGGCGATACTGTCGGCAAAGCTGCTCAGAGGCACCCTGTTCAGGGGAAGCCCTGCACCGTTCATCATGGAGCTCCCGCCATATCGCCTGCCCACCGTCCGGACCAGCCTGATACACATGTGGGACCGCGGCTCACTCTATCTCCGGAAGGCAGGTACAGTGATACTTCTGGGAGCAGTGATAATCTGGTTCCTGGCATCGTTCCCACGGGGTGTGGATTATGGCAGCGGGGACTCCTACGCCGGGATGATCGGGCGCCTCATCGAACCGCTGTTGGCGCCATTGGGCTTCGACTGGCGGATAGCCGTGGCCCTGGTCTTCGGATTCGTGGCAAAGGAGATCGTCGTCGGGACGATGGGAGTGCTCTACGGCGTCGCGAACGATTCGACCGCCCTTACCTCCAACCTGCAGGATTCCAGCTCATCCGGCATATACGGGACCCAGGCTCTGGGCCTCATGGTGTTCACGCTTCTCTATATGCCGTGCATCGCAACGGTGGCAGTGGTCAGGAAGGAGACAGGATCGTGGCGGTGGACGCTGTTCGCCATACTGTACGGTACCGCTCTCGCCTGGATCGCGGCGTTCATCATATTCAATGCCGGGGTAGCCCTGGGCTTCGATACTTGACGTGAGGAAGATGACGAAGGAGGATATCACCGACGGGAAGGCGCCCATCGACGCGGATGACAGGACCTGCTCTGCAGGTCCGACCGCACCGAGAAGTGACCGCAGGGCGACCTTTGCACTGATCGCAGGGTGCCTCTACATCGCGTTCGGCCTGCTCCAGCTTGTGGTAAGCACAGGGATCGCGGACGCCCTGGAAAGATGGCTTCTGATACCCGCCGACCCGCTCGGCAGCTTCATCCTCTTCGTCCTCGGGGCCGTATTCCTGTCCGGACACCGGGAATTGAGCAGCGGGATCGAGGAGGGGGCCGCCTTCGTATATGTCGGGATCGGCCTCTGCCTGATGTTCAGCGCCATCTATCTCCTGATGATGGTCTCCAACGCGCTCGAGGTCCATGTCGTATTGAACGAGGATTATGCCGGCTGGTCGCCCCTGGACGATGTGAGACCCGGCCTGTATCTCGGCATCGTAGCCCTAATCGGGTACTTCTCGTGGAGGGAGAGGTTCTCACTGGCGGCGATAACGGGGATCCAGAAGGGGAGCGGTCGGAGCAGGGGGAGAAAACGAAAGGAGGGTGCGTTGTGATCGACGAGGTATTGACCGTCATTTCCAGAGGGGCATCCACGCCTGCAGAGCTGGCCAGGGAGCTGGGGATAGATACAAGGAGATTGAAGGGGAGGCTGGAGATGCTTGAGCACATGGGGTACATCGCCCGATGCGAGGAGGGGGAGGATGGCGGCGGCTGTGCCCTCTGCCCGGGGAAGGTGTCGTGTGGAGATGGCACGGTAGCTGAAAGCGCCTACAGACTGACAGAGAAGGGAAAGAGAAGGACCAAGGGAGGTATACAATGAGATCGGAACCTACAGGAAGGACCGAGGACTATCTTGAGGCCATCGCCGACCTGGTGGCCTCGAAGGGATACGCCAGGGTCAAGGACGTATCTGAGGTCTTAGGAGTGGCGCCTCCATCTGTAACGGAGATGTTCAAGAAGCTGGGCGAGGCGGACCTGGTGAACTACGAGAGATACGGAGCGGTCACGCTCACATCCGAGGGCGAGACCATCGCCAGAAGTACGAGGGAGAAGCACGAGACGCTGAAGCGGTTCCTGCTCATCCTGGGGGTGCCGCAGGAGATCGCCGATATGGATGCCTGCCGGATCGAGCACGTGGTCCATGAGAAAACGTTGAAGAGGATATCTGATTTTGTGAAGGCCAGCGACGAACGTGGATCCCTCTAGCCGGATATACGTTCGATTGGGTTTGTGTTGAACCCAGATTCGCACGGTAGGCCTACGGCTCGTCAAGCCAGGGTGAATATCACACCGAACATCACCGCGAACATGATCGCAGCGACGATGATCGCGACCAATATCACCGACAGGAAATAGATCAGGATCCCCATGCCGTGGGAGATGTTGTTCGCCACCGAGACCGCGCCGCCCCCAACGATCAGCGTTATTATGAAGCCGATGATGGATATCATGAACGAAGCCAGGACATAGGTCCCGAGGATGTCCACATCGCCGGCGGACGGTTGATAAGCAGCTGCAAGGGCGAAAGTCGCCAGTGCGAAGGGTATCCGAACGACCTCGGCATATCCGAGAAGGCCGACGGTCTTCCTGACGTCCCCGTATCCGCGCCCGAACGATCTTGAGATCGCGGCGGTCAGATAGCCCAAGAAGTAGAACATGGCGATGCCGACGACGAAGCTCACAACGGCGATCAGGAGAATGTAGCCCAAGATGACCGCTTCATACTCCGTATAGCCGATCGGCATGCCCTGGCCCCATACGAACATAGGCAGGTAGTTGAGGATCATGATGAACATCGTCACCAGGACATACATCCAAAGTCCTTGTGATAGGTCGGTCTCCGGCCAGAGCTCCCTGAACGTCCGGATCGGATTGGTGAGAACACCGAGAGCGCGGTCCAGCCGCAGACGTGGCGGCCTGGGAGGCTGCCAGTAGATCGGACCATGTTCTGACGGCGGCCTGTAGGTACGGCAGGTATGACACACGAACTGGTTGTACCAGTAAACGTGCTCGAGCGGAGAGCCGCAGAACCTGCAGATAGGATATCCCCTGTCCATTATACCACGAAATAACATGGCATGGAGGATATAAAGAGGTTGTGAAGAGGGTGAAGCTCGCTGTTCCAACCGTCGAATGGTTGCATTGGGTTGAAAGGGCAGGTCGAGGCCCCGAGGACGGACCGGGTCACACGCACGGGTGTGATGCGCAGCAATCCGTCTTCTCGTCACCCTTGCAGTTGGTCCGCTCCTCCTCCGGGACCCTGCAGCAGTACATGGCGCACACCTCGGGGCGGTGGTGGTACAACTCGGTGCTGAGGTACTTCATTCCGGAATCGGGGATCAGCGTGACGATCCTGGCGCCCTTGCCCAGCTTCCTGCCGACCCTCATGGCCGCAAGGACGTTGGCGCCGGAGGAATAGCCGCCGAAAATCCCCTCGATGCGGGCCAGCTTGCACGTGTAGGCCTTGGCCTCATCGTCGCTGATCCGGATAACGCCGTCGAAGAGCGACCTGTCGAAGAGGTCGGGGATGAAGCCTTCACCGATACCCTGGATCCTGTGAAATCCCGACGGATCGCCGGAGATCACGGCGGAGCTGTCCGGTTCCACGACGTGGACCTCGATATCGGGATCGAGCTCCTTGAAGCCCTGGCTGAGGCCAACAGCCGTACCGGCCGTGCCGACGGCTGCGATGACGGCGTCGATCCTCCCGTCCATCTGGTCCCATATCTCCTTGGCGGTACCGTAGCGGTGGGCATCGGAGTTAGACGGGTTCGCGAACTGGTTGGGCATGTAGAACCCCTCCTGCTTCGCAAGCTCCTCGGCGGTGGAGACGGTGAGCTCCAGGTCCTCTTGGGTGAACATGCCGGGCTCGGGGTCCTTGGCCCCTTGGCAGAGGATGAGGTCGGCGCCGAAGGCCTGGATGATGTCCTTGCGCTCCTGGCTCATCTGGGCCGGCATGGTGGCGATCATCCGGTAGCCCTTCATGGCGCAGACGAAGGCGAGGCTGCAACCGGTGTTGCCGCTGGTGGGCTCCACCACGGTGTATCCGGGCTTCAGAAGGCCGGCCTTCTCGGCGTCCTCGATCATGCGCAGGGCGATGCGGTCCTTGATGCTACCGGTGGGGTTGTAGTACTCCAGCTTTACGTAGATGTCGAAATACTCCTCCTCGAGCAGCCGCTCAAGGCATACGAGGGGGGTGTTCCCGATCATGTTGAGCATTGCGGGGGTGCATTTCGAACCGGTCATTCAGAGCCTCCGTCCAATCGAGAAGTGGACCACGAGCCTTCTTAAGGGTCCACTTCGAACTGCAGTAACACGTCAATGGTATTGAAGGTTTCGAAGACCAGGCTCAGGGGAGGGCCTGGATATGAGGTTCCAGCGTTCGGTCTCAGGCGTTCTCGGCGCCTGCAACCGGTCCGGGGGCCTTGTCCTCGGTCCTGCGCCGCATCCTGAACAGCGACCTCTTCTCTCCAACTTCGCCCCTTGTCCCCCAGTTGTTGTCCTTCAGCGACGTGGCTGCAAGGAAGATCTGCCAGGAGAGGACCAGAAGATAGAAGATGATCCAGACAAGGGAGTAGATACCCATGCCGTCACGATGGTACATACGGTAGTATGCAACGTAGAGAACGGAAATTACGGCCAGACCGCCGATATAGTGAACGGGAATGGTCCCGTACATGACCGGGACATACAGCATCGCCCTGAGGGCGACTAGGAACCCGGCGAAAGTAAGGAATGTGCTGATGAAGAAGCTGGCAGCGAAGACCGGATGGCGCTTCTTGACGATGGGCGCCACGAGGTAGGTCTCGCGGATCCAGGACTTCTTCCACCTAAGCTGCTGCTTCCAGAGCTGCCTCAGCTTCTCCGGAACGACAGTGGTGGCCTTTGCGTCGGGATGATAGGTGGTCTTGTATCCGGCTCCCAGAAGATAGGTGGTCAGTCCGCGGTCGTCGCCGTAGGTGCAAGGTACGCCGAGGAAGCTCTGCTTCTCCCACTCAGGGAGGACCTCGAGCAGGGCGCTCTTCTTGTATGCGGAAAAGCAGCCAGAGAGGCAGATGACCGAGTCGAACAACGCCTCTGCCGACTTGTACACCTTGAAGGCGACATAGTACCGGACGACCTGCATCTTGGAGATGACGTTGTTCCGGTTCTCGACGTCGGTGTGGCCGGCCACACCGGCGGC
>JANQNJ010000054.1 GCA_028279645.1 Thermoplasmatota archaeon
TGGTCCCTCCTGTGTTCATTATCCCAATCACAACGGTATCGTCCTTGCCCTGCTCTATGATCACGTTGCCGACACCGCGCAGGGCCACCGCGGAATCGGACGGGGTTCCTCCCTCGAAGGACATGTGCCCCCAGGTCGAGGGATCGTCCGGGTCCATGGAGCTTGGCCATCCCGACCACACGCCGAAGGTGTTACCGTATACGAAGAAGGCGATGGCGAGCGGGTCCGAAGATGAGTCGTTCCCAGAGATCTTCCTGCTGGATATGTCATACTCGACCATCCAGTGGCTGGTGTTGTCCTCCACCCAGTCACCGGTCCATCCGGTCACGTCGACCTCGGCCCAGGTATCGTTCTC
The DNA here is from genome assembly GCA_028279645.1 of Thermoplasmatota archaeon. Classification (GTDB taxonomy): domain Archaea; phylum Thermoplasmatota; class JAKEGO01; order JAKEGO01; family JANQNJ01; genus JANQNJ01. The sequence continues at coordinate 356 of JANQNJ010000054.1, forward strand.
TCCCTGCCTCTCCCTCAATCCACCGTTGTCAGGGTTGACATACAGCTGATAATCATCAGACTGGGGAGTATCGGCATGGTCGTGGTCGGTGTCCACATAGACCCTGGTATCGGGGAATATCGAATTGTGACCCTCCTCGATATCGAAGGCCACGAACAGCGAGTTGCCATCGTGCTTGAACAGGATATTGCAGTCGTTGCCCTCGATCTGGATGGTTATGTTGTTGGCATCCGACCACTCCGACGGATCTATATCGCCGTCGATAGTGGGAGTCGTACCCTTTGGGCAGGTGACCTCCTCGCCGCTGTCATGGGCAGAGGCCGAGGTCGTGATCAGGAGGATGAAAAGAGCTATGACGAATATCAGGTACCTCATAACCCCATCAACAGGTGGATAAGATAAAAGGTTCTCGGTAAAAGGCCGGCACTCGAACGGGCAGAAATGATCCGTAGGGCGGGTGCAAGCTGAATAAAAGCATGGGTCCAACCGTATTCCAAGCGTGGGCGTCGTCCGTGGGCGGTTACCTACTATATACAAGTATGGGTCCAAGCGTATTCCCGGCGAGGGCGTCGTCGTTCCGTCAGTCCGTTCTCACGTCCAGTAGGGCGGGTGTAAGCTGAATAAAAGCATGGGTGTAAACGATGTGTAAGCGTGGGCGTCGTCGTTGCGTTCATCGTCCCGTAGGGCGGGTGCAAGCTGTATAATAGTACGGGTCCAAGCGATGTTAAAGCACGGGAGCGGTCGTTCAAAGGACCGACCCGTAACGAAATCAAGAGCGCTCCTGGATGAGCTCCATCAGCTCCTCGGGGCTGAGGATCTTCTTGAGCTCCCTGTAACGAATGACAGGGGCGCCGTCGATGTTCTCTTTGCTGGCGGTCTCCAGGATCAGGACGGCCTGTTTCTCGGAGACCTGGGAGATGTTCGATATCAGTGACGCTCGTCCGGCAACACCCCTGGTCCGCCCGATGCCGAGGAGCAGGAGCGAGAAGCGGTCCTTGGAGAGTGCGTTGAAGGGGCATTTCACAGTTGGGGCGACCTCGTATCCCATGTTGTCGAACTTCGACAGGATATCGGTGTGGGCGGCGTCGATGTCGTGGAGCGGGATCGTTCCCGGAGCAGGGGCTTCGACGTCGAACGGGTCCAATCCTCTGATCAAGGGCTGTCCGAGGACCTTCTCCAGCTTCATCGCAACCTCCACGGTGGGGCATGTACCCTGTTCGTACATCTGGATCGATTTCCTGGAGACGCCGATCGCCTCAGCCAGTGCTCCAAGGGAGAGTCCCTTGCCGTTCCGGAGCTCGGCGACGGCGGGACCGTCGATATTGACGTAGTAGCCCCCCGGTCCGGCGAATACCAGCGGCGGAACGCCCTCGAGGAGCATATCGCTGAACGTGGCCAGGGTCATTATCGGGATATGGTGTCTGAGATAGAGGACGCCGTCGTCCAGCGGCTTGCGCGACATCTTTACGGACAGGATGATCGGGGAGCCTTTGAGGAAGTCGGACAGAAGGCGCATCTCGCCCGACCCCTCCTTACGAATGGAATCGGCATTGAGGTAGACCTTGACTATGAGCAGGGCGTCGTCCCTCCGGCTCATCACGTCGAAGCTCATGTTGTATGTGTTGACCCGCTCGGTATTGTAGAAGCCGGCCTTGGCCAGGATCTCGCGGGCCTCCTCGATCATCTGCTCTCTTGCTACCACGTCCCTTCGATTCCGGCCGGTCGTATAAATATCTAACGCTGAACCTTCTTAAATGGCGAGCCCGGCAGCGTCTGGCCAAAGCTCTATATCCTATCCACGCCTATTCCCATAATGCATGCAGGGCAGGAACGTCAGATCGGTCGGAAGGGGGCTCCTTCTCGTCGCTGCAGTGCTCGTCCTCTTCTCGATGACCCTGCCCTGGTGGTTCGCCGACAGCACCGAGACCATGATCGATAATAACGGCGACCCGATCTACAGGGACCCCACCGGCGACATCAAGCTATCCCCGGGCAAGGATGTGACCCTTTCCGGGGAGGACAGCCAGATTAACGAGCTCCTGTTCGTCGTGCTGTTCCTGACCCTGGCGGCCGTGTGCATCATCGCGTTCGCCGCGGCTGGTGTGACCTCTAACAAGCTGACACCGGCAAGGCTCCTCGTACTTGCGGCCATCGTCATGATCGCGGCTCTGATCATGTTCCTGTCAGCCCTCCCGGGTGCGATCCTTGCCGACAGCGAGACCGCGGCAGAGCAGTCGGGCAGCAAGTTCGTTGAGCCCGATTACGACCACTACACCAACTCGTTCAGCGGCAGCATCGAGATCTACATAACCAACGACACGATCAGAGAGGAGAGATGGGGCGCCGATATCGGACTTTTCGTCTATGCAGCGGCGTTCGTGGTGCTTGTGCTTGCAGTCCCATTCGTCGCGATCATGGGCCAGCAGCCGGAACGCAGAGGCCCCCGTCATCCGCGAGAGAGAACGGGAGGAAGACGCCCGCCCACGGCACCAGGAGGACGGCCGTCTGGACCACCGCCGAGAGCCGAGGCTCCTGCGGACTCAGCGAAGGGGGACGGCCCAGAACCAGGCATGGCCAGGCCTCATAGGCCGCCGCCCTCGGAGGAGGCTGAGGGCCCGATGACAGGAAGAGAGCCGGTCCATCCGAGAGATGAGGACCGATAGACCAACAGCGACGCTGTTCGACCTTCGCCGAAAGTTCATCAGGGTCTCCTGTACAAGGGTGTATTTTATAACGTATGGCTCCGTTGAAGTCAGGCATGACCTCGGAGGGGAGCGAAGGTCTCAGAAGGCTGTTCTATCCGGAGCGGATCGCCGTGATAGGCGCATCGGCCACTCCCGGAAAGATAGGCCACACGCTGCTCTCCAACGTCATCGACAGCGGTTTCAAGGGGGATATCCATCCGATCAATCCGAAGAAAGGGGAGATAAGGGGGCTTACTGTCCTCGGATCGGTACTGGACTGCCATGAAGGACCGGATATCGCCCTGATCGCGGTACCGCAGCCGTTCGTCAGGGGCGTGATCGAGGAATGCGGCCAGGCCGGTGTCGGCGTTGCCGTCATCATCACGTCGGGATTCGCCGAGGTCGGCCTTGTCCAGGAGGAGGCCGAGCTTGTGGAGATCGCCCGACGGTACGGTATGAGGATCCTCGGACCCAACGTCTTCGGCATCTACTCGGCCCCTGCCGGTGTGAACGCCACCTTCGGTCCGTTGAATGTGATACCAGGCAACATCGCCGTGATCTCGCAGAGCGGCGCCCTGGGAATATCGATGATGGGAAAGACCGTGACCGAGGGGATCGGGCTCTCCGCCATCGCAAGCATCGGCAACCGGAGCGATATCGACGAGGTCGATCTCCTTGAGTTCCTCAGGGACGATCCCAGCACCGAGATAATATTCCTCTACCTGGAAGGCTCCAAGAGGGGGCGAAGGCTGTTCGAGGTCGCCAGAGAGGTAGTGAAGAAGAAGCCGATCCTCGTGGTCAAGAGCGGCAGCTCGGCACGAGGTGCGAAGGCCGCTGCATCGCACACCGGGACGCTTGCCGGTGCAGACAGGATATTCGATGCGGCCTTCGAACAGGCAGGGGTCCAGAGGATCACGGAGATGGAGGACGCCTTCAACCTGCTCCGCACCTTCTCGACACAGCCGCTTCCTTCGCCTGGTGGAACCGTCATCGTGACCAATGGCGGGGGGATCGGGGTGATCGCCACCGATGCATGCGAGCGGCACGACGTACCGCTCCTGGAGGACCCCGAGTATCTGGAAGGCGTCTTCAGGGAGACGATGCCCGCGTACGGCAGCACCGTGAACCCCATTGATATCACAGGCCAGGGGGGAGAGGACAGCTACGAGATGGCCATCACCAAGGCTCTGAACGAGGACAGGATAGGCGGGGTCATCGGCCTTCACTGTCAGTCCGGCACGGTCGACCCGAAACTGCTGGGGGACATCCTGCTCAAGCTGGCTAAGGACGGCCGCGGAAAGAAGCCCATGACCTTCGCGCTCATCGGTGGTCGGGAGGTCGAGGACATACTGGACATGTTCTACGAGGAAGGGCTGCCGGCGTTCGGGGACCCCGAGGATGCTGTATCCTCTATCGCAGCGCTGTATCGCAGGTACAGGGACCTGTCCAGACCGAGGACCGATCTGGAGGAACAGGATTTCGACACTACCGAGATCAGGAGGATAATCAGCGCGGCCCGGCAGGATGGACGGGTGCAGCTTCTGGAGACCGAGGCCAAACAGATCCTGGCCGAGCTGGGGTTGGAGGTGGTACCGACGAGGCTTGTCCGGACCGCCGAGGAAGCGGTCCGGGCGGCGAACGAGATCGGTTATCCCGTGGTCGCCAAGATCGTGTCGCCGGAGATCATCCACAAGACCGATGTGGGCGGCGTCAGGCTGAACCTGGAGGACGAGAGAGAGCTCCGGGAGGCATACACATCGATCATGCACCAGGCGAGGAAGATGCATCCCAGGGCGTGGATCGCCGGGATATCGATCTCGAAGATGATCCACGGCGGGACCGAGGTCATCCTCGGATCGACCACGGATGCGACCTTCGGTCCGGTGATCATGTTCGGCCTCGGCGGGATATTCGTCGAGGTCCTGAAGGACGTCTCCTTCAGGCTGGCGCCGGTGACCTGGAACGAGGCGTCGGAGATGATACGCAGCATCCGCACCGCTCCTATGCTGTTCGGAGCGAGGGGAGAGAAGGTCAAGGACCTCCGGACCCTCACCGAATCGATCTATCTCCTGGGGAGACTGGTGGACGAGGTGACGGAGATCGCCGAACTGGACATCAACCCCCTGAGAGTGATGGACATGGGGGAGGGATGCATGGTGCTGGATGCGAGGATAACGCTCAAAGGTCCCTCGAGCGGGGGCCATCATAACACGGAAGTGAACGTATGAGGACGTTGATATTCGCTTCAACGAGGCCCGATATGGGAAAGACCACCGTGGCGCTGGGAATCGCGCTGAATGCCGTGGACCGCGGAGCAAAGGTAGGCTACATGAAGCCCCTTGGCGACAGGATCATCTACGACAAGAAGGGGATCTACGATGCGGACGCAGGATTGTTCGCAGAGCTGCTGGACCTCGGTGTGGAGGCATCCGAGCTCACGGTTACCTTCGACTGGAGAGATGCTCTCGGATCGGAAGGCGTCCACGGCCACTGCGTCCGCGTCGCAGACCGGCTTGAGAGCGGGATCGATGTCATGATGGTTGAGTCGGCAGAGGCGTTCTGTTTCGGCGGGACCGTGGGGATGGACTCGGGTTCGATGGCATCGGCTCTCGATGCCGACGTGATACTGCTCACAGGCGGAAAGATGCCCGAGGACCTCGACAGGATCAGGGTGGCGAAGGCCTATTACGATTCTATCGGGGTGCATGTTGTCGGACTTGTCCTGAACGCGATCGCACCGGACATGCAGGGGGATGTGGACGATGTGATGCGGCCGATCATCGAACATATGGGCATCCCGATCCTCGGAACGGTGGCCATGGATGCGACCATATCAAGGGCCACAGTAGGAAGCCTCACCGAGTCCCTGAACGCGAAGGTCGTGGCTGGCCAGGATGGCATGGACAGGACGATAGAGAACGTCTTCGTCGGAGCCCTGAGCGCGATCTCGGGCTCGGCCATGCCGGCATTCCACCTGCCGAACAAGGTCATCATCACCGGTGGCGACCGGTCGGATATGATCCTGGCATCGCTGGAGAGCGAGGCATCCGCCGTCGTTTTGACGAACAACCTCCTCCCGCCGACCCGGATAATGAACATGGCCGACGATCTGAGCATCCCGCTGATATCCGTACCCATGGACACCTTCTCCGCAGCCGAGATGGTCCGGGACATGACGGTCCTGACCCACGGCGACGACGATGAGAAGATCGAGGCGATCAAGAAGGCCGTTACCGGCCTGGATGTAAGCCGTGTCCTGGGAGTGTGACGCCGAGGTGAGCGACGGCATCACCCTGGAGAGGGATCCGCAGAGGGGTGTGCTTGACGGTATCGAGATCGACGAAGGGATCGGCGCGTTCACCAAGTATCAGGAAGGTTCAGACTCGAAGACCAGAGAGGTCCTCCGGGAGGCGGTGGACAAAGGTGAGAGCCTCGTCATCGCCCTGGATGGGGGTAAACTGATAGGGTACCTAACAGTGGCGCTTCCGCCCAGGAACGAACCCTGGGGCGAGATCGATCGCGGCAGCATCGTCGAGCTGGGCCCAATCGAGGTGAGCCGGTCCTACCGTGGACGGAAGCTCGGCAAGAGGATGATCGAGTACGTCTTCGCCTCGGGCGATTACGAGGACAAGATCGTGATCACCAAGGAGTACAGCTGGCACTGGGACATTCCGAGAGGGATGTCAAAGGATCAATATCGGGAATTACTGATGGAGCTGAAAAGGTCCACCGGATTCAAGGAGTTCGCCACTGACGAGCCGAACATCGCATACGACTACGCCAACAGCCTGACGGCGAGGATAGGCGAGAAGGTGGGGGATGGGTTACGTACAAGCTTCCTGTGCTGTCTGTACAAGAACTCCGTTGGGTGGGGGGCGGAGTGGTGCCGGGATTGAGCGGGCGGAAGATGACCTTCGGTGAGAGGAGGGACGGCGTCGATTATCAAGAACGGATCGGAGCGTATGCTATCATTCTAAAAGATAAGTGTCTTGCGGCGATCAGGACGCCGAAAGGATATTTCCTGCCTGGCGGGGAGTTGGATGAGGGAGAGGGGCATGTGGAATGCATCGTCAGGGAGTGTCTGGAGGAGATCGGGCATCTCGTTATCGTGAAGGAACCTGTCTGTGTTGCTGAAATGTTCACACATCATGAGGAGATCGGATACCTCCATCCTGTAGGCCATTTCTATCTGGCAGAGCTGAAGGAAAAGGTGAAAGAGCCGTTCGAGAGGGACCATGAGCTGGTGTGGATAGCAATGGATGGGATCGATGACGCAGGGTTCCAGGAGCATCAGAGATGGGCCGTGACGCTGGTCGTCGGAGATGGTTGAGCAGAGAGTGGAGCTCATAGGTCTTTTCTGAGTTGAATATTCCGGGCAGACGCCTCGTCCTCGAACCAATCTATGAGATCGTCCGGTAGAGGACTTGAGCGTATCTTCTTCACCCCGGTTTCTATCACGATCACGCTACGCATACCGATCAGGGTCTTGACCTCCTGGATCTTGATGTAGGATATCGATGTCAACGGTACCTTCTGGACCTCATAACCCCACCTGAAGGTGATCTCATCATCAGAGATCCACATCCTCAGGATCATCTTCGATTTCTTCTGGACAGTAAAGACTGCTGGCCCGAGCAAGATCACGACCAATCCGATGTACATAAGGATCTCGATATCGATCACAACAAGGATCCCGAAAATGAGAACGCCTACCATTAAGGGAATAAGGAGATAGATAGAGAGCAAGGTGCTTCGATCGTTATTCCTCATATCGCTCTCGTTCTTTTCGTCACCCATACATGTTCCCTTCGTAATCGTCGATCTTGCCCCGTTTCGGCCCCTTGTGCTTCAACGCCTTCTTCTGCTCGGGGGCCGTACCGACCACCATGAACCCGGATGTCACACGTAGATAGGTCTTATCTGAAAGCGGTTCCGCGACAAGGACGCCCTGAGTGATTAGATTTCTAACGGCGAGCTCCGTACGCTTCTCGGTCACCCTGAGCTCCTTGGCCACTTCAGCAAGGGTGACAGGATATCTGCTCTGAACGATCCTGAGGATCCGCGCCTCAAGCGAGCCCTTCTTGATCTGGCGGCCCATGATATGAGCCTCACTGCCACCGTTCGTAGAGTTCGTGTTCGATGTCGTAGAGGTCCAGGACCTTGCCGACGATGTGCTTGACCATCTCGTCGAGGCCCTTGGGCTTGGAATACATGGTGAGCACGGGCGGGAAGACGATGGCGCCTGCCTCCGTGACCCTCTTCATGTTCTTGATATGAATGAGATTGAGCGGGGTCTCGCGAGCGACGAGGACGAGCCTGCGCCTCTCCTTGAGGCAGACATCGGCAGCTCGGAGTAGAAGGTTGGATGTGTTTCCGGTAGCGACGCCGGCCAAGGTGCGCATGCTGCACGGGATGACGACCATGCCCATGGTCTTGAACGAACCGGATGATATCGATGCGAAAAGGTCGTCGGGCTGGTAAACCTGGCAAGCGAGGGATTCAACGTCGACGTAGTTCATGCCGGTCTCGTGCTGGACCAGCTCCCTGGCGGTCTCGCTCATGACGAGATGGGCCTCGATATCGGCTGCGTTGAGTGCTTTCAACATCTCGACGGCCAGCGGCTGGCCTGATGCTCCGGAGATGCCGACGATCAGGCGCCTTGGTTCCTCGCTCATGATCTCAACTCTGTGATATGCGGTCAGAGGACCTCGACGGTCCCCGCGTCCGCGTCGATGCGGAGGTTGTCACCGCTGTTGATCTGGTCGATGTCGATCTTGTCGACGCACGGGATGCCAGCGAGTATTGCGCCGGTGGCGACGATGGTCTCGGTCTCCTTGTTCACTATGGCAACCGGGCCGACACCGTTCTTTGCCAGGCCGTAGATCACGTAGCTGCCCACGGTCGAACCCTTCCCATTGGGGAAGACCAGGACCTTGCCCGTGACGCTCTGGCCCTCGAGGGGGTGTCCCTTTTCGATGACGACCCCGGTATCGAGGTCGATCCCGCCGTAGAATCCGATCGGTTCGGGTGAGACTATGGCCTCGCCCTCTGCGCTTCCCGGACTGATGCTTCTTCCGTCCATGATCATCACTCCTGTTTCGCTATGAGGTCGTCGATGTTCGTGAACACCACGTTCTGCTTGCAGAATCCCGGAAGGTAGTTCGCCGCCTTACCGGAGTTGACACCCGTCGTGTTGTATCCCATATCCTCTATGGGTGAGACAACGCAGCATGTATCGGCGACTATCTTGCCACCCGCCGCCTCGATGATCTCCCTGTATCCCATCCTCTCGGCGGCCTCCTTCATGACGCGCGAAGTGGCGATCCACACCGGCTTTGTCAGTGTCTTGCCTTCGACCTTCTCTGCAACCGACGCGATCTCTCTCAGTGAGGCATGTGGGCAGCCGAAGATCACGATATCCGGCTCCTCGCCGGTATTGAGCTTATCGTAGGTCTCCTGGATGTCGGAACCGGATACGCTTATGGTCTCCAGCCCGGAGGTGTCCATGAGATGTGCCTCCGGGGTCAGTTCCTCGGCATGATAAAGTGCAACAGCACCGGATGCGGCCATGGCCGCTCCAAGCGCCTTCAGCTGATCGGTGTTCGCGTTCCTGATCCCCTTGAAGTAGGGCTTCTTGTTCTTGATCAGCTTGCCAACGTGGTATCCGAGGGCGCCGAAATCGCTGCTGAAATCGAGATCCGTCTCGATGTCGATGACGACGTCGGGCGTTCGGTTCTCGTCGCGATGGAGCCCGTAGTCAGGTGTTACGCCGCAGATCGCCGCAGCCAGAGCGGATGGACCGCCCTCCCTGTTGGTCCTCGCTCCGATCACGGAGTTGGAGAACGATACCGCCGATGATTCGGACCATGCGATGTGCTCGCGGAACCTGGGCAGGTTGCCCGCAAGGTAAGGCGTACATGTCGCGGTGACGACGATGCCCATTGCCCTGAAGGCGTCCATTATCCTCATCTGGTTGGTAGCGAACTCCTCCGGGAAACCGTACTCCTTCCAGTCCTCGATATCCATGCCGGCCGGGTTCAGGTAGGTGAGGACCTTGACCTTCGCCCCCTTGCCGGCCATATCCTCCAGGAACTCCGTTCCCGGAAGCTTGATCGACTTGAACGAGACGCCGGCGACCTGTACGGAACCAACCGGGATCATCTTCTCGGCGCCGTAGATGTCGCCGAGCCTGACGAGCAGCCGGAACAGCCGCTCCTCCACCGGTCCGTTCTCGCCGTTCAGGATCGCTTCCTGTTCGTTGGTGAGATACATAACTATCTACCTCATAGTAGTGATCTTGACCTCTATCATAGGTTACAGGGGACTGGGGCTCTTAAAACTTGTGAATGAATGGTTAAGGGTACGACGAATTGTGGCGCCTTCGTAGTTTTTCTTTATAACGCGATAGAACGCTGTTCTTCTTTCTCTCTTGATACTCTGTCGCCCTTTTGAGTGCCTCGATGAAGGATCCCTTTTCTTCATCGGACAGATCACTATGGTCCTGAATCTCTCCAATGGTGTATTTATCAAAGGCGAGATAAAGCTCGGGTGGTGTATGTGGGAAGCTGTCGTCCTGATAGATCTGCCATATCCCTAATAGGAGATGTTCAGTATTGATAACCTTCTTGACCGAAAGATAACCGATCGTAACTTTCATGCGATTGTATTTCTTCAAGAGCTGCCCGTGTTCTATCCATACCTCCTCGAATGTGTAACGAGTATTGAGAAGAGAGTCGAAGAACACCTCGTCGCCGTAGGTGGCGAACAGCACACCCAGGGGAATAGTTCGATATCCAATATCGTACAGTTCGATGAAGCGATGTCTATGTTCCTTCCATGGGAACGTACGGTGTAGGTGAAGGACCTGATCGATCACCAATCGGCTCTTTTCGCTCATGCCCAGCAGATCAAGGTTCTTAATCGCTATCTCGGTCAATTCCCGCTGATGATCTTGCATCAGTGGCAGTACGCGACTGATGATCTGGAGATCAGTATCGGCATTGGAATTCCAGGAAAGGAAATCGCAAGCCCTCATGAGTGGAGGTATGAGGTCCTTCGGAATCTGAGGAGCCTGTTTCCAATGCTGTGCTACTAGAAGGATGCTATGTTCCACTTCGATGAGATGATCGGAAAGGAGGTGGTCTTCCAATCGTCCTGAGTAAAGATTTTCCGGGGTCGTTAACATCAGGAGAGCGGCAGACCTGACCATGGGGGATGGATCATCGAGGGCTCGCTCGATCAGTGGGATGAATTCATCATACCCCTCCAAGATCGGCCAGCACCAGACCTCCTTTGGGATCGACAATACGACCTGTTTGCGGATCCTCTCGTCCTGATGATCTTGATGATTGAATATCGAGGTTACTACCTCGTGCCTCGATTCGGTGCTCAGCTCCCCGATGATGTCGATATAATCTTCTTCTCTTTCGTACCATTTACCAGCTAGATGTATGATACCAGTCAGTACTTCGATATTATCGATGTTCTGGTCGATCAGTGTCGATAGAGTTATCCCCTCCTCCTTGAGAACGGACATTATCCATTGATAGTTCTCGAACCGTAGGTTCAACTTTGGATCGAACGTGTTATGACCCATTATCTTAAGGAGGGCCATCGAGCCTTCCAGATCGAGAGCTTCCGGAACACACTCTTCCCCATGCTCATCCTCGATCTCCCACAATAGATCCGTCCATACCTCCGAGATAGGCTCTTTGAACAGTTCTGGACCACGATGATCGATCAGATAAACGAGAGATTCCAAGCGCTTCCTTAAAGGGGCATCCCTATCAGCGAAAACCTGGTCGGAATCTATAATCTGAGGATTATCCCTGGTGGTCATCGACTAGCCTCTATCTGTTTTTCTCTTTTGATCTCTTGATATTCTCAATGAACGATCTCTTCTCTTCATTTGTCAAATTAGGGTTCCTATTGATCTCGCTGGGGGTGTATTTAGAAAATGCAATATACACCTCTCTGGGTCGGCTCTGGTACCGGCCTTCAGGATAGATGTCCCAGATCCTTAGGAGGGTTCTTTCAACACCTGGCATCTTCCGTACTGAAAGGTAGCCATAGTAGGCACTGAGATGGGTTAGCCTTTTTCTAACCCTGTTGTATTCCTTGATCGACTCAGCGTAGGTGTAACGAATATTGCAGATGCTGTTAAAGAATTCCTCATCATTGTAGGTGGCGAACAGTTTACCGATATGGGCTCTTCCGAATGTGGGCCATAGCTTACCTCTGTCGTTGGCTTTGGTAACGGTTTCATAAAGCTCGATGAAGTGATGGCGATGTTCTTGCCATGGGAATGAATCAGGGATCTGGCGTATGAGCTCCCTGATAACGTACCCAGTATCCTTGCATGCGATCATATCGAGATGGCGTATGGCGAAATCCGCCTTCTCCTGTTCATGTCCGGGGATCAATGGAAATAATTCTGCATAGCCCGTGATATGTAGATCGTGATCAGTATAATTCACGAGCCTGTTCTCGATGGCATCGAGCACGATAGGGATCATTGCTTCGGGGATCTCTCGTGCTTCTCCCATGTACACTGAAAGCATATGCAGACCGGTCCGTACTTCGACATCGTGCTCGGATCCCAGGAACTGTTCCAATCGACCGGTATAAAGGTTCTCCGGGGTTGTAATGACCAAAAAGGCGGCTGACCTTACCGCTGGAGAGGGGTCGTCCAAAGCCTTCTCTATATCAGGAATATATTCTTTATATTCATCTAAAACCGGGAATAGCATCAGATATCTAGGGACAGCCATTATGGCCATCCTGCGTATCTTTTCGTTCTCGTGACCACGTAATGAGAATATTCTTGAAATAATCTCCTTTCTCGTCTCGGGGCTTAGAACTCTGAACCATTTGGGAGATCCTATCCTCTTTCTCGTACCATTGGTTCACAGTATTGATTATTCCTGCTAATATGTCGACATCATCGACATGTTGGTCGATGAGATCTGACAATGTGGTATTGTTCCGTTTCACGATGGCGATGATCCAATGAAAATGACTGAACGCTAGTCTGATGTCGTCATCGAGGGTGTTCCTACCGTCGATCTTTAAAAGATTGATAACATCATCGAGGTCCAGATCCTCAGGAACGTTCCTGAGATTCTTGGTCATCCTGATCTCGTTCCAAAGATGCTTCCAGATCTCATCCAACGATTCTTCCGGAGGTTCAGGAAGCGGATGATCAAGGAGATAGGCAAGCGACTCCAACTGCTTCTTCAATGAAGCGCCCTCGCTCCTGAAGATGGTATAAGCTTGCTCTGAAGCGAAATGATCCTGCTCAGTATCCTCGGTCATTCCAGATTCTCCGATATCTCCTTCCCCATGCTCACCCTTTCCTCGAAACTGTAACCGTTCCTCTCATAGAAGGCCCTGACCTCCTCGTTCTCGGCCATTATCTGAAGGTTGATCTTGACGCATCCAAGACGCTTCAATTCAGCTTCAGCATGATGTAGCAGCTGAGTACCGATCCCTTCTCCGCGTCGGTCCGGTTTCACTGCCATGGAGTAGATCCATCCTCTGTGGCCGTCGTAGCCGACCAGAGCGGTCCCGAGGACCTGTTCATCCTCAACTGCCACGAATAGCAGCTCATCATCCATTGCCAACTTCTTGTCGATAACAAGAGTCGGACGATTCCTTTCTGCGTCGTAACCGAAGACAGTCGTCCAGAGCTGGATGACCCGGTCTCTGTGAAGGTAGTCGTCGTATCCCACGATCCGGATATCAGAGCCGCCCACATGAGTCCCTCCAATCCTTCGCTGCATCTAAGAACTCCTTGTATCCGTTCTCCCTGATGAACCTTATGCTCTTCTGATAACGCTTCCGCCCTTTGCCGTAGAAGGTCTCGACGATCCCGCATCCATCGAACTCGCTGCAATCCGCACAGGTCGAATACCCTTTGTCCCGGAAACAGCACAGCTTGATCTTGCACTTCGCCCTGGCGATATCACGCTCTCCGGTATCGTATCCTATCTTGCAGCCCTTGCAGCGGCCTTCCGGCGTTTTCCCGGCGAACTCCCGGCATGTCCGGCAGTATGCGCCGCAGCAGCCGATCTCAAGGTTTGAATCCATGATCCTTCAGCAGTAAGGCTCCAGGTCGACGTCCTCGTACTTGACCCGGACGAACTTCTTCGGATCGATATCCCCGCGCTTCGTGCAATCGAAGCCGACCTTGTCTATCTGGGTCTTCTTTCCAGGCTCGTGGAAGCCGCTCGGATCCAATGAACTGCCGGGCTGCTTCTCGTGGACGACCATGTCTATGCTGGCCTGGAACCTGGTGGCCATGGCCCACTCGACGGCGATGGGATCGTAGATATCGACGTCCTCGTCGACCACCCACACGTGCTTCATGGAGGCGTGGCCCTTGAAGGCAGCGTCAATTGCAGCCTTGGGCTCATCGTCGTTCTTTTTCGCGATCTGGACGACTGAATGCAACCACGAGCCGCCGCCCATGTTCACGTAGACGTTCTTGCAGTCGGCGACCTTGGAGACCTCGTCGAAGATCGTCGGCTCCTTGGGCATGCCCATGAGCGACTTGTGCTCAAGACGTCCGGGCAGCAGGCACTGATACATCGGGTCCTTCCTGTGAGTGATGCAGTCGATAACGACAACGGGTTCCTGGCGCTCGAAGTCCCTGGTCTCGGTCAGGTCCACGAACGGGCCCTCTGCGTCGACGTTGTGCGTGATGCGGCCCTCGAGAACGATCTCGGTGTCCGCCGGGACCTCGAGGTCCTTTGTCCGGCATTTCACCAGTTCGGTTGGAGCGATGGCGTTGGCGAGGGATAGCTCGTCCACGCCCGGCGGCGGGCCGAGCGACGCGGCGATCAGAACTGGAATGGAGCTGCCCAGGCAGACCGCGATCTCGATGTCCTCTTCGATCTTGTCGTATGTGGTCCGGGTCTGCCGCTTCTTGATGAGCCGGGCGGTGAAGCGGTCCTTCGCCCTCTGCATCATCCTGTGGTAGGAGACGTTGCGTCCGGTCTCCGGGTCCTTGATCACGCAGACGGAGGCGCTCATGTAGCGGCCTCCATCGCCCGGCAGATGCATCAGCAGCGGTAGGGTGTCGAGGTCGACATCTTCACGGACGACCTCCTGGCACGGAGCGTTGTCCACGATCTCGGGCTCGATCGGATTGCGCAGGGCGCCCACAAGCTTCCCCAGTATCCCTTCTTTCGTGGTGCCCATGCCCATGCCGATGGTGTCCCGGTGGGCGCATATCCCGCCGAAGACGGGCATGTCGTAGCCAGCCACGTTCTCGAAGATCGTCGGCTTCTCGCCAAGGCTGTTCAGCACGTTGGCGATCTCGTACTCGGCGCTGACCTCCTTCGAGATCCGTACCAGCTGTCCTGCATCCTCAAGCTCGTTCAGCAACGGTCTCAGCTTCATCTTGATCCCTCAATTGAATGTGATATCTCTCCGACCGGCTTCAGCCGATCCGGGTCCTCAGGACCTCGAAACCCTCGGCCTCGATGGCCCTGGCCACCTTCTCCTGCCGGTCTTTCCCGGGTGTGAGCGCGATCATGTTGCCGCCCCTGCCGGTACCGGTCATCTTGGCGCCGATGGCGCCGTTGTTGCGGGCGATGTCCACGAGCAGGTCCAGCTCCTCGCAGGAGACGTCGATCTGCTGGAGAAGCTCGTGGTTCATGTCCATGAGCATGCCAATGCCCTGGATGTCGGCCTCGCCGATGGCCTTTCGGGCGTAGGTCGCGAGGTCCTCCGACTCCTTGAAGATCCTGGCGAAGCGCTCGGGCTCCTCCTCCTTGCGGGCCCTGACATCGGCGACGACCTCGGTGGTCTTGGCAGTGAGTCCAGTATTACCCACCACGATCTCGACCGGTTGTGACATGGACAGCCGCTCGAGGGTTTTATTCTCCCCCTTGATGAACCAGATCATTCCGCCATACGTGGCTGCTGTGTTGTCGATGCCGGAAGGCGTGCCGTGGTAGCCCCTCTCGCCCTGGTAGGCGATCTCGTTGATCCTGGCGTCGTCAAGGCCCATGTCGAAGTGCTCCGAGAGAGCCCTTGCCATGGCCGTGCACGATGCTGCGCTGGCCCCGAGGCCGCTTGCGCAGATCAGATCCCCGCCGAGCTTGACCCTGAGCGGGTTCTCGGCCAGATCGAGGTCCATCGCCTTCAGGATGTAGTTGACAGATTCGCGCTGCTCCTCGAATTTCTCCACCTTGTAGCCCGGCGTCTCCGGTCTATCATCCACGAGACACATCCCTGGAACGAAGCCGCAGTGGCCCTCGTCGCACTCAGACTTGCCGTCCCACGGCTCGACCGAGCTCGTGGTGGCGCGATCTATGGCCGATGCGATGGCCGGGATCCCGTAGACCACGAAGTGCTCGTTGAACATGATCACCTTTCCGAAACCTTGGTTGGTCCCCATCGTGCATCACCTCTTCGACGAACGCCATTCCCCTTTGAAATGGCCTTCCGCCCCCATCCAACCTGCCGTTGGTGCGCTTTGGCTGAGGCGGGAATATACGAATGTACGGGTGGTATATTATTATTACCCAGGATATCGACGGCTGACGGCCTGCGTGGGCCTCGAGATCAAGGGAACTCCTTTCTCCAGAAGGCCATTGAACCGATTGCCAGCAGAGCGATTGTGACGACGACGAGGACGACAGCGCTCGTGCCCATGGCGTGGGCGCTGTACTCAGAGATGCTTCCGTGATCGATCCAGCCGTGGCCGATGCTCCTGACGTAGTGCTTCAGAGCGATGTTGCTGATGCGTCCCGGAATCGAACCGATGAAGCCCTCCCAGATGAATGCGTAGAACAGGCCGAAGTAGATAGGCTTCTTGATGAGAACGCTCACAGTGATGAACAGGGCCGAGTAGGCGAAGGAACCGATCACGACCATTGCGATCATTGCACCGTAGATCTCCCCGGTATCCTCGAATCCCAGCCGACCGAAGAAGACGAGGAAGCCCGAGGTGAGCACGGCCGAGATCATGACCGACACTGTCAGAGCGAGGCCGATGTAATAGGCCAGGAACGAGACGGCCCGGTTGATGGGCGAGATGGCTATCTGGGTGATCGACCGGTCCTCGACCTCGTCCGAGATGAGGCTGGAACCGTAGATCATGGCAAGGACGGGGAGGAAGAAGAAGAGGACGAGAACATCCAACAGTTCGGTCCCTAGGTCGAGCCGGTCCACATCCTGCGTGGTGGCGTAACCCATTATCGTCATGACGAACATCGCTATGAGGACGGTCAGTACGACGCGCCTGCTGAAGAGGAGCTTCCTGAAGACGTACCTGAAGATAGCGGTGAACCCGATGAGCTGCATTCGCATGTCCATCAGCGCACCCCCACCAGGTACTTGAAGACCGATTCCAGGTTGTCGTCCAGGCTGTGCATCCTCGATACCTCGATATCGTTGGCCAGGAGAAGTACCGGAATGTCGTTGAAGAAGAGGTCCGGGTCGGTTACCTGGACGTACATGCTCCTCCCGTCGGGGTTCAGATGAACCGTAACAACGCCCTTCATATCCAGGACCGCCTTGGCCAGGAGCTTCACCTTCTCCTTGACTACGGGCGGCACCTCCTTTGGGGCATCGGCCGGGGACGGCGGGCCTGCGACCTCCATGAGGATGTTGTGAGGGCGTTGATCGATGAGCTTGCGAATATCGGATATGTCGCCGGACGCTACGGCCCTGCCCCGATAGATCACCACGACACGGTGTGTCAGCCTCTCGATCTCGTGCAGGACATGGGAGCTGACGATCACGTTGTGTCTATGCTCCTCGTGGAGCTCCCGGACAAGGTCGATGAGCATCCTCCTACCGATGGGATCGGTACCGCTGAGAGGTTCATCGAGAAGCAGGAGCTCGGGCTCGTGGATCATGGCGCCAGCGATCTTGATCCTCTGCTTCATCCCCTTGCTGTACCCTCCGATCCGCCGGTCCACGTACTCTTCCATGTGCACGATGTTGGAGACCTTGCGTATCCTCCCCTCGAGATGGGCGCCGGTCATGCCATGGAGCTGTCCAGTATACTGCAGGAACGCCCTCCCGGTCATCTCGTGGGGAAGGTTGTCATAGTCCGGACAGAGGCCTATCCTTCTGCTTAGTACGGGATTGGACCACGGCCGCCCACCCAGCACGAACACATCGCCGGCGCTGGGCCTGACCAGTCCGGTAAGAAGCTTGAAGAAGGTCGATTTCCCGGCCCCGTTGGGGCCGACAAGGCCGGTTATCCCCGGACCTATCTCGACGTTGAAGTTGTTGAGGCCGATGATCTGCCCGTACCATTTCGAAAGCCATCTGGCCGTGATGACCGACCCGGGGGTGGGGCCCGGCGGCGGCATGAGGTGGGGGGCGGGGCGGGTGTTGGGCGGAATAGCCGCAGCGGGGTGGGGCCCAACGTGGGCTACCTGATGGCGTTGATCATTACCCCTGCTCCTGTCCGGCTTCACTTGCCCACCTCCAGACGGTGTACCCGGGTGTAGACGATGATGATGGGAACGACTATCAGGGAGGCGACAACGAGCGTATGGAGCTCAGGAGTGACGCCTCCGGCCATTGTGATGCCGAAGAACCTCTGATAGGCATGAAGCAGCATGACGAAGGGGTTCGCCGCGAGCCAGTTCGCATCGAAGATGGCGAAGATGCCGCTGACGATGCTCAGCACGAACAGGGACATGAAGGTTCCGACACCGGCATAGGCCCGGCGCTTGGTCATGGAGGAGATCAGCAGGCCGAGGGGCAGGAAGAAGACGGCTGTAAAGAGACCGGAGGCAAAGGTCGCTCCGAGAACCCGCCCTGCTTCGCCGTAGTCATCGCCGCTCATCGTGCCTGTCATTGCGATCACGTAGATGATCGGTGGTAGCAGACAGAACAGCGACATCACCATCAACAACCCCAGGAACTTGCCCGCGAGATAGTCGATGGTCCTCAACGGTCGCGAGAAGTAGAGGACGAAGGATGAGTCGGCCAGGTCGCTGGAGATCGCGTCGCTCACGACAATCGCTGCGAGGATCATGGTGAACAGGGTGAACAGTCCATTGGTCATGTATCCGCCGAAGCGCTCCTCCCGCCTGATCAGGTCGTGTTCCTCGTGGATCGTCCCGTTGCCGGTGACGGTTCCGTCCCCCAGGAGCGTCCCGTTACCGTAGAGGTATCCGTAGACCCTGATCGTACCGTTGACCTTGACCTTGCCCTCCACCGTGAGGTTGTCGATGACCACGGACTCACCGTTGCCCGTGAGGGTCCCGGCGCCGACCACGGTCCCTCTGATCGTGATGTAGCCGAAATACGATACCGATCCGTTTAAGGCGAAATCTCCGGTCACGAGCGGTTCGCCCTCGAGAAACAGTTCGCCGTCTATGATGACCGTCGAGTTGCCCGGTTCGAGATAGACCTCCTCCTCACCGAACATCAGGTCGCTGGAGACGTCGTCGTGTGGTGTCATGACGTCGATCATGATCGGGATCGCATGGACGAGGAGCACGCCGAGGACCAGCAGGATCAGAACGGCCTTCGATCGGAGCTTGGAGCGGAAGACTGTCCATGTGATCGTCCAGAGCCTCCTGACAAGGCCGGCGCGTTCGCCCTGCCAGGGCCTGTACTCGATGGGATCAATGCCCATGATCAGGCCTCCTCTTCATCTTCTTGCGGACCTTTCTTGATCCGGGCGAGGGAGGGCCATCAGCTACGATCCGTGCAGGATCGGCCTCGATGGTCCTGATGAACAGGTCCTCGAGCGTCTGTCTATCCGGCCCGATGTACCGGACCTGGACCGCCTCGGACCTCGTGATCTCGAAAAGGCTCGAGGTGGAGTCGACGCCCTTGAGGACGATGGCCATCTGTCCGAACTCGTTTCGCGTGGATATCACCGAGTATCGGTCCCGAAGTAGTGTGATGAGGTCGTTTATCGGGTCGTCGTCGCCCCTGACCTTGATGAGAAGGTGATCGCGATCACCCTCGATGAGTTCCTCCATAGAGCCCTGCCGCACGAGCCTTCCCCTGTTGATCAGGATGAGGTGCTTGCTGACCTGCTCGATCTCATGAAGGATATGGGAAGAGACCAGGATCGTCTTGCCGGTCTCGCCGAGCTTCCTGATCAGAGCCAGCATCTCATCCCGTCCCCGCGGATCGAGGCCGTTGGTGGGTTCGTCCAGGAACACGATGCCAGGGTCGTGAACGATGGCCTGGGCCAGTTTGACCTTCTGCTTCATGCCGGTGGAGTAAGAGCCGATGTCGCGGTACCGTTCCTCGCCGATCCCTACGAAGTCGAGCATCTCGTGGGTCCGCGATATGGAGTCCTTCTTCGGCAGCCCGGAGATCCTGGCCATGTAGCTTACCAGCGAAACAGGGTTCATGGAGCTGACAAGGCAGTCGTGCTCGGGCATGTAGCCGATCATGTCCCTGACGCGAACCCGTTCCTGATGAGGATCGAGCCCACGGACGCGGATGCTGCCGGAGTCGGGATGGACCAGGCCGAGAACGGTCTTGATCATGGTGGACTTGCCTGCGCCGTTCGGTCCAAGAAGACCCGTGACGCCTGAATGGACGCTCGCGGAGAAACGGTCCAATGCGGTGACGGTCCCGAACCTGACTATGATGTCGGATAGAACGATCTTCTCGGGCGGAGAGCCGCGTCTCGTAGGGGCCACATCTGCGACATCGGTCGATCTGTTCGGTTTCATCCTATCAGTTCCGCCGGTCCGTAACACCCACAGGACCTGGACCGGTTATATGCGTTCTGTAGCAATGTTCCATGATGATTTAAATAGTAGGTCAGGGGGCGGCCAGAGCACCTAGTTAAAGAGGTGACCGGTCGTCAGAAGAAGCCGTCGTCCACCGGCTTCTTTTCCTCCGTTGACGGAGCGTCCGAGTTCAACGTTTCCAGATAGTCCTCGTACAGATGGACCATGGATGGCACCGCGAATGGAATGCTCGGAGAGGCCACGATTGCCTCGCCCGGCATGAGCATCTGTATCTCCGTCGTGAGCGCGGAGATATCCTGCTTCGCGCTCTCCCGGAGGATATCCCGGTCCTTCTTGTCGGCGAGCCCGAGGATCAGGAGGGTGTTGAACTGGGATAGGACCTCGTCGTAGATCAGCTTGGGCTGCTGTGAGATCGCACAGACGCCGGTCCTGAACTTCCGGCCCTCCCTGGCGATCTGGGCGAAAATGTTCCTTGGCTGGCCCTGGCCGATCTGACCAAGCACCCTTTGGGCCTCCTCCAGGGTGATCAGCATTGGCGGGAGGTTCCTGAAGGTGTCGGGATCCGCATAGGCGGCCTTGTTCCTTTCCAGGACCGATCTGGCTAGGACGATGCTGACAAGGAGCTCCTCCGCTTCTCCCATGTTGGAGGTGTCCACGAGGACCACCTTCCGCTGTTTGAGGGCGGTGTAGACGCGGTCCGATATAGATATCGTCCTGTCGCCGGTCAGGATGCCGTATCCGAACAGGTTCTTGAGCTTCCTCTTGATGACCTGGATCGTCGGCTCGAAGGAGCCTGGCATCAACTCCATGAGCTCGTCTATGGGCTTGTCCAGGAGCGGAAGCAGCCAGTTCTCGCCGAATACGCGGCGTGCTGTGACGAGGGCGTCCTTCTGCGCGCTGGTGAACTCGTAAAGGTGATGCAGGTCCTCCACCTCGATCTCGGCAGACCCGATGTGGATCTTGTTATGGGGGCCTCTGAGCTTGCGGGTGGAGAAGACCTCGAGGCGTTCGTTGGCCCATGGCAGATCGACCAGGCCCTTCAGCTCGTCGTTGGCCCCTCCATCGTAATATTCACCATGGGGATCGAAGATCAGCAGTCCGCAGCCTCGTGATCTCATCACCGAGCCGGATAGGACCTTCATCAGGTTGCTCTTGCCCATACCGGTGGTAGCGAATATCCCGACGTGGGACGAGGTGTCCTCGACGGGAATGCCGACGGGGAAGTCCACCAGCTCATCGCCGGACCTGAGCGAGCCGATCTCGATGTCGCCCATGAACTCCCTGAGCGGTTCCAGGTCCTCGGGCTCCAGGCGACGGACCGGAGAGAAATGGGCCGGAAGCCGCTTGGCTTTTATGAAAGCGTCGTCCTTGACCGATCCGACGATGGTACAGACGCCTGTCTTGAACAGGCGTCTATCACGGTCGTTGAACTGGTACTCCTTGCCGTGGTCGTCCAGGAGCATCATGTTGCCAGCTGTCCTGTCGCTCCATGATTCGTCGGAGCTCTCCGTACCGTATCTGATGTCCACGACCCTCAGGTAGTACGGGGTCCCCGAATCGTCGTCCTCCGTGAACAGGAGTTCGCCGAGAGCTAGATCACCGTCATGCACGCACCTGAAGCGGATCTCGGTCATTCCGCGTCCCACTATCCTTCCGATCATTCTTCGTCACTCCGTAATAGCCATACTTGTTCTAAACATTGGCGTCGAGGACGCCGTGGAAGTCCCTGAACAGGGCGTCCCACTCCGCCGGTGTCAATCCGTTCAGTAACGCCTTCTCCCTCATCTTGCTCCTGATGTGCTCTGTGGTCATACGGTCGACCACGGCCAGGTTGTGGGCCCTGGCAAGAGGATATGGATATCCGATGTAAATTGCATCGTTGCACAGTGTGGAGAGCTTCCTGATGACCGACGTCGGGTCGTCCGATGCGATATCGGTCCTGAAGCAGTATTCCGACGAGGGATGGAACCGAACGATGTACGACGTTCCCATCCCCTTCAGCGAATCCAGGCATTCGTAAGCCCAACGGCCCTTGTGATGCTCATCACCGACGCGCCTGACGCTAGGAACCAGCGGGATGCCGTCCACAGAGGAACCGCTTCCCTTGCTCACACCGACGACGTCCACGCCCTTCTCCCTGGCAAAGTTGACGCATTGCCGTAGAAGCTCGTACGGCGTCGTCATCTCCGGGACCAGCGCTCCGTCGATCATGAGGATGTCGCCCGTTTTCATCTTCTCGACCGCTGCGTTCGATGCTTCCCATTCCGCCAGGACCCGCATCCGATGAAGGACGAGGTCGAGGTCCTTCTGCTCCCGAACAGGAGCGGCATCCATGACCTTGCGATATCTCTCTGTGTAGATCGTCGATACGTTCTCCCTGTCGGCGAACAACGGTTCGAGGGTGGTAACTTCCTCTTCAGAAGGATCCGTCCACACCGACGCCGCCCGAAATACGCCTACAATGAACGATCTAGCATCGAAAAGCTGTCTGGAACCGCCGTCGACCGCGCAGATGCGGCTGTCAAGCGGTTCCGATTCGAACTGCTCGAAACGGTCCGGTCCGAGGTGGTCGGGAAGGTCCTCCAGGTCCAGGGCGGCTCGGCGGCCGACCTCGGCCACGACCCTCTCCAGGGCGCCTTCATCCACCTGTCCGGACAGCATCATCCGTGGGAGGGGGTTGGATGTATA
>JANQNJ010000067.1 GCA_028279645.1 Thermoplasmatota archaeon
CTCCCCGTTCGCGATCCTGAGCTGCCACTTGACGATGTCGATCCCTGTGACCATCTCCGTTATCCCGTGCTCGACCTGGAGCCTGGTGTTCATCTCGAGGAAGTAGAACTCATCGTCCTGGAACATGAACTCGACGGTCCCGGCGTTCGCATAGCCCACGGCCTTTGCGGCCTTGACAGCGGCCTCCCCCATCTCGGCTCGCAGTTCGGGTGTCAGTATCACGGAGGGGGTCTCCTCGATGATCTTCTGATGACGTCTCTGGATCGAGCACTCCCTCTCGAAAAGGTGAACGGTGTTGCCGAAGGTGTCGGCAAGGATCTGGTACTCGATATGACGCGGTTCGGGCAGGAATCTCTCCAGGAACAGGCTACCGTCCCCGAAGGCGCCTTCCGACTCGCGCCGGGCACCCTCGATGGCGTCCATGAGCTCGTCCTCCTCGCGGACGATCCTCATCCCCTTTCCGCCGCCACCAGCCGACGCTTTTACCATGAGCGGGAAGCCTAGCTTCAGACCGAGATCGAAGAGTTTCTCAGGATCCTGTTCATCACCGTGGTATCCGGGAATGACGGGGACATTGGCGTTCTCCATCAGGGTCTTCGCCTCTATCTTGCTCCCCATCTTCTGGATGACATCGCTGCTGGGTCCGATGAACGTGACACCGTCCTTCTCGCATCGGTCCGCGAACCTGTGGTTCTCGGAAAGGAAGCCGTAACCGGGATGAACCGCCTCCGCGCCGGATTCGGCTATGATGGCCATGATCTTGTCTATGTTCAGGTAGCTCTCGGACGGTTTCGGGTCACCCAGAGGGTATGCCTCGTCCGCCAGCTGAACATGTGGGGCCTTGACATCGGCATCGGAATATATCGCCACGCTCTTGACACCCATCTCCTGACATGCCTTGATTATCCTGACTGCTATCTCGCCACGGTTGGCAACAAGTATCCGGTCGAACAAGACCTACCACCTCCAAACAGGTTTCCTCTTCTCCAAGAAGGCTTCGATCCCCTCCTGGCCCTCGTCGGAGGAGCGCAGTGTGGAGATCTCTTTAACGGTATAGGAACGAATGGACGGTTCCTGTTTGTACTCTATGACATCAATTAGGTCCTTGACATGTTCCATAGCCTCGGGACCGCTTGATTTGAGAAGCTTGAGCTTCTTGAATAGGAGGTCCTGCACGTCGTCAGGGTCGCATACGTAGTCCACAAGACCTATCCGGTGGGCTTCGTAAGCGTCGAAACGCTCTCCTGTGAGGAAGAGCTCCTTCGCCTTGATAGGGCCGATCCTCCTGATGACATAGGGCGATATGACCGCCGGTATCAAGCCGAGCTTTACCTCGGAGAACATGAAATAAGCGTCGGACCTGCTTATGGAGATGTCGCAGACGGAAACAAGACCGAGCCCGCCTCCGATGGCCGGACCGTTTATCACTCCGACCACGGGTTTGGAGCATGTGGATATCGACTCGAACATCATGGCCATCCTGTTGGAGTCCTCGACGTTCTCGGCCATGGAGAATCCGGCCATCCTCTTCATCCAGTTCAGGTCGGCTCCCGCTGAGAAGACGTCGCCCTCACCGGTAAGAACCGCCGCCCGAACCCCGGGATCCTCGCAGATCCCGTGAAAGATGTCGGTAAGCTCCATGATGAACTCGTCGTTGAACGCGTTCTTGATATCGGATCGATTGAGGGTCACCCAGATTATCCCGTCTTCGAAGGAGGTCCTTATGTTCTCGTAGTCAAGGTTCATCCTGTTCCTCCTCGTGAATGTGAACAGCGGCATTCCGCCGCCTAGTTACATCGCCCTAAATGGCTACATCTTATATAATTTATCTATATGAACGAGGATGTTCGACGATCAATATCGAGGATGGATTTCGACGATCGCTATTTTGAGGCGAAATCAGGCTTCCTTTTTTCGACGAACGCCGAAATACCCTCTCTGAACTCCTCGCTGCGGGCGGATACGGAGAGATATCGGGATTCCTGGTCGAGCTGCGCCTGCAGGGACGATTCATAGACCCTGTTCAGCAGATCCTTGGCCCTTGCCATCGCCTTTGCAGGCCTCTTGACGAGGGTCTGAGACATATCCATGACGGCGCCCTCCAGATCGTTGTTCTCTGTGACGAGGTTCACGATCCCGAGGTCAAGGGCCTCATCAGCAGTGAACGTCCTTCCCGTGAAGACGAGGTCGGTCGCGATGCCGATCCCGACGTGGTGGGCCAGGAACCATGTGCCGCAGCCTGGAGCCAGGCCGACGTTGAGAAAGCCCATGTTGAACCTGGCCCCTCTTGCTGCGACCTTCATATCGCATGAAAGTGCCAGGCTGCATCCGGCACCTGCCGCATGGCCGTTCACAGCGGCGATGACAGGTTTCGGAACCCTCCTGATCTCGGTAACGACGCTGTGGATCGACTTAGCCAGCTGGTGAAGGTATGCTTCGGGGTCCTCCGCACCGATCATCGCCTTGAGATCGCCCCCTGAGCAAAAGCTGCGACCCCGTCCGGAGATGACCACTGCTCGGACATTCGGGTCCCTTCCAGCCTCGAAAAGGACATCGTATAGGTCCTTACACAGATCCACGGTCATGGCATTGAGCCGTTCGTCCCTCTCCAGCCAGATCCATCTGACCGTACCATCATCTGCAGTCGATACGAAATTGCCGTCCATTCTATCCCGATCGGATATCCGATGGAAGGCTTATCAACCTTTTCCATGCAAGGAGAAACTAGTTATCGAATGAGACCATATGTTCGACCGATAGGGATGTCAGGGTCAGGTTATGACGGTTTCCCCCATGAGTTCTCGGCCATCGCCGAGGGGATCCGGACCATGGAGATACGAGGTGCTGCGCTCATCGCCGTAGAGTCGGCCAGAGCGCTCAAGCTTCTTGCAGGAACGGGGGCCGATCTTGACATGCTCGAAGAGGCCGGACGCCTCCTCTTCAACACCAGACCCACTGCGATCTCGTTGGAGAATGCCGTTAGCAGCTGCCTTACCGGTGCGGGTACCCCGCAGGAAGTCGCGGAGAACGCCGACAGGTTCATAGGCTCCGCAATTGAGGGCAAGCACCTGATCGGAAGATACGGTGCTGAACGCATCGAGGATGGTGGAGCATATATCACCCATTGCAACAGCTCAGCTGCCCTATCCGTGTTCAAGGCCGCAGTTGATGCAGGCAAGAGGTTCGATGTCTTCGCCACTGAGACCAGGCCGTGGCGCCAAGGGTTGATCACTGTCAGGGAGCTTGCAGAGATGGGGATAGGGACCCACTTCATAGTAGATTCCGCTTCAAGGCACATCATGGGCGAGATGAACATAAAGGGAGTCTTCGTTGGTGCTGACACCATCTGCTCCAACGGTGTAGTCATCAACAAGATCGGAACATCGATGCTGGCTCTGGCCGCGCATGAGGCGAGGATCCCTGTCTATGTCTGTGCGGAGAGCTTCAAGTTCTCGCCGGAGACCCTGCATGGTAAGCTCGTCCCCATCGAGGAAAGGCCTATCAGCGAGGTCATCGAGCCCGGTGAGGTGCCCGATGTCACAGTTCACAATCCAGTCTTCGACGCCACCCCGTCGGATTACATATCGGCCATAATCACCGAGAAGGGAGTGATACCGCCGGAGGGTGCGTACGATCTGATAATGAGATTCTTCGGAGGAGATGAGAGATGGACGCCGTGAGAGCGACATATTATATTGAGAGCAGCTTCCCAGTGAAGCGCTGCGCGGAGATCATAGCAATGGAGGAGAGCACAGGTACGTGGACAGAGGTCCATACTACCGAGGGAAAGGACCTGGACTTCGTAACTGCGAAGGTGGAGGATGTGGACGAGATCAGGGGGAAGGCGGTCATCGCCTATCCCGTGGACCTGTTCGAGGTACGGAACATTCCCCAGCTCCTCTCCGTGGTGGCCGGGAACCTGTTCGGTCTCTCCGATGTTGCCAACGTAAGATTGCTGGACCTGGAGTTCCCCAACGAGTTCATCAGCCAGTTCAGGGGACCGGCCTTCGGTATCGATGGTGTCAGGGACTATATCGGCACCAAGGAGGACGGCAGACCCCATGTAGGGACCATCATCAAGCCCAAGGTCGGCCTTAACCCCGAGGAGACGGCCGCCGTGGCGTATGAAGCTGCAAGCGGCGGGATCGACCTCATCAAGGACGACGAGACGCTCTGCGATCAGAGGTTCTGCCCGATGGCCGAGCGGTTGCCTCTGGTCATGGACGCCATCGACAGGGCGTTATCTGAGGTGGAGGAAAGGACGCTGTATGCCGTTAACGTCACAACGGGAGCGGATGAGATCGCCGAGAGAGCGGACATCGCCGAGGAGAACGGGGCCAACATGCTCATGATCGACGTGATCACCGCGGGCTTCGACGCGCTCAAGGTCCTCAGGGAGAACTGCTCCCTGCCGATCCATGTCCACAGGACCATGCACGGGGCTTTGACCAGGAACCCTGCCCATGGGATCGCAATGGATGTCTTCTGCCGACTGACACGACTGATCGGTGGTGATCAGCTCCATGTAGGGACCCTGACGGGAAAGATGGAGGGAGAGGAAACGAACATCCTCCATCTCGACAGCATCCTCAAGGAGGAGTGGCATGGATTCAAACCGGTCTTCCCGGTCTCATCGGGAGGACTCCATCCGGGATGCGTCGAGGAGGAGATCGGCAAGCGCGGCATGGACCTTGTGCTGCAGGCGGGAGGAGGAGTGCATGGACATCCTTATGGAACGAAGGCCGGAGCACGCGCCATGAGGCAGGCCGCCGAGGCGATGGCACTAGGCGTGGGTCTTGAAGCCCATGCCGCAGGAGCACCCGAACTGTCACGCGCCCTGGAGACTTGGGGCATAGGCAAGATCGAGAACTATTACAGGTAGGCCAGGAGCTGTTCTGAAATGTCAGAGAAGACGTTCAAGATACGAAAGATCGACATCAAGCAGGGAGCGTTCGAGATCCTGATGAACGCCGAGGACGCCCACGACCTAGCCCTCAAGACACATGATCGAGTTAGCATTGTTCCGGAGGGTCTCGATGGGAAGACGGTGATAGTGAACACTACCGAGACCCTTGTTGAGAAGGGAGAGGTCGGCGTTTTTCATGAGGTATGGGAGGACCTTGATGTCAACGAGGGTTCGAACGCTTGCGTTGTCCCTGTGCCCAAGCCCCGAAGCGTGGAATACATCAAGAGGAAGATCAGGGGTAAACCGCTGACAAAGGAGGAGATGCGCGAGCTTGTCAAGGACATCGCCAAAGGCAACATCTCCCAGATCGAGCTGACGGCTTATGTCGTTGCGGTTCAGATACGTGATCTATCGATGGACGAGATCGTGGCAGCTACCAACGCCTTCGTCGAGACCGGCCAGCGGATCGATTTCACCGTCCACCCAATATTCGACGTTCATTCGATCGGCGGAGTCCCGGGTAACAAGTACGCACCGATAGCGATCCCGATCCTCGCTGCGAACGGGGTCACCATACCTAAGACATCATCCAGAGCCATCAGCTCGCCGGCAGGGACAGCGGACCTGATGGAATGCATCACCGGTGTCGAACACGACGCAGCAGGTATCAAGCAGATCGCCGAGGACGTAGGCGGAACGCTGGTCTGGGGTGGAGGTGTGAACTTCGCACCTGCAGATGACATCATCATCAAGGTCGAGCATCCACTGTCGTTGGACCCGCACGGCCAGGTACTGACATCGGTGATGGCCAAGAAGCTCGCAGTTGGTGTGGAGAAGTTGTTAATTGATATCCCAACCGGCGAGAACACCAAGGTCCCGGACAAGGAAGAGGCGCGGCGGCTTGCTCGCGACTTCATAGAACTGGGTCGACGGGTCGGCATCGAGGTCAGAGCTGCGATCACCTACGGCGGACAGCCTGTTGGTAGAACGATGGGACCTGCCCTCGAGATCAAGGAGGCCATGACCATCCTGGAAGGGTCAGCGAAACCGAACAGCACCATCGAGAAGGCGCTGGAGCTCTCGGGAATAATCCTCGAGATGGCCGAGATCGTCAGACCGGGCGGTGGAAAGGCTGAGGCCGGAAGGACGCTCACATCGGGACTTGCCCATCAGAAGTTCCTGGAGATCGTCGAGGCTCAGGGCGGAGACCCGGCCATACGGTCCGAGGATATCGAAGCAGGTCCGTTCACCGCGGAGTTCCCTGCGCCCAAGGACGGCTATGTGATCGAGATCCACAATCGAAGGATCACGAGGGTCGCAAGAAGGGCGGGATGCCCACGGGACAAGGGTGCAGGCATATACATGAACAAGAAGCGTGGTGAGATGGTCGACAAGGACGAGGCGCTGTTCACCATCTACTCTGAGTCGGAATGGAAGCTGAAGGATGCGTTGAAGCTCGCCAAGCAGACCAGGCCGTATACCATTGAGGGTATGATCCTCGAGGACGTAATCGAATAATTTAAACGCCGGTCGGAACGCATAAGTAATCATCCATCACCCTGGTTGATTGCATGAACGGCTCGGTCAACTCGAACGGCGTTCCGAAAGTGATGTTCCTCACAGGCGGCGTCGGTATCCTTAAGGATAAACTGTACAGCTTCGAGCTTGGCACTATTGTGATGACGTTATTCTCGCTTATTGTCGTTATTCGGTACAGACACGAAACGAAATAAACATGAATTTAGATACAGATCATATAATGATGTTCAGACCGTACCACGAAGGCGACGATGAAGTGATTTTAACCATCGCTTCCAATCTCCGCGATTATTTCGACGAAAATGCCCTAGCGAAGATGCCGAAAGATGCCTCCGCCCACAGAACGTACATCGCAGAAGATGATACGGATATCACAGGCTTCATAATTCTTGCGGAACCTGACGACCAGGCGATCGCTTCGCGATCGGCCGAGATCCTCTGGATGGCGGTCCGCCGTGATCGGCAGGGACAGGGTGTTGGCACCACATTACTCAAACACGTCATCGCGGACCAGCAGGAGAAAGTGTGCACTCACTTTATCGTTAAGACCCTAGCACCGACCGTCGAATACGCCCCTTACGTGCGTACTCGCAACTTCTACGTGAAGAACGGTTTCACCATGCAGGAGATCATCGACCCTTACCCTGAATGGGGCGAAGGGAATCCCTGTGCGGTCTATCGATTGGACCTTTAGCAAAAACACGAAAGCTTCCGCTAGGGTCTCAAAAAAGAGAATTTTGGAGTTTGACACTTGACGAGTTTAGCGTCCGGCGAGTAAGAGAGCGTTTATCGTTATGTCCCAAAGTGAGGGAGCCCCGAAAGGCTCCCTCTGGGTACGTAGGAGGTGATCCATCCGCAGGTTCCCCTACGGATACCTTGTTACGACTTAACCCTCCTTGCTGAACCCGGATTCGAGCGCCCCAAAGGAAGGAACCCTCATCCAGACCCAACTCGGATGGTTTGACGGGCGGTGTGTGCAAGGAGCAGGGGCATATTCACCGCGGGATGTTGACCCGCGATTACTACGAATTCCAACTTCATGAGGGCGGGTTACAGCCCTCAATCCGAACTACGAACAGGTTTCGGGATTGCCGTCACCTTTCGGTGTAGGAACCCATTGTCCTGACCTTTGTAGCGCGCGTGTTGCCCGGGGGATTCGGGGCATACGGACCTACC
>JANQNJ010000068.1 GCA_028279645.1 Thermoplasmatota archaeon
ATCACCGGTACCGCCTACTTCCAGAAGGTCATGGTCAACGCCCCCGCCGTCCCCTGGTTCTGGGGCATGGTCCACTTCAGCGACGGCAGCTACCTCGACTATTTCCAGCCACATATCGGTCTACCCAACCTTAGGCGCTCCGACGCAGCGGACTCCTTTTGCAACGGCGGCATTCTGAAAAAGCTCGGAGGCAACATCCAGTTCTACGACAACGGCACCGGCAAGCAGCACCAGCTTAAGAAGGCCAAGGTGAAGCGGATCTCGGGCGGTGAGAACCCGGTGTTCGAGGTGACAGGAAGGTCGGAGGACGTCGAGATATTCATCCGACTGAAGGCGTACTCAAGGACGTTCTGGCGCTTCCAGCAGAAGGGATACATCTTCCAGCGTCTGCTGCACTACAACGAGTTCCCTGCCCAGGTGGAGGATTTCAGGTTCAAGTGCGGCGACCGGGTCAGGACAATGGACGATTTCGAGTGGTGCTACGGGAACTTCGAGCATACATGGGGCCATCTCTGACACTTCCGGTCAGATCCCTCGCCAACCCCCAAGGTAACACAGATTCCACCATTCTTAAATATCAATAGCGTCGATACGTCAGAACGATGAGGAAGTACGTCGCCATCGTCGCAACCATGTTCCTGCTGGTGAACACCGCAGGATGCATCGATGTCCATCTCATGAAGGAGATGATATTCGGCGAGGAGGCCACCGAGTACATCTACGGCGACGTCGACGGTCCCTCTCTTGTCCATCAGTTCCATATCGCCGTAGCGACGTCGATACTGGATGATATCGTCTACGACGAGTCCCAGTTCATCGAGATCGAGGAAGGCTCACTGAAGCTTAGCCTGAACTACAACGTGACCATGGAGAACATCCCGCCCGAGGTGATGGACACCATCGTCGGCATCCTCAACGGGGCGGGTCTGGGCGATTACGTACAGATCATCGAGGAGATGAACAGACACGTCACCATCGAGGTATACGAGCCCGGGAACTACAACGAACCGGTATGGGCCGAGACCTACACCTCGACATCTGCAGCCAGCATTCAGAAGTTCTTCCCGGAGCCGAAGCCAGGGGAGTGGAAGGTCCGCGTCGAGGCCCGCGGCATAGGGTACGATGATCTGGGTTTCCAGGACTCCTTCGCCGTCTTCACGTCCATCAGGCAGCCGGTGGGCGAACGGACCGTATGAGCCCGTCACCCTCGTTATTTTTGGAATTCCTTGTTAGATATCCTATTTGACCCTACGTTCTCGCTTCGCCGAACAGAGCATTTTTCAGGCTTTCTCCCTATATTTAAACGGTAGGCTTTTTTTAAACGTGAACGTGCGATTAATGGAGTTTCAGACCCTCAGATAGGTTCAAATAGATGCAGGTATGTATATCGATTCATGAGGATTGTGGTTGGGGGTGCCGGAGAGGTCGGCTACCATATTGCCAGGACGCTCCGGTCAGATGATCACGAGATCGTTCTTATCGAGCGGGACCCCGAGATGGTCCGCAGGGCCAAGAGCCTCGACGTTATGGTCCTCGAGGGTAACGCGGCGAGCCCGGAGCTACTGGACAGGGCGAAGATCATGGACGCCGATCTGTACATCGGTGTCACAGGTTCCGACGAGGTCAACCTTTTCGGATGCGCTCTCGCGGCAGCGAAGCTGACGGAGACCATAGCCCGTGTGAAGAACTTCGACTACACCGAGATCGATGAGGACGACGACATCTTCGACAGGGTCGGCATCAAGAAGCTGTTCTGCCCGGAGCTGGTGGCATCCGATACCATCATCAAGCTTATCAGTTCACCATGGGTGGTCGATATCGAGACCTTCGGAGACGGCAACATACATATCGTCCAGTTTCCTGTCCACAAGAAGTCCAAGGCCGATGGGACCGCTGTCAAGGACCTGGGCCTTCCGAAGCCCGCCTCGATGGTGGCCATCCAGAGGGCAGGGCTTGTCGGCGTGGCCAAGGGGAACATGAGGCTGATGAAGGGGGACAGGATCGTTATCATCATCAACGACCTGAACGTCCTCCCGGAGCTCGAATCACTTTTCATCACCAAGAAGCGGCGCACACGGGTCAAGAACGTCGCCGTGTTCGGCGCCAACAACATCGGCGTCCGGATCGCCGCCGCCCTGGAGCACGAGAAGAACGTCATCCTGATCGACGAATCGGTGGAGAAGGCCAAGGCCGCTGCCATGGTCCTCAAGAAGATACTGCCGGTACAGGGACGTCCGACCGACCGGAAGATGATGGCCGATATTAACATCGGCTCGGTGGATGTCTTCATCGCTGTGGACGAGGACGAGCGTCACAATATCCTGGCCTGCTCAATGGCAAAGAAGCTCGGTGCCTCCAGGACCATCGCCATGGTGAAGACCGCCGACCTGGCCTCCATTCTCTCGGATGTCGGGGTCGACATCGTGATCAACCCGCGCTGGGCCACCATCGCGGCGATACTGCAGTATACCCATCAGGACGAGTATCTGGCAGTAAGCCTGATATTCAAGGACGAGGCCCAGATACTCGAGCTCGAGATACGTTCCAATTCACATATGGTCGGCAAGAGCATCGAGAAGGCACGCCTTCCTGAGGACAGCATAGTCGCAGCCATCGTCAGACGCGGAAAGGACGAGTACGGCCAGATCGTTCGGAAGACGAAGATCGCCCGGAAGACCGATATCCTCATGGCAGGAGACAAGCTCATTATTTTCACAATGAGGGATGCGATACAGAAGCTGAAGAAGGCGCTAGAGTGATGACATATGCGTGCGCGTGCTGTGGGCAACATACTGGGAAGTGTTCTTGATATCTTCTCCCTCACATTCATCCTCCCGATACTCTGCGGTATCTACTTCAAGGAGGACCTATTCCCACTCCTTCTGGCCTTCCGGACGCCTGCGATCATATCCCTGGGACTTGGCAGATTTCTTGACTACTCATGCAGGAACGTCAAGGATATCCGGGACAACGAGGGTTTCGCCGCAGTCGGGCTCGGATGGCTGGTCATTGCAGCCATCGGCGCCCTTCCCTACATCCTTCTGGGAGCCTTTCCTGTCACAGGTGTCGCGTGGGACGTCGCTGGCAATAACGTGGTCAACGCCTGGTTCGAGTCGATGTCGGGATTCACCACCACGGGCGCTACGGTCCTGGAGATGCCGACTGGCGGCGGGACATACTACCCCACGGAGTTCGGACATTCGCTCATCCTGTGGCGCGCTGAGACCCAGTGGATCGGCGGTATGGGGATCATCGTTCTCAGCGTCGTGTTCCTCTCGCGCATCCTTTCCGGCGCCATCCTACTTCTCCGGGCCGAGACCGGTTCGGAGGGGATGAGGCTCAAACCGAAGATCTCAGAGACCTTCGCCATCCTCAGATGGATCTATGTCGGTCTGACCGGCTTCTTCATCATCTGCCTGAAACTGGTTGGTATGAGATGGTATGATGCCATCACCCACTCCTTCACCGTCATTGCTAGCGGAGGCTTTAGCCCCAATTCTCTTTCCATCGAGGGGTACTCGGACACGCTGGGCGATGCCGTAGGCATGCGCATAGAGATCGCGCTGACGATATTCATGGTCATGGCGGGCATCAACTTCGTTCTCTACTACCACTTCATCACTGGAAAGCCGGGGAAGCTCTTCAAGGACCCGGAGTTCAGGGCCTACATCGCGATACTGGTGATCGGCAATCTGCTCATCGTCGTCAATCTCGTGACAAGCATGGGCATGAGCCTGGGCCATTCTCTCCGTACCGGGGTGTTCAACGGCGTTTCCATCATGTCCACTACAGGATATGCTAACTTCAACTTCGATCTATGGCCCGATTCGGCCAAGATAATCCTGATCCTGTTCATGTTCATCGGCGGCTGCGCTGGCTCCACTTCCGGCGCCATCAAGGTCGTTCGTATCGTCGTGCTCACAAAGACCATAAAGCGGGAGATCCTCAAGCTCCTGCATCCCCGTTCTGTCATACCTGTCCGGCTCGGAGGCCAGCAGGTATCCGATCAGATCATATCCAGCCTCTCCGTCTTCTTCGTCATCTACCTCTTCATCTCCATACTGGCAACGCTAGCATTGACGTTCATGGACATCGACATCATGTCGGCCCTTTCAGCGGTAGCTACCTCCATGGGCGGTGTCGGACCCGGCGTCGGGCTCGTTGGGCCGCATATGACCTATCTAGGGCTTCCGGCGGCTGCGAAGGTTCTGCTGTCTATCTGCATGTGGTTCGGCAGGCTCGAGATCTACGCGGCGATGATATTGTTCTTCCCGAGCACCTACAAGAGCTGAGCAGGTCGTCTCCCGTTGGCTTACATTATATATACGGATATCCGACTTATCCCACCAGATGAAGGACCCGGGCTCCCAGGACACCCGCCGCCAAGGACGTAAGGCCAGACAGGTGTCCTCGGTCCCGGACAACCTGGCCGATGATACCGGCGAGATCGATCCCTCGCGCGAGCTCGGCCCCCTCTTCTCTGGAACACCCAAGGTCAGGCCCGAGATCAGGAACTCTGTCGTGGACAGCCTGAGAAGGTTCGGCGTCTCGGTCCGATACATGGTCCTGGAGGAGTACCGCGTCAACACCTCCTTCGCCTCTCGCTGGTCGTTCCATCTCTTCCCGGCGTTCATTTTCATTATCGCTTTCCTGTCAGGTGCCTCCATCGAAGAGTTGAACAAGGAGATCCCGTTCGACCAGCTCCTGTTCGCGCTTCACATATCCGCTACTTTCTACGGCCTGGCAATGGGCTCCTTTGCCTTCATGGGATCGATGATCCTCGAGAACAGGTTCGGCAAGGTCAGGATGCTTCTCGGCATCTCGCCGCTACATCCGATCTCATTCCGTACCGCGGTCTTCAGCTATTTCGTCAGGGAGACCGTCTTCTACATGCTGCTGGTTCTGACGCCTCTGACATGCGGCATCGTCGCATCCACCGCTGTCGCTCCGATCTCGGCATCAGGGGCGCTCTTCATGTCATTGAGCGTGACCATGACCTTCGTTCTCGGCCTGTCGATGGCGTTCTTCCTCGCAGCGATCGACCTGAGGTCGACAAGGGCCTTCCAGGCGGTCCTGCTCCTAGGTCTGATCATCCTCCTTCACGGGATCGTTCTGGATCACCTCGGCATCACGCTTCCATACGATTCCGCAAGCGCTGTCTTCATCCTGATACCGAGCCTCAAGATGCATCTATCCGTTTATTTCGGCGGAAGTACCCTGGGACTCTTCCTGGTGACGCTGGTATGGATGGGGGCATTCAACCTGTTCTCGGTCATATTCCTCGATTCAGCGGAGCTGCTGGACACTGTGTGGACCGTGAGGAAGGGCCGTAACGAACTGCCGAAGTATGTCGAAAGGTACGGTTTCACTCGAGGCTACTCGGCGCTTGTCGGGAAGGAGTTCCTCACCCTCAAGCGGAGCCGGACAGCGGTGAAGATGGGCTTCTCCTTCATCATGCCGCTGACGGTTGTCACGTTGACGACATGGTACGCCAACGCAGCATTGAACACACCGCTGCGATTCAACACCCTGTTCTATGGAAGCATGATCGGATTCTTCGGTGTCATGATCTACAGCTGGCTCAACAATATCGAGTCGGAGGAGTACTACTCAACATTGCCAGTCTCTGTCCCAACGGTGATCAAGACGAAGCTCTTCGCCTTCATGATAATGAACATGAGCATCTCGACGATCTTCGTTCTGGCAACATCGATCCTGTTCGATGAGCTGTACCTGTTCCCGGTAGCTCTCCTGCTCATGATGTCGACCTCGGCATACGTAGTATCGTCTACGGCATATCTCACCGGTCTCGATCCCAACAAGCACCTCTTCGACATGAAGGTGCTGATCAAGTTCAACTTCATGTCGGCCGTGCCGCTGATCGCGGTGGCGCTGATCACGCTCTCAGTGAACGTCATGACCGCCGTAGTGATCCTGTTCGCCGTATGTGCGGTCCTGATCGGTCTTACCATCGTCATCTTCAAGGGGATCGAGAGGAAGTATTTCAGGGCCGAGTTCTGAAACCTATTCCACCTTCCGAACGATGTCGGTCGCTCTGTGAAACCTTTTTATCTGCCGACCTCGTCCTTGCGATCGGGAAAATATGGGCGATCAGGCTGCTTGGCACGATCCATCATGGGATGATAACTGGGGGGATAAGAACGGCTCAGCAAAGGGACGGAACGACCAGTGGGATGACGACGAATTGGCTCCTTCGGCGATACCAGCGGCGACACGACCATTATCACCATTGAATACAAGTTCCTCTGGATCGGAGAGGATACGTGAAGAGGTCCTGGAGCATCGGAACCGTCCCAAAGGAACCTTTATAACGAAAGATGCCATTGAACGTTCGGCTGTACATGAACAAGCCTACTGCATGGGACGACGAGTCATGGGACAATGACGATTGGGAAGAGGACCCTGTTTCCAAAGGTTCTGAACAAGGACTGGATGAATGGGATACCGCAGGTGATGATTGGACAGAGGCAGCGAATGATGATTGGAACCAGTCACCAGATCGACGATCATCATCTGGTACATCGAGATACGATTCCTGGGATGAGCACGCAGAGGAACCTCCAGCCCGGGGACAGAACTGGCATCACCCTACATCTGAGCGGCATGGATATGAACGCAGATCATCCAGATCGAGTTACGATCCTTGGAACGAACCAGGGCGTTCACGCAGCCGCGGGAAGCGGTTGCCTCCACCACCGGTTGAATATGGTCCTCAGGCAACACATTTGAACATGGGGAGAGATCAAGGATACGGCAACCAGTACCATAACCACGATAATCGTACGAACGGACCTCCCCCGAAGTACCGGCCATTATACGAAACCCACCCGCAATATGACCAACGACCGGATTCTGGCAGTGGTCCATCGAACCGGGATAAGCGTCGACATAGGGGCCGGAGAAGGGGCAGGAGACAGTTCCGAAAGGGAACGACCGATCTCTCCGACGATGCGAAACAGGCGGCAAAGCGCACCGCCGTTCTCGTGGTGGTCCTCATATGTGTGATCCTATTCGTTGCGAACCTTGACAAGATATTCCCCGCCAGAGATCCATCGGAGTCAATAATGGTCTATTCCTTCGATGAGTTCGTGGACAGGTACAATTATGGTGGAGCGGGCGACATGCCGACGATAACCCTGGAAGATACAGCTCGTCCTATATACATCATCGATAAGCTCTCTGGATGTGATTACTCTAGCTCAGGCGGTGAGTTCTGGTTCAAATCGGATGCCAGGTTCAGCGTCTATGTCACCGGAGATATCGAGGAAGAGTTCAAGGTCGGCGACAAGGTGAGGGTAACCGCGAAGTTATCGATAGGGGCAAGCCATGGCGATACCGTAGAGATCTGGTTCCATTTCCGCGAGATCGAGAACCTGAGCTCGAAATGATGATCGATTGAGACTCAATCGATACGAATACCCTTGACATTGGAATGCCTGGCCGCCAGCTTCTTCATGAGCTGA
This sequence comes from Thermoplasmatota archaeon, assembly GCA_028279645.1. Taxonomy (GTDB): domain Archaea; phylum Thermoplasmatota; class JAKEGO01; order JAKEGO01; family JANQNJ01; genus JANQNJ01. Next base: position 7,485 of record JANQNJ010000068.1, read on the forward strand.
AGGTTCCCGCCGCCACGG
>JANQNJ010000096.1 GCA_028279645.1 Thermoplasmatota archaeon
GGTCCGATAGGCTCGATCCCTGCATCCCGACCGCTTTGTTCACCAGGTCGGCGCATGCGGCATCGAGTGCGATCGGGTCCCTGGAGGCGAGGATGCCGATACCGGGCACGATCGGGACGTCGTTCCAGCCGAGGCAGTCGCAGTGAGGGGATACGTCCACGATGAAATTGAAGAAACCGGATCTCTCCATCTTTCCCTTCATGATGCCGTAGAAGTACTCGACCATCTTCTCCTGGAAGGTGGGCTTGTCGGTGTCCCACTGGATCTTTATGGCGGCGAACCTGCAGTTGGCCGTGCACTCGCCGCAGCCGATGCACCTCATCTCGTCTATCAGCGACTTGCCCTCGATCTCGTCGATGGCGTTCACCGGGCAGACCCGGATGCACTCGAGGCAGCCGACGCACTTCTGCTGATCGACCTCGGGCTTTACGTCCGAATGTTGAAGCTGCTTTCCAGGCCGCGATGCGAGGCCCATGGCGATGTTCTTGATGGTGCCGCCGAAGCCTGAGAGCCTATGCCCCTTGAAATGAGCTGTAGATATGAACGCTGTCGAATGATATGCGGCAGCGCTCACCTTGACCGTATCGAAATGCTTCAGACCGACCTCGACCTCGACGGTGTCCATCCCCTTCAATCCATCAGCTATGACAACGGGAGCGTTTATCACGGATGGGAGGAAACCGTGCCTGTGTGCCACCTCCAGGTGGTCCACTGCATTGGCCCGCTCTCCGTGGTAGATGGTGTTCGCATCGGTGACGAAGGTCCTTGCTCCGGTCGCCTTGATGTTGTCCACCACCTGTCTGATCCAAACTGGCGACAGGAAGGCAGAGTTTCCGGGCTCGCCGAAATGTGTCTTGACAGCCACGAAGTCGTGTTTATCGAGCGCCTCTCCGAAGCCGGCGCGAGCGAAGAGCCTGTCGATCTTCGATGGGACGTTGTCCCGCGCTGTGTCGGCATGGAGGTCTGCAAAGTATACGTCGCTCATCAGGTTCCCCTCCTTGGGTGGAACGCCAGGGCTACGATTAAAGATTTCCCCTCGAACGGGGTATGTTCGGTCCAGAAGGATCCTGGTGTTTATCAGTTCCTTCGCCTGCGCCTGATGACGATGAAGACCGCCATCATGCCGACCGCTGCCAGCGGAAGGAGGAACTCAGGGATCACGGTCACGGACTGGGTCGCGGACTCGGTGCTGTTCTCCTCGTAGGTATCGTTGGCTATGAAGTAGTAGTCGTTGTTCCCTGCTGACAGCTTTGTCTCGTAGTAGTACTCCTTCCAATCGGTGACATCCGTATCCCCTGTATCGGTCTCGCTCATGCTGTGATTGACGCCGTTGATATTGACATAGACGTAGGAGGGCCAGTCGCCGTTGGCATCGGTGTAGTTCACGGTGAAATTGAACATCGTATCGGTATCGCCGGTATCGGGTGTGACATCGCCGTCGTTAAGCTCCGGAAGTTCGTTGACCTCGTAGGTCACCGTTTCAGTGAGTGCAGAGGTTAGAGGATCCCATGGCGGCGAGGTGAAGTCCTCGGTCGTGTGCCTGCTCGGAGAACCCGTGGTCTCCGCATCGAAGCTCAGGGAAGTGCCGTTGTCGATCCACTTCGTCCAGGAGGTATGCCGACCGGCCTGGGAGGAGGAGCCGCCGAGTGCGGTATAGTAGGCGGTCACCTCGTAACCTGACTCCGTTCCTGTGAGGGTGATGTCGGGCTTCCACTGACGGTAGTAGGTGACGGAAGTGGACAGGTTGGCGCTCATGGTCCAGGAGACGGTGTCCTCGGTGTAGTAGCGCTCCTCGTTCATCGTCACGATGAATGTGTCCTCGAGGGTCGCCGTCGTTCCTTCGTCGGCCCAGGTATCGATGTAGCTGGTACCAAGGATGTCAAAGGAGGGTATCGTCTCGGTGGTGCCGTACTGGACCACACTGATGTTGACCGTCGTCCCCTCGAGCCCGTCAAGGGTGATGTCGATGGCCTTGCCGAAGTTCCAGTTGTCGTTGTTGCCCGCGTTCGTTGAATCACCATCCGCATAGATGGTGTTGCCAGTGCTCGCGTCGGAATCCTCCACCTTGATCTTCTCGACCAGCGGGTTCTTCGCCGAGGCCGTGTTGTCCTCGAGATGCCACTGAGTCCCTGGATTGTCCGACTGGAGGTAGATCCCGTTGATATCGGTGGAGATGAGGGTCATCTGTCCGTTGTTGACAACGGTGCTCCCATCATCGAATACGACGTGGATCGCGTCGCCATCGTTGTAGATCTCAAAGGTCCCGTTTATCAGGACACCGCCCGCACCGAAGATCAGGTCGCCACCGGGATAGCTGTAATTGAAAGTACATCCGGTATCGACTGTGAGGTTCTTTGCGATCTCGGCCGAGTAGTTCTGGAAGATGACGTTCGTCCCAGGGGTGGATATGGTCAGATAACTGAACTCGTGGTCGCCTCCGGCCCCACCGGTCTGCACGTACTGGTCTCCGCCGCTGTAGAATGTGACGAGGTTGTTGGCCGCGGCCCAGAAGTTGAAACCCGGATCGCAGAACCAGTCTCCGGCGATGTGGATCTCGAAGTTCTGGGGATAGAAGGTGCCATCGAGCATCCTGAGATCGCCCGTGAACACCATGTCCCCATTGGCGCTGACGCTCGCCTGCTTGTCTATCACGAGATGATGGAAGGTACCATAGTTCCTCAGGGCACATAGATCATCCCCAGTAAGATAGATGGTCGATGTACCCGAGTGTATCTCGCCCGGACTTGACAGGAACAGGTCCTGATGGACCGTAAGGTTGCTGTCGCCGTCCATCCATACGTCACCATCTCCTGTTAGGTTTCGAACCGATGCGAAGGAGCCATCTGCCATGTGAAGGGTCGATGAGCTGTTCGTATCGATGGTGTTCCATACATAGAGCTCACCCGCACCGAAGGATACGGTCAGGTTCGAATCGTCGTAGAGATAGACCATGTCCGCCTCCAGGGTCTTGTGGCGGACGTCAACTATGTTGTCGTCCCACAGGATGACAGTATCCGTGACGTTGACATCGGCGCTTCCGAGTAACCATGTATCGTAGCTGGAGCTCGGCTTCTTGAAGGTCACGTTGTTGAAGTAGAAATCGGGTTCGTCGATCTCGATGTCGGTGACGTTGGTGTCGTCGAATACCACCAAGTTATCGCCCTCAAGGGTCGCGGAGGACCCCAAGGCAACTTCCCAATTTCCTGCGACCTCGATGGTGCCGGTATCGATATTGGCATCGCTGGTCGGACCCCAGAACGCGTTCTTGTTGACGTCGAGCACCGAGTTCTCGTACAGCATGGTGAGCTTCCCTCCGAAGTTGGCGAACGACTGGTAATCATCGCCCAGATGCTCGTGGCCGAGGTTGAGGGCCTCACACGTCATCTCGTGATCTCCCAGCTGGAACTCGCCCTCCTGGATGAAGAACGCGCACCAAACGGTTGGATCATGAGCGGTTCCCTCGAGAGTGGCGATGCCACTGGTCTTGTTTATCACAACCTTCCAGTAATCAAGGGAATCCTCAAGGAACTGGGTCGCGTCGCCGTTCATGAACACCGTGCTGTGACCGTAGATATATCTCTGGGTCTGGACGGCGCTCACGTCGTTGAAATGTCCCTGCACATAGATGCTCGCCTCGCTCGTATCGCCGCAGTCCAGGGTTCCGGATGGATATATTCTGATATCCTCCCAGGCCTCGAGGATCGCATCGTCGTTGGTCATGTTCAGTAGTCCGTAGATGAAGAGATCATCTTTCACGATCAGCTTGTACTTCTCTGATCCAGACATGTCGACCACTGCTGAGGCATTGACGTACATGAATCCATCCACAACAAGAAGCGCATTGGCGGCGTTGAAATCGATGAGGCTGCCAGGCACGTACAGGCTCTCGTTCACATGGACGTAGGCACCTGTGCTGTTGAATAGCAGATGTCCCTCGACCTCGAGCCGCTGGAGGCTGAAATCGTTTATGGCGACCATGTAGGAGCCGTCCTGGCAGTAGGTGGTCCCAAGAACGGTGATGTTGCCGCCGGAGGAGCTCTGAGCCTTACCGGAGACGAGATTGGCGTCACCGTTGACTATGACCGTACCGAAGTTCACCGTTAGACCATAGTAGTCGAGGACCATGTCGATGGTGAGGTCGCCGTTGACCACTAGATCATCGACAGCGTATAGCCCCTTGTTGTACAACCACCCGCTCCTTTCAACGTTCACGTCGTTGAAAGTTGTATCCTTATCATAGTTGGTCCAGTTGGCGCGGCCGCTCCCCTGGAAACGGAGGAGATTTGTCCCTGACAGCGAGACCTCGGCACCATCGTGGACCGCGAGATCGGTGTTTGCAATGATGGTCCCGGCTGTAACATCCTCGGTAGCTCCCGGCCACCATTTGATATCGCCTTCTGCCTCGAGGGTCACGTCGTCGACGAGCATCAGCTCACCTAGGATATCAAGGGAGCCGTTCAGCGTCACGTTATGTTCGTTGAGATCGAAGGTCCCCGAGGTCACATTGATATCGTGCGCCTCCAACTCGACCTCCGGTCTGAACAGCTGGGGTCCCTGATCGAGAACGATGTCGTAGAACTGTGTATCGTAATGAATCGAGCTGATGCTGACATCGGTGAATGTCACAACACTATGGCCAGGACGGAAGCCGCCGCCGTAGAAACCGCTGCCGATGTAGAAATGCGGTGTGTGGTCCGGACCGCAGTAGACGTCCATGTATGCGTAGAACTGAAGATGCGCGTATACGTTCGCCGTGTCGGAACGCATATCGAGCTCTCCGCCGGCCTGCGACCAGATCGAATTGGTCGAGCTGTTCAGCCAGGTCTCCCCCGGGGTCACCATGTCCACGGTGGCGCCATTATAGATGTATAGCATGCTCGAGGATTCCAGGGACGCGGTCTCGTCCGCGCCGGAGGAATAGGTAAGTGAGCCGTAGATGCGTCCGCGGGTGGTGTAGAACTCGGTATTGTCCCCGAGGTCCATCGAACCGTTGAGGTAGAGCTCGTCGCACTCAACGTATGTGGCGGATGTTGAGGAAGCCAAGGTCATGAACCCTGATCCGGACTGGATATACATGTCCCCGGCAGCCTCAAGAGCTGTCCTTGTCGTATCCCCGTAACCATCAACATAGAGGATCGGGCTGTTCACATGGACCTTGCCGCCCACCTCGACCTCGCTGCTATAGATACGGAAATCACCGCTGTCGAGTGTAAGGTTGCCATCGACGACCAATGGCTGGTCCGAATCGTCCCAGACCACGACGGCCTTTCCGCTATCCCTGTCGGTGGTCAGGTCATGGAAGGAGCTCTCGGCGCTGTCAGAGGTTATCATCACGTAGTCAGACCAGACATCGGCAGCGTTCCCGGTGAACTTGACAACGTTGGCGCCGGTCAGGTTCACGTCCGACCCTTCTCCGAACTCCCATGAGCCGTTGCAGTTGATCGTACCGTCGGTTATCGTCCCGGTGCTTCCGTTCAACCATGAGACCGGTCCGTTCACGTTCAGGACCTCTGCGCTTCCGGTCATCTCCAGAGAACCACCGTAGTTGACGAACCCGTGATAATCGGTGCTGTCGTAGGTGAAAGTGTTCCCCTCGCTGTTGACCGTGATATCATATCCGTACATGTCCATGTTGCCCTGGAGTATGAAGAGGCAGGAATGGACGACGATGGTGCTGCTTCCCAGCCTGAAATCACCACCGGTCTTGTTGATCACGAGGTTCCAGAACTCGAAGGAGTTCTGGGAGATCGTAAGGCCCCCTTCGAACCAGACCGAGCTCTTACCGTAGTTGAAGGTACCTCCTCCAAAGACCGTATAGCGCAGGGTGAACTTCGGTGTATAATCGCCGACATCGAGGGTGCCGTGGATGTAGAGGTTGGTGTTGGATTCGACCAGGGTGTCGTTGGAGTTCACGCGCATCAGCCCTGTATTGTTAATTCGGATGAGATCGGCCGAGATGGTGACTTGCTTCCCTTCATCCTGGTGAATGTAGAGGCCGGGGTAGTTCGAGACGACGAACAGATCGTTTCCCACATCGATGGTCCCTCCATTCGTGAAGATATCGATGCCCCAGCCGTCCGCGATGAGATCGTTGTCGACCCTCAGATCGCCGCCCGACATCCTCAGCTGCCCGTTGCTGGAGATCGTCTCGAGGTCGCCCTTGACATCCATGTCGCTGCCTGAGAAGAGCTCGAGGCTGCCGCGATTGACGCCGACGCTGCCGTTGACGATGAAGGCCATGTCCACGGTTAGATCATCGTCGCTGTCGGTGTTGTCCATGTAGAGGTCGCCATCGACCATGACATACCCTGTTCCACCTGTGTAGATATCGTTGGACCTGTCGATGGTCAGATCGTTGAAGTGGCAGGTCGTCGTCCAGGAATACAGATATGCGTCACCTGATCCGTCGAAGGTAACAACGTTGTCGCCTCCAAGGGTGATGCCGGTGGTGCTACCCCAGAAGTACCAGCTTCCCGTGAGGTAGATGTTCCCCGTGGTGACATCCTCGGTCGAGCCCATGTACCACTCGATGTTGTTGTTAATGTCGAGAACACCGGTCGATTGGTCCATTACGAGGTTGCCGCCCTCGAAGACCAGTCCTCTCTTGTATCCTGCTCCCCGTCGGTAGCCGTCGGAGGTTGAGCCTAGACCGGTAACGGTCCAGGTATAGGTGTGCACATCG
>JANQNJ010000110.1 GCA_028279645.1 Thermoplasmatota archaeon
TGACCGCGGGCCACCTCGAGTTAACCCTCAGGCTTACCGTTGTCTGGTCGCCGGTGGTCGGGTTGAGCACGTCTATCATGCCCTGGAACGTTACGGTTCCCGACTTGCCCGGGGCAACATCAGCATCCTTCGAAGCATCGTTGAAGCTCGCAGAGACCTGAACGAAACCCTGACCCTCCGCACTGTCAGCCAGTACGATGAGAGCTAATCCGCAGATGCCCAGAAGGACCAGGACGAATGCCAGCCTGTTAGTGTGGTTCATTTTTTTTCACCTCTAATTGTCTCGTTAATCGGCAGATGGTATATATCCTTTTTGCTCTTGTTTTGACGGTCTAAGACCCTGTTTCGGGCAGACCGGCAGATGCAATGGACACAACCGTTTACGAAGAGCACAACCGGCGCTCCTCAGAGTTGAAAGTTGTTTTCCTATTATATATTTTGTGTATGTGTATGTAACATAATGGAAAGGCATCAAGAAGATGCTGAAAGATAGATAATTCCGTATCTCAACAAAGCGATGTTCAAGCAGGCCCGAAGGGACCGAGGAACGCCTCTCATTGACGATAGCAAGTGACTCGGTCCAAGATAGCATAAGAATTCATGCGAGGACTGCACCGCAGTCCTCTGGTCCATGGCTGCTAGAACGATATTAAGATCGGATCCGCATCCATGGTCCAGCTGTGTTCGAATATCAACATCTTAAAAGTAAAGAACACAGCGTATACAAGCTTGATGTACCGCCACAGCATTTAAAATCATATTGTGGCGCCATCTCCTGAGAACAATGTAAAAGCGACGAAAAGGAGATGGCGGGCCCGAAGGGATTCGAACCCTCGGCCTTTCGGTTAAGAGCCGACTGCTCTGCCTGGCTGAGCTACGGGCCCATCGTCTATCGGTCAAAATTGACACGCCTATATTAATCTTTTTACACGGAGTGGACAGCCTCTCCGTCCGACGGTGCTCGGCGTCGGTATCCTCCCTTTCACCGAGCCCCCCCCCTGGAGAAACCTTTTAACCGAGCATCCCGTTCCATGTTGAGCGGTGATGGTTTGGAAGACATATGGACAGAGAAGTACAGGCCGAAGACCCTCTCGGATGTAGTTGGTCACAGGGAGATCACCGAACGTCTGATGGCCTATGTGGAGAAACGCAGCCTGCCGCATCTGCTCTTCGCCGGTCCTGCTGGGACCGGTAAGACCACGTCCGCCATCGCCCTGGCCAAGGACCTGTTCCAGGACCACTGGCACCAGAACTTCCAGGAGCTCAATGCCAGCGATGACAGGGGCATCGACGTGGTCCGGTCGAAGATCAAGGACTTCGCCAGGACGATACCGATAGGCGATGCCACCTTCAAGATCATCTTCCTGGACGAGGCCGATTCCCTTACCCGTCCGGCGCAGGCCGCCATGAGGAGGACGATGGAAAAGTACTCACACACGTGCAGGTTCATCCTCTCATGCAACTACTCTTCCCGGATAATAGATCCGATCCAGTCAAGGTGCGCCGTATTCCGGTTCAGATCGGTGGACAGGGAGGACATAGGGGCCTTCCTCAGGCGGATCGGGGAGGAGGAGGGGCTCGATATCACCGACGACGGCCTCGAGGCGATATTGTTCATCTGCGAGGGAGACCTCAGGAAGGCCATCAACACCCTTCAGGTGGCCGCTTCGCTTGATAAGCGCATCGAGTCGGCAGCCATCCACCAGATCACGGGCTCCGTCACCGCCGAGGAGACAAGGGAGCTCATCGCGCTCTCGCTGGGCGGACAGTTCGTGGATGCCAGGAACTTCCTGACGAACATGCTCGTTAACAAAGGTCTATCGGGAGAGGATATCCTGAAGGCGATCCATCGCGAGGTCTATTCCCTGGATTTCCCGGAGAAGCGCAAGATCGATCTCATCGATCACATCGGCGAGGTCGAGTTCCGTCTGGTCCAGGGCTCCAATGAGCGTATCCAGCTGGATTCCTTGCTGGCACGTTTCGCCGTGATCGGCCGCGAGACCGGCGCTCTCAAGAAGTGACACCGGTCAGTTCCTCTCGGCCAACCCTTCGTACCATCCATGCTCTAGCTCGAGCTTCCACGAGTTCCCGTCGTCGGTCTTCTCGATCTCGTCGATCGTTCCCCTGCTCTCGACCCCTATTGTGAAGCTCCAGGCTCCCAACCCCTTCGACGCCGTGAGGGCGTCCAGGTAGTACTGGACCTCGAGCCGCTGGTCGGTATCGTAGACCACGAACCCTTTGGGTACCTGATTCAGTGCGATGCTCATCACCAGTTCACCTTCCGCGGAGCTCATGGTGTGCTGCTCACCTTCAGGTGTGACCACCGAGATCCACAGCGTGTCCTGCTCACCTTCCAGCTGACCAGATGACGTATCGTCGGTCCAGGTCAACATGATCTCCAAGCTGGTCGCGTTCAATCTCTCCAGATTGAGATCCACCATGGTCGATCCGCCGTCGTCGGTCCAACCCTCGAACGACTCGGCCTCCGTCTGGTACGTGACCCATCTCAACGACCAGGACCTCAATGGTTCCGCGGCCTCCGCCGCATACGGTTGATCGCCTTTCCCTTCGACATAGGGCAGGACCATCGACGACGTCACCAGCCCGATGATCAGTGTGCCGGCTATCGCCATCGTGAACGCCTGCGGCTTGAGGAAGCTGTCGACCGAGAACGCTACGAGGAACAGGCTTGCGGCGATCAGTATCACGCTCGACAGCACGAGGACCTGCGAGAATACCGCGCTCTGCAGGTACCAGCTGGTGCCGCCCAGGAAGTGCGTTATAGACAGGAACAGCACGCACGCGGCCACCCCCTTGTACAGGTAGTTGACCTTGTGCAGCGACATCATCACGCCAAAGGTCAGGAACGTTATGATCGCCGCCATCACTATCACCACCAGTGTCGGGTGGCCTATCGACTCCCCCATTCTCAGGAACGGACTAAGTTCCTGGTCACCGAGCTCCCCATCCCCCGAGAAATAGAGGGTGGTGGAGTAATCGATGATCATCGAAAGGAATAACATAAGGGCGAGGACGAGGGTGATGTTCATCCTCTTCTTTTCCACCTCTGTACAGTCCATCATGGGTATCACCATCGATGGTCTCTCCCAGTATGGGACTGGACTCCAGTTCCATTGTTACTATTTTTGTTAGTTCCTAATATTAATATTATCTGTACAATCGTTTTACATTATGACCCCTAACATGAACAATTTTCGACGTTCGACGGAGATAAGAGGACAGATCGAACCTAGGCTCGGATACAGTGATCACCTTGGAAGCCGTACGGTACTGAGGCATAGGTCCGGACGTGAGCTCGATTTTCAAGGTCCATTCTCCCACCCTTGTAAATGGTTTTATATCCTCGGACCGCACTGCCATTCCAGGGAGAGGACGACGGTCCTGATGAGGGGATGAGATCACGCTGAGCGAGAGGCTGCTCAAGACCAAGGCCGTGACGTTGAGGCACCAGGCGAGGAAGCTTGAGGAGAACCCCTCGACACCGACATTGTACGACTATCTGAAGGGGCAGCCCACGGTTCAATTCGCCAGGGACCGATTGCCGGAGAAGGCCACAGAGATGTACGGTATCGAGGGACGGATCCCAGTAAGCTGGTCGGGCTCGGTGACGGCCCGGACCCCGCGGGCCTTCGTCGACCTCTCACTGTGCAATCCGCACGAACAGGACTTCTACCAGCGGCTCGCCCTGGACATCAACCAACGGTTAATGGACCGGCCTCTGATGTATACAGAGACCAACATCTGCAAGGGCAGCGACTTCGTCGTGAAGGTCGGCCTGATCGTCCCGCGTGCTTTCGCAAAGCACGCGCTCGACTTCCATCTCAACAACCATCCTCCCGTCAACGACGGCCCCCCCGACATCCTTCTTATCGCCGATCCGACATGGGTGAACCCGATATGGTCGGCATCTGTGAACACCAGGAGCCAGGAGCTGCCCTACAACAAGGAAGGTGCTCCTCCGAAGAACCTGAACATATTCGACAGGGAGAACTACATCGGCTACCTTCTGGGCGGTGAGTACTTCGGCGAGCTGAAGAAGGCGACGCTCAGGCTGGCATGGCACATGATGAAGGAGAAGGGGATCGGAGCGCCATTGCACGCCAGCAGCAAGGAGATGCGCGTCATCGACATCGACGGCAAGCTCCGGACGACGTCGTTCGCCATCGCCGGCCTCAGCGGC
>JANQNJ010000038.1 GCA_028279645.1 Thermoplasmatota archaeon
ATAGATCACTGCCACGACGCGTCGAGGGTCGTCGTCCTGATCGTCGAGCCTCTTCATGATCAGTCGGGTCGCCGCCTCGAAGCCGTCTATGAAATCCTCGGTCATTACCATCGCCTTCCGATATCAGTAGTAGGGGTTCCTCTCCGCGATCAAGGCCTTCCGGGGAAGTGTCGTCGGGAGCGTCCCGTTGCTCATCTCATCCGCCAGCGTGTTCCTCCACACCATTATCCGCCTGTGGTTCTCGGGCCATCCATTGAATTCGGTATCACTCATTATAATCACCTTCACTCTATGACAGGGAGGAGCCTGTTCCCGCAGAGCATATAGCGCTTCAGGGGCGTCAACCGGAAATCGAGGGCGTCGAAGTTCTTGTCGTTCACCATGTTCATCACCGTTCTAGGGAGATTCGGGGGCTTCTCTCTAAGTAGAACTACCGCCAGCGGGGTATAAAAGAAGGTTCGAACCGGAGTTGAACTCATATTTAAGCTTTGTGCTACGAGATCTTCACTATATGATTCTTTAAACGCATCTATTATGTGCATTTATTGGGTTTAGAGGCGGTTTTAGGATTGTTTAAGAGATGGATGATCGGCCTACCGATGATTCTTAAGAATTCCCTCTCTGAAAGCCCCCCACGCTTTTGCAAGGATTGGGTCTAAGAAAGAAGGGGAAAGATCCATGACATTAGATCCAAACTAGTCCTCTTCGTCGAAATGATGATCAATGACACACTGTCCCCCATACATGATCTAGCGTCGGGGGGCCGTCACGGAAGGGTACCCCCCAGACAGCTTACAATGCTCAATGCTCCCCAGGGTTTGAAATGCTAGCACCCACGCTTGAAGACCGTTGGCACCCAGCCAGCGGCGATCAAATATGAAAACAGGATGGGCCATTCGCTCAGATAACAAGAACGTTCTTCCTGAAGGCCAATGAAATCTCATGGGTGTGATCGAACCGCGCCGCCCTGCTGGCGGCGCCCCTTGTCCTTCCTATTATCATCAGGTCGGAATCCCTGACCCTGGGGATCTGGAGGACCGTGTCCATGGGATCGGTCATGATGTGGGCGTCAACATCTGGTCCGAGCTTCTTCTTCAGCGAGGAGAATAACCTGCGGGCCCTGACCTTGTGCTTTTCCGCCTCGGGGGACGGACCGATGAAGTAGATGACCGTGAGCTCTGCCTCGTATGAGGTAGCCAGTAATCTGGCGATCTCGGGAAGCCGGCTTACACGTGTCTCGTCGGAGAGGACGAGCGTGATCGAGGCGATGTCCTCTCCGGTCCGCTCCAGCCACAGTGGTATTGCGGACTCTCTCAGGAGGCGCGAGCGGACCATCGGTCGCAGCTCGTCCTCCCATATCAGGACCTTGCCGCGGGACCGTCCGATCTCACGTCTTACGTTGCGGAAGGTCAGCTTGCGGAGGACGGTCTTGTCGTATCTGACATCGGCGTCGAATATCTCCTCCTCGGCGCGGAAGAGGTTCTGCTGGCACGTCTTCTCGTCGATCTCGTTGAGGGCCTTCTCCATCTGGTCCAGCTGATGATCGGTGAGGATGTACTCGGCCGTGCGCTTCATCGCCCTGGTGCCGGTCCGGTTCTGGGAATACAGGAAGTGGACCTCCATGTCGAACCGATGTACAAGGTCATGAAGCCTGCTCATTGCGCGGCAGGGATAATGTTCCGCGGAGATCGGGAGGACCAACTGCTGGAGAGGGCCAGGGTCGAGCGCCGGAGGGACCGGCTCGGCCCCTTCCTCAGGTCCGTTGGCCTGTGCATCGGCGTCCGTCAACGGTATCTCGTGTGTCTCTCTCATGTCATCAATTCCGTCCCTTGGTCAGGCTCGGTCCGGGTGCACCCCGATCAGCTTCCAAGGCCGATCATCTCCCAGTAAGTAACCGCCACCAGGAATATAACACCTATGCAGGTGACTGTGGCGATGATACCCGCCTTGAGGAAGTCGCGGGTCGAAACATAGCCTGACGAATATACTATGGCATTGCCCGGAGTGGCGATGACGAATATGAACGCAAGGCCGCCGCTCAGGCTGATCACGAAGGATGCGACCAGCTCGGACATGCCGGCGCTTGCGAACATCGCGCCGCCGATGGGCAGAAGGGCCGCGACCGCGGCCGTGTTGCTCATCACGTTGGTGAGCAGGATCGTTATGATGATGGTGAGGAGGACCAGCATGTACGGATCTGACCCGGCGACCTCGATGATGTTCTCCGAGAGCCATTCTGCGGCACCGGTGTTCTGAAGGCTGATGCCCAGGGTGATGGCACCTCCGTACAGGAGTATGATACCCCACTGCATCCTCCGTTCCACGTCCCTCCAGTCGAGGGTCTTTGTGATGAACAGCAGGATGCACCCGATGAGGGCGATGATCGCCACCGAGATGGTTGTGGATAGGAACACCCACATCAGGACGGTGATGGCCAGGATGAACAGGACCTTGATCTCGCCATGCGAGTAACCACCGAGCTGCTGTACCTCGGACTCTAGGATCACCTTGGCCCTGCTGATCTCCACCTTCTCCAGGGGGAAGACCCTGGTCAGGATGATCCATACCAGGGGAGCGCAGATCAGGACTATCGGCCAGGAGATATAGGTCCACTCCAGGAATGAGACCTCCTTGTCCAGGTGTTCGCTCAGGTATGCGATGGTCAGCGGGTTCCGCGCGCCGCCGATGATCGTTCCCAGGCTGCCGATGCTCGCACCGTAGGTTATCGAGAGGAGGCTGACCTTGGCGAAGTTGGACCTGCCGGGTTCGAGACCCATGGATATGATCAGGAGCATGGCGATGGGAAGCAGGAGTATGACGACGCCGTGCTCCGGCATAAGGAACGGCATGAAGACGCTTAGAAGGAAGATCCCGAGGGTGAGCTTCGCCGGCGACCCCTCGAAGGTCTTTAGGATCTTCAATGCGAGCCGCTTGTGGGCGTTGTGCTTCTCTATAGCGACGGCGAGCATCAGGGCGCCGATGAGGAAGAAGACAGCGGAGTTGCCGAAGGATGCGAAGATCTCCTTCTCATACGGCGTTTCCGACGCGGTCTGGAGGAGCAGGGGCTGGAGCATGATGATGAGCAGGCCGGTGACCGCAAGTGGTACCGCTTCGGAGACCCATAGGATGACGGCCATCAGCAGGAGGCCGATGACGATCACTCCGTCGTTGGTCAGTCCGTCCGGTTTCTCTCCGTACCATGAGATATAGATGGCGATGAGGAGGATGATCGTGGCCGTGACCATGCTGGCCAGCTGGAGGTTCCCGTAGCCTGGAACGAGCTTCCTGCCCGCACCGCCCTTGAAGATATAGCTCTCCTCTGATGCTTCCTCGTCCTCTGTGGAAGCCTGGTCTTCATCTTCGGTCTGACGTTCCTTGGCAGGATCGAGACCTTCCGGTGAACGTTTGCGGCGAACCCTCTCTGATCTCCCTTCTTCTGCCATGTTCTTCCCTGCGAATCCTTATCACGGCTGTACCTAGCGCGCAGGTTCACCCTATCCGTTCAGTACGCCGTTCATAGCGGCCTTGCGAGCCGCCTATTGCCCTGCCTCAGACGAAGCCGGCGCCCTTGAGGTAGTCGAGGACCTTCTGGGTCGACTCCTCGACGGTCTCGGCCTCGGTATCGATGACGAGCTCGGGGCTCGGGGGCTCCTCGTAGGGGTCGTCGACGCCGGTGAAGTCCTTGATCTCGCCGGCGAAGGCCTTGGCGTACATCCCCTTCACATCGCGGCGGGCGCACTCCTCCACGGAGCACTTGGTGAAGACCTCCACGAAGGAGCTGTCCTCGCTGACCTCCTCCCTGGTCTGGTCGCGCCTGGCGATGTACGGCGAGACGAAGGTGCAGAGCACGATGACGCCGTTCCTCGATAGGAGCTTCGTCACGAAGGTCACGCGCTCGATGTTCTTGTTCCTGTCCTCCTTGGAGAAGCCCAGGTCCCTGGTGAGGCCCTGCCGGACGATGTCGCCGTCGAGCCTCTCGACCCTGTGTCCCTCGTTCTTCAGGATGTCCGCTACCTTGTCCGCTACCGTGGTCTTCCCGCAGCAGGGAAGGCCGGTGAACCAAACTGTCACTCCGTTTTCCATGTCTTTTCACCTCTCTGGATCGTTATCTCGTTATCTCTCATTCCTTGAGAGGGATCGGTTCTCCCTCCATATCCTCCGGAACATCGATCCCCAGCCAAGTGAGTGCGGTGGGTGCGATGTCCAGGATGTTCGCTCTTCGCTCCACCTCGCCGTCGAAGGCGGGGTTGTACAGGATGAAGATACCGTCCCAGTCGTGTACGGCATCGTCGGGGCCGGTGTCGTTCTCGAACAGGTACTTGGTCCCGTGGCCGATGGTGCCGGCGGCCCTCCAGTAGAGGTCGTCGAGGAATACCATCAGGTCGGGAGGAGCCCCGTTGCAGACCGGATAGATGTCCTCCGGCCTGTGTACGAAGGTCTTCCACTCCTCGCCGTTCGGGCCCCGGATGGCCTTTAGCTTCTCGATGAACTCGGTCCTGTAGGTCTCGAGCTCCTCCGGCTCTATGACGCCGGTGGCCTCGCGGCCCTTGACGTTGAAGAATATCCGGGAGTAGTAGCCGCCCCACCCCCACACCTTGGTCCGCTCCCAGTCGACGTTGAGCTTGGAGATGGACCTGACATCACCCTCCGGATGGGGCTCCTTGAGCACGAGGTAGCCCTGTTCGATGAGCCACTCGTTGATACAGAAAGCGCCCTTCATCCTCTTGGCGCCGTGGTCGGACACGACCATGACCAGGGTGTCGTCGTCGGTCTGCTCCAGAAGCCTGCCGATCCATTCGTCCACGAACTTGAAGTAGTCGAGGATCGAGTCGGCGAACTTGTGGCCGGGCTCGTAGA
The DNA here is from genome assembly GCA_028279645.1 of Thermoplasmatota archaeon. GTDB lineage: Archaea > Thermoplasmatota > JAKEGO01 > JAKEGO01 > JANQNJ01 > JANQNJ01. Next base: position 4,858 of record JANQNJ010000038.1, read on the forward strand.
GATGATGCTCGGTGTCGAAGTACTTCCAGTAGGCGTGCTCGATCCTGTCGACGCCGATGCAGACGAACTTGGTGATATCCCAGTCGCCCTTCTTCATCAGATGCTCGACCACCTTGAACCTCTTGTCGGCCATCTCGGTCATCTCGTCGAGCAGGCCCTCCTTGTCCTCCACCCTGAAGGGGAGGTCGAAGATATACTCGCCCACGAGGTCCCTGATCTCCGCCCTGAGCCCGTCGGGATGGGCGAACCCTTCCGACTCGTCATCAGGCGTGATGATGCACGATACCATGTTCCCGTTGATCGGCTTGGCCGGATATGTCGGGGGAACGCCGACGATGTTGGCCCTGAGGCCGGACCGTCCGGCGATCTCCCAGTAGGTCGGCTCCTTTATGGAGAACGACGTGGGGATGGTGATATCCCTGTAATCGTTGTTCTTCCTGTGGCGGAACCCGTACAGTCCCAGCTTCCCCGGCGACTTCCCCGTCGACATGGCCATCCACGCAGGGATGGTGATAGGGGGGGTGATGCTCCTGAGGGGTCCGTGGACACCGTTCTCGAGCATGCGGGAAAGGTTCGGCAACTGGTCCCTGAACTGGTCGAAGACGAGCGCGGGCGGGGCCGCGTCGAGCCCTATGACAAGCAGTTTCCTTCTGGTCATCTGTGATCTCTCCTTTGATCTTATAACATGATCCTGATGCATCTTTCGATCCTCATCCCAGGCTGGCCTGGACCTTCGGGACCAGCTCGGACATGAACTCCTCGCGCTCCTCCTTGGGGACGACGGCGCCGAGGACCTCCTTCTTGCCGCCGGCGGAAGCGAGCCTTCCTTTGGCCCACTTGACGGCGTCGGTGAGATCGCCGTCGCCGGAGAGGCGTACGTAGACCTGGTCGTTGGGACCGGGCTTGCTGTTGTAGACGATGGAGGCCCCCTCGGTCCTGGACCAGGCGAGCTTACGGGTGACGGCGGAGATGATCTCCATACCGGTGTCCATCTCGAGCATCACTAGGCCGCTTCCGAGGTCCTTAAGGGGTCTTTCGAGCACAGAGTCGATCTCGGCGTCGATCCTCTTCAGGTTCTCCGCCCACTGGCCGAAGGTCCTAACGTCGGAGAGGTCGGCGCCGCAGGGTTTGACGATGGACGGAGCGGCTGTGACGCCGCCCCGATCGCCCACCTTGTACGAGGAGTCGATCAGGTCGACGGCCGACTGGACCGTCTCCAGGTCCTCGCTGTGTTCATCCATGACCCTCTGGACCTTGGCCCAGACCTCGGGGCTCTTCCTGAGCTTCTTGCCCAGGTCGCCGACGGCTCCGAGGACCGACAGGAGATCGAGCTCCCGGTCCAGATACCTGCTGACCACGAACGTGGTCGCGGGGTTGTTGTCCTGGGAGTCGCCCTTCACGACCGGGTTGAGATGCTCCACCCGCGGATCCTCGATGAGGGGTCCTACGTGATGATCGAGGATCACGACCGAACCGGCCTGGTCCGCCATGAACAGGATGTCCCTCGGAGGGAACGACATGTCAACGACGATGACAAGGTCGTGGCCGCCCGATGCGATCTCCTCCCTTTCCGGATCGGTCAGGAAGAAGTTGCCCATGGGGGGCGTGAACCGCTTCGGCAGCGGGGTTCCGGTCGCCTCGAACAGCTCCATCTCGACGATGGCCGCCGAACAGATGCCGTCAGTGTCCCAGTGGTGGACGAGCAGGGTGTTGCCGGCCGCCTTGACCTTCTCACGCAGTTCGTCCAGTGCCGGAGGTGCCAGGGTCATGATCGGTCTCTCCTAGGATGGATCGATGATCAGGAGATGATGTGGGGGGGTGTCGGTACCCTTACTGTACGAAGGGCACCTCTGCGGCCTTGATGACCTCGGCCACCTCGGCGCGCATCATCTCGGGCGGCGGTATCGCGCCCTCGTTCACGATCTTCCTGACCATTGTCCCGGCGAAGTTCGTTATCTTCTCGTCCGGGTGCGGGCAGGTCTTCTCGTTGACCACCGACATGCACGCATGGCAGTACTTGAACGACCTGAAGAAGAACGGCTTGATCTCCAGGTCTGCGAACTCGCTGAAGATCTCCTGGGCGGCGAACGGTTCGTAATAGTTGCCCACGCCGGCGTGGTCGCGGCCCACGATGAAATGGGTGCAGCCGAAGTTCTTCCTGATGATCGAGTGGTGGATGGCCTCCCTCGGGCCTGCATAGCGCATGACCATCTGGAGGGTGGAAAGGACCACGCGGTCCTTGGGATAGTAATGGTCGATGAGGGCGTCGTACGAGTCCAGGATGACCCTGTCGGTGAAATCGCCCTGCTTCTTCCTGCCGATCACCGGGTTGATCAGAAGGCCGTCGGTCATGGTAAGAGCGGTCTTCTGGAGGTACTCGTGGCCGACGTGCGGCGGGTTCCTGGTCTGGAACGCCACAACGGTCTCCCAGCCGCGCTCCTGGAAGAGCACCCTTGTCTCGGCCGGCTTGAGGTGATAGGTCGGGAACGGGGATTCCATCTCGTTGAGCAGCCATATCTCGCCCCCGAGGACGCGCTTTCCGTACTCGTTGACAACGGCCACGCCGGGATGCTCCGGGTCCGTGGTACCGAAGACGGCCTGCGAATGGCGGGCCGGATCGAGCTCGAACTCCTCCTCGATCTTCATTACCGCCATGTTCCTGCCGTTGTGCCTCAGGATCAGGTCGTCGCCCTCGCCGGCGCTGACAGCGCCCTCCGGCACGGGCAGTATGATCGGGATGGTCCAGGGGACGTCGTTCTCCAGCCGCATGTGCTCGAGGACGTTGTCGTAGTCGTTCCTCGTCATGAAGCCGGTCAATGGACTGTAGTTCCCATCCGCGATGTTCTGAAGGTCGCTCGCGATATCGTTGTCGATATCGAAGACCGGGATGTCCTGGGGGTCGACAGCGAGCCGCTCCCTTGCCGGTCCTTCCATGTTCCTATCGATGAGTTCTCCGCCGTGTGGATTGATCATGTTGTATCACCTTGATGTGAGAATGGGGTTCGTATTCGTGTTCAGTCCAGGTACCCCAGGGACCTGAGCCGTTCCTTGATCTTCTCCTCGTCCTCCTTGGAGAAGACATCCCCCTCGTCCTTGGGTTCGTCCTGGGAGATGACCTGCCTGAGAACATATGTGACATAGCTTGAGACGGAGTTGAAGCCCGTCCCGTCGATCCTCCCCTTGATCTTGTCGAACAGGGGCTTCGGGATCGATATGGTGCTATATTTCTTATCGCCATTATCGGTCATGATAATTAGATAAAACGGGTATTATATATAGTTTTTCATTAGAATGGTAATGAAATCTCATTAGAATACATGATTTTTCCGATGCGGTGCATCAGGCGCAATGCCGGGAAAACGTTGTATATATTTATAGATTGCCATATGAAACCGGTAGTTCCGACCACCATCGAGCAGGGGATCCATCGATAATCGGTCGGCTGGAACACGGGCTTTTTAGCAGATCAGTGGGAGAGAGGGGTTCTGCTCGGTAAAGATATTTAAACACGGTGTCCTTAACCATCTCCGAGGGGACGTAATGACAGGTACCTTCTTCAGCGAAGAGATCGAGACGATGCCGTTGAACGATATGAGGGAGCTTCAGCTAAAGAGGCTCAAGTGGGTCGTTGACCATGCGTACAGGAACAACAGCACCTACAACGCGCGGTTCAAGGAGGCGGGGGTCTCGCCCGACGACATAAAGAGCCTGGACGACATCACCAAGCTGCCCGTTCTGGCGAAGGAGGACCTCAGGGAGACCTATCCCTTCGGGCTCACCTGCACGCCGAGCGATTCCTGGGTCGAGCTCCACAGCTCCTCAGGTACTACCGGCAAGCCGGTCGTGAAGGTCTACACCCAGAAGGACATCGAGACCTGGAGCGAGGTAATGGCGCGAGGCCTCTTTGCTGGAGGCATGAGGGCATCCGACAGGATGCAGTGCGCCTACGGACTCGGCCTGTTCACAGGCGGTTTCGGATTCTATTACGGAGCGATGAAGCTGGGAGCGATGACGATCCCGACCAGCTCCGGCAACACGAAACGCCAGATCCTGCTCATGAAGGACTTTGGATCGACCGCGCTGGGAGCCACACCCAGCTACGGTCTGTATCTGGCCGAGGTGGCCAAGGAGATGGGGTTCGACCCTGCCAACGATTTCGACCTGAAGATGGGATTCTTCGGGGCGGAGGCCTGGAGTGAGGAGATACGGACCAAGCTGGAGGATGCATGGGGCGATTTCACGGCACATGAGGCGTTCGGTCTCACCGAGGTGGGCGGTCCTGGCACAAGCTTCGACTGCAAGGAGCGCTGCGGCCTCCACATCAACTCTGACCACTATCTGGTCGAGTGCGTCGACGAGGAGATGCAGCCGGTCGCCCCGGGCGAGGAGGGGGAGCTGATCATCACGACCCTGACCCATGAGGGGTTCCCCGCGATACGGTTCCGGACGAAGGACCTGTCGAAGATCGAAGAGGACGCATGTGCTTGCGGAAGGCACCTTGCCAGACATTCCAGGATCCTTGGTCGAAGGGACGATATGATGAAGATCAAGGGCGTCATCACCTTCCCGAAGCAGATCGAGGAGGCTATTCTGTCTGTTGAGGGTTCCTCCGAGAACTACCAGATCATCAAGTTCAAGGCCGGCGTCTTCACAGACCTCAAGGTCGAGGTGGAGCCGACGACTGAGAGGTTCGCCCAGGGCAGCCTGGACCAGCTCTCGTCGGCGATATCGGCCGAGATCCAGTCGATAATCGGCTTGAGGCTCGGTGTGGAGATCGTACCCCCGGGGACGATACCCAGGAGCGAGGGGAAGGCGAAGCGCGTCATCGATATGACCGGCGAGTGAGGACACGATCCCGATAGGGTTGGGTCAACCGGCCGTTCGGCTCGTATGTTCCGTTGCCTAGATTTACCACAAATGGAACATTATTTATCCCTGAAGCGATTTGTTCAACGACCCGAAAAGGGGGTATCACCGTGCTTGACATCAGGTACATAAGAGAGAACACAGAAGAGGCCAGAAGGCGATTGCTCGGAAGGGGCGAGGAGTGGGCAGGACCGTTCGACGAGCTCCTGTCGACAGACGAGAGTTGGAGGGGCGCCCTGACCGAGGTCAACGAGCTCAGACAGCGCAGGAACGAGGCCTCTCGATCGATACCCAAGATGGATGACGGGGACGAGAAGAAGAAGCTGATCGAGGAGGTTCGCGAGCTCAAGGAGAGGATGGACGGCCTCGAGGACGACCTGAAGAAGCTCGAGGAGAAGAGGACCGACCTCCTACTCAACATCCCGAACCTCCCTGTTGAGAACGTTCCCGTCGGGAGCGACGAGGCCGACAACGAGATCGTCAGGACCTGGGGCGAGCCCAAGGAGCACGAATTCGATGCGAAGGGCCACGAAGAGATCGGTGAATCCTTGGGCATCATCGACTTCGAGAGGGGAGTAAAGATATCCGGTTCCGGATTCTATGCGCTGAGAGGCGACGGGGCCAAGCTCGAGAGGGCGCTCATCTGCTTCATGCTGGACCTGCACGCCGAGCAGGGGTACGAGGAGATATTCCCCACGATCATCGTCAACGAGAAGGCGATGATAGGCACCGGCCAGCTGCCCAAGTTCAAGGACGACATGTACTGGATCGAGAGCGACAACATGTTCCTTGTTCCCACCGCCGAGGTCCCGCTCACCAATATGCTCATGGACGAGATCCTGGACGAGGACTCCCTGCCCATATGGTTCAACGCCTACACGCCGTGCTTCCGGAGGGAGGCGGGCCGCCATGCGGACACCAAGGGGATAATCAGGGTGCATCAGTTCAACAAGGTGGAGCTGGTCAAGTTCTCCACACCTGAGAGCTCGTTCGACGAGCTTGAGGGGTTGACAGCGGATGCAGAAGAGGTCCTGAAGAGGCTGAAGATACCGTACCGCGTATCGCTCCTCTGCACAGGCGATCTCGGATTCTCCTCAGCTAAGACCTACGATCTGGAAGCTTACCTTCCATCAAGGAACGATTACGTCGAGATATCGAGCTGTTCCGATTTCACCGACTATCAGGCCAGGAGGGCCAACATCAGGTACAGGCCTAAGGGCGAGAGCAAGCCGAGGATCCTGCACACGCTGAACGGCTCCGGCATCGCCATCGGTCGAACGATGGTCGCCATCCTGGACAACTACCAGCAGGCGGACGGTACCGTCGTCGTCCCCGAGGTCCTCAGACCGTATATGGGCATAGATGTCATCGAGAAGCAGCCGTTATGGAGACCTATCTGAACAAGAAGGTACAGGACACCCATCCTTGGACCTGTCGGACCTCCCTCTATACTTGTAGATGTTGTCCATTAGGGACATTATTATATAGGTGAGCCAAACATCAGGCTCCGAGGGATGACAAGATGCCTAGGACATCACTTGTTAGATCGATAGGATTACTCATGGCAATGCTTGCGGTCGCGATACTCGCGTTCGCAGCTGCGGCAGCGGCCGATGACGGTTACGAGGAGAACGACAACAGCCTCACCGCGGCCTGGATCGACCCGGGAGTGTTCGCGGACCTCTCCTCCGAGGACGACGACTATTACAAGGTCAACCTGTCCGCATCGGACGACGTTAGAGTGACGGTTTGGTACGAGACCAGCTCGGCCGGCCAGGGGCTCTACCTGTACAACTCGACCATGGTCCTCGTTGACTCCTCCACGGATGCCGATGGTGAGGAGATGGTCAACGGCACCGGACTCGATGCGGGTGTGTACTACATCCTTGTCGATCACGGCACATCCAACTCCGACTATCACATGGCAGTGGTTAACATGGGCGGAGTCGCCGATCAGTGGCTCTTCCTGGTCTACCTTGATGCGGACAACGACCTGGAGTCTGCAGGTGACGAGGACGTGGTCGAGATGGAGCAGGTCGGTTCCGGTGACGGGCTGTGGATCCTAGCACTCCATGATCGATGGGATTCCAATGATACGACAATCAAGTTCATCAGGGACGGCGACAACGTCTCGCTCCCGATATGGGTGGTGAACAGATCATGGACCGATGAGGCGAACATGGGCAACGCCTCTACCCTCATCGAGTGGTACGACTGGTGCATGAGGTCCTTCGCCCTTAGCACGAACGTCATGCTGGACCTATGGGACCATGGCGGAGGACACTGGGGAGTATGCTGGGACGACACGGACGGTCACGACAACCTGGGGGTTGTGGAGCTCGGCTGGGCCTTGAACCAGATCGAGGACCAGCACGGTGTGATAGAGCTGTTCGGCCTGGACGCGTGCCTCATGGCCATGGTGGAGGTCGCCCTGGAGGCGAACGGGACCGCCAACTACTTCCTGGCATCGGAGGAGACGGAACCGGGCGACGGCTGGGAATACCAGCTCTTCCTGGATGACCTTCGCAACAACGTCACGACCTGGAACGGCTCCCATCTGGCACAGAAGATCATCGAGACCTACATGGTTAGGTATGCGGGCTACGGGGATGTCACCCTTTCGTACATCGACATGATGAACTCGCCGGACACAGTTGCGAAAAAGGTGGATGACCTCGCCGACGCGCTTATGGTGAACATATCGGAGCACAACGACGATGTTGCGACCGCACGAGGCAACAGCCAGGAATATCACGACGATGACATAATCGATCTGTACGACTTCGCCTGGTCGCTGTTCAACGAGAGCGCCAACGCAACCATCGACCTGCTCTGCGCCGGTGTCATGGATGCGATCAATGACACCGTTCTATACGAGGACCATGGGTCTGCTCTGCCAGGCAGCTACGGACTCTCCATCTACTATCCTGACACCTATTCGAGCATCTATGACGATTTCGCGTTCACCTGGACCGATTGGGATGAGCTGATACAGGCGGTCAACGGGTCAGGAGTTGACAACGATACCGATGACAGCTTCGAGGAGAACGATGACAGCGGATCTGCTGCGGAGATCGATTTCGGCTATTACGTTAACCTCACCTGCGCTGACGACGATTGGTACAAGGTCTACCTGACGGCGGGCGACATGATCGGAGTCAACATCTTCTTCGACAACGGCTCCGCTGACCTTGACCTCTTCCTATACGACCCGTCCCTGCTTGAGATGAACGCTTCAGAATCGTACAGGTCGTGGGAGGGCTTGGAGAACGTGGCCTCCACCACAGGCTGGCACTATATCGAGGTCTATCTGTACGAGAACGGCACCCAATACGAGATGAGCGTCAGGACCGATGACGAGTTCGAGGAGAACGACGATCAGGGTTCTGCGGCTGCCATCACGGCCGGCAACAGGACAGGCCTGGAGTGCTTCGACAACGATTACTACAAGGTCTTCCTGTGGGTGGGCGAGGAGATCAACGCCACGATCTGGTTCAACAACACGCTGGCCGACATAGACCTCTCCCTGTATGATACGAACGGATCATCGCTGGACGAGTCCGAGTCGGTCTCAGGGAGCGAGTCTGTCACCGGGACGGCAACGGTCACCGGCTGGTATTACATCAATGTGTACAACTACACCAATGCGACGACATACGACATGTACATTGTGATCGACAGAGCCTACGGCGGCAGCATCGTAGTTGACGACGACGTGGGATGGTGGACCGACTTCACCTCGATCCAGGACGCAGTGTACGCCGCCGATAACGGGACGACCATCTTCGTATATACAGGCAATTATTCCGAGGAGGTCCTTGTGAATCTCACAGTATCGTTCGTCGGGAACGGCACGGACATGACCTTCGTTACCGGCTGGAACATCTCCGACGTGTTCAATGTAACTGGGGCATGGGTGAACTTCACGGGTCTGAACATATCTAACGGTAACAGCTCCGGCATCATCTTCTACTACACATGGAACGGCACTGTCGCCAACTGCAACGTGAGCAACAACAACCGTACCGGGATCAGGATCGAGTATTCCGACAACATGACCATCACCAACTCGTATATCTGCAACAACGGGGATGGCATCTTTATCAACGGAACGAACAACACCTTGATCCAGCATTGTACCTTCCTGAACAACACCGGTGGCGGAGGCAACTACAACGATGGGGTCAGAGGGAAATGGAACGTATCGAACTTGACCGTCTTCGACAACTACTTCGCCAAGAACTCGTACGGGGTGGACCTCGACTCCTGGGATGAGCTCACGAACTTCTGGAATATCGAGATATCGTACAACGAAATGTACGACCATTCCGATGAAGGTATATGGGCCAGCCACCTCGCGAACTCGTCGATCCACAATAACACCTTCAACTTCAACTATGGTGGAATGTACTTAGACATGAGCAGCGATCTCACTATAGCGAACAACGATGTCTCCTGGGGCGACGAGGGGATGGTCTTCTACAATTGCGACGGGCTTGGGATCCTGAACAACACGGTGAGCTACAACAATGACGTGGCGATCTTCACCCACGGCGGTACGGGGTTCTCATACATCTGGTGGAACTACATCCATAATAATTCATGTAGCGGTCTTAACCTGGCCAATGGCGAGTACATTGAGGTCATCAACAACAGCTTGATGCATAATGCCGAGAACGGCACCTCCCTCTGGAACGTCTCGAACACCGAGATAGCCTACAACGAGATCATGAACAACACCGGCTATGGTGTCAGCCTGTTCAACTCCTCGGTCTGCATGGTCCACAACAACAACTTCCTCTGGAACGGCGGAAACACCTCCCAGGGATACGATAATGCGTTCTCGAACCAGTGGGACAACGGCACCCACGGGAACTGGTGGGGCGACTACAACGGAACCGACTCCAATGGTGACGGGATAGGTGATTCCCCGTACGGCATCGAAGGGACAACGACCGCCGACGACTACCCGCTGGTCAACACAACGAACACTACAGCACCAGAGAAGGTACCAGAGCTTACCGTGCTCCTGGGAAGCGCCGGCATGGTCGCCATGTTCGCCATCTTCCGAAGGAAGCGTAGGTTCTAGATCAACTGTGGAACGATATCGATGCGGACCGGGCATCCAGGCCGGTCCGCAATGTTAATTATCAACAGCGAAAGCACTGGACGCAAAGGTGTGGCACTGAACGGTAGAAGGGTGGGTTCAGGGATGATCAGAGATCGAACTCCGACTTGAGCAGCGTGCTGGCGCTCTTGAACATGCCCTCGGCGCCGCCCATCTCCTTGAATATCTCGGGGTCGAGATCATCGGTGGATATCTGGGACTTGCAGATATCACATCTAGTGAAGCCATCCTCCATTATCGCTAGAACATCGATCTCTATGATCTCATCGCAGAACGGGCATATCACCTGCAAGGTCTCCCCGTTGAGAAATCGAGATAGGGATTTATGAACCTTTCTATGGAAATTACATCCTATCGTTGGATAGGCGGACCTCTCCTTACCCCGTGGTCGGCTCTGCCCGGGGGATCCTGACGCCTGTTCCGGAGATCCGTGGAGCGGGCTGCAGGCTTGCTCTCGCCCTTCCTCCGGGTGACCTTGATGAGCACGACGAACACGGCAGCGGCTACGGCCAGCAAGAGCTGCTGGACGACGCTGCCTATAGGGAGGATGTCGAAGACCTCGCTCTCGAGGAAGACCTCGATCTCGGAGGTCGAGAAAGTCGGGTCGTGATAGATGTTCTTCCCCGTGGGGTAGACGAATCCGCCGAGAACGTAGATGCCCGAAAAGATCCCATCCTCCGTCCGGTTGAACACCCTCCTGATGCCGTTCACACCGAACAGGACAGGCACCCTGGTCCCGTCGACCTTCGCATGGTCGACCCATTCGAAGGTACCCCTCTCGGCCCAGTTGTCGTGGAAGCCGATATGTTTGACAGGCTTGTACGGGGTCGGTAGCGTCTTGTTGGCCGATGAGGCGTTATCCGGTGATGCTCCGGCATTGGAGGCGGTCCCCTGCCGTTTTGCTGTATCTGCTTTCTGCTGGTCGCGATCGTCCTGTTTGGAGCTGGAATCGCGCTTGACGACGACCGAGTCGGTGTTGCCGTCCTTGAAGACCACGCCTCCGTCGCCGCTCACCTGGTTGCCGGTAAGGAGCGGAAGTAGGTCGCCCTTGATGTGTCGGAGGAACTCCTTCTGAACCTGATAACCGAAGAAGGTAGAGGTGAGCAGAACGAGCTTGGTCTGGGCCATGCCGTGGGTGGGCCATCCGATGATCTCGATGTCGTACTTGAAGTCGGCGGATACCACGGTGCCGGTGTAGGACTGGGACTTCTTCTTTGTGACGCTGGTGACCTTGTTGTCATCCTGTTTATTCAGCTCGATCTCGTACCACGGGATGCCGTCGATGGTCTCAGTGGACCGGGACATATTGAGACGAATGGTGAACGCCACCAAGTCCACCGTCCTGAGAGATCCCTTCACCGGGATGTCCTCGGCCCATAACCTGACGACGAACTGGCCCGAGGCCACATTCCCCTGGACCAAGGTGAAGTTCCATGCCGTTCTGAGGCTGGCATACCTGTGAATCTTCTCGTGGTGCTTCTGGCCGGTCTGGTTCGTGGTCCGTTTGAAGGCGTTGTCCGGGCTGTCGAAGTCCCTGGAATCGAATAGGCCGTTCCCGTTCTCGTCGGTGAACTCCAGGATCCCGAGGAAGCGCTGGATGGATATCCCGTCCACGACCAGGGAGCGGGTTCCTATTGTGACACCGTTCTCGTCGACTATGTCCGCACCGCCCACCGATCTTGTGGTCTTCGCGTAAAGCAGAGGGAAGTTGGCCTGCTGCTGGGTGCCGTGGATGACGCCGAACCTGCTCTTGTTGTTCAGCGTGCCGACGGAGGCGATGCTCCCGCCTCCCCAGTCGACGATGCTGTTCATGTCGAGGTCGGAGCTGGGAGCGTGCTTCTTCTGAGCGTTGTTGCCCAGCGGTGCCATCGCTCCTACCTGGACAGTGATGATCGGGAGGAGCGCAAGGGTCAGGAACATGACCGCGACGAAAACCGGTATCAATGCTCTGGATCCACGCAGGTAAAGGAGCAGCATCCCCGAGAGGTCCCTATTGGTATTGAGACTGAGCGTAGCCGGAGGCCGGCGATCATGATCTATCGATAGATAACGATGGCTGCATGGGGAGGAGCTGCCGGCCCCTTTGCCAGACCTTCCGGGGATGCTGCCGTGTTTCATCGTTCACACCTTCTTGATCAGTACAACGCCGAAGGTCACGGCCATTATCAGCACCATGAACACAATGGGGATGAACAGGGCCAGCCCGGCTCCCGAGATCCCCTCGTCCTCCTCCTCCTCGCCCAGGAAGCCCTGGCTCTCGACGCCGGGATCATGATAGATCCTCTCACCGGCGGGGTAGTTGAATCCTGCTGCCATGAGGAGGCCGGCTGCCATCCGCTCGCCGTCCTTGAACGCGAAGGCCTTCCCGCCCTGGACCTGATAGGTCATCTCCTCTGTGGTGGTGGTGTTACCATCGGTGATCTCCACATCCTTGATCCAGGTCAGCCTGCCCGAGCGCTCCCATTCGTCGGAGATGTCCATCCTGGGATGGACCACCCTTCTGGGCTTCGTCTGCTGATAACCGGTGCCGAGTCCCTCTGTCTGCAGGGTCTCGTTCCCCTTGTCCCCGTTGAACCGGATCCCGCCCTCGCGCTTGAGGGCGCGGAGAGTGTTCATGTGGTACCACTTGCCGGGCTTGCTGGGGACAGAGGTGGCGCTCAACACCAGGTTCTCGAGCATGAGCGAGGCGTTGGCGTTGTTCTCCTGGAAGTCCCAGCCCCGGATGTCGTGGTCGACCTTCGATCCGTATCGGACAACATTGCCGGTGACGTTCTTGGTGGTCTTGGTGACCGTTCCGTCCGCCTTCCATGTCCCAGCAGCACCGCCTGCGCCGGCTTTAACTGTGATGTTGTAGATCGGGACCAGGACCTTCGTCCTGTTCACATGAGCGGTGAGCTTGAACGTGAACGTGACGCTGTCAAGCACGTCCGACGCGTTGGGCGGGGCCGTGCCTCCTGTAAGATCGATATAGCCAAGGTTCCTGGCCGTCAGGGAGAACTGGTAGGAGGCCCACTTCGCGGAGTTGTTCTTCTCCTTGGTGACCTCGGAGAGCTCCCATGACGCGTTCAGGTTCACGGCCTTGAACACCTGGTCCACAGCAGTGAAGGACGCCTTGTCTACATTCCCCCCCTTTCTGAGGAGGTGGCAGATCCCGTCGCCGTCGGTATCGTTGTACTCGACCAGTGAGTTCATGCGCATTCCGAGGAACGTCCACGCCTTGATCGGCGTTCTCGATGCCAGCTGCTTTCCGGCGCCGGTCTTAACGTTGGACATCCCAAGATATCTAGCCATCCTCGAGTATATGATGACCGAATTGGGGTCCTTGTCTGTGCCGTATATCACGCCGAACCATGCGTCGTTCCCGAACCTGATCGCGACATAGTCTCCGCCGCCCATCAGATCCGTGGTCCCCGTCGCCTTGTGTATCTTAGCCGGAACGGACCCGTCCTCATCGCCGGCCGCGACCAGCGGCAGGGTGGCGACAAGGAGCAGTCCTATGGCCAACGTAGCAAATCCTTTCCTGGAGTTCAAAGGATCACCTCAAATGCACGCATCCGTGTGCTTGTGATAGTAAGTGATGTGGATATAAAAAATGAATCACTGCACCCGGGTCCGCAGGGTCCCGAGTGCAGCGCCTTTTCGGCCGCTCCTTGCGGCCTTCGTTCGATCTTCGTCGTAGCGTAGAGGGGGATCATACCCTCGACCTATCCTCAGGCCTCGGCCCTCGGGGTTGCCTTGTCGACCTCGCGGAAGGGCATCCAGCGGCCCTTGATGGAGCCGCTGTTGCCGTTGAGGCACTGGTAGGAACCCTCGAAGCTGTTGTTCCCGATCTCGCCCTTGAGGTAGCCGCCGAGCCTTCCGCCTGGGAGCTTCCAGAAGCCGACGAACACGTCGCCGTTGTGGAAGCCGAACATCCTGCCAGCGCGGCCGCCGTCGGCGGGCCTCCAGGACCCCCTGAAGGCTCCGATGCTGTGGTTCCTGGAGATGTAGAGCCTTCCATAGGTTCCCTTCAACCTGCCGTCCGCGGACGGGGCTGCGTCGGTCTTCTCTGCGTCGTTCCCATCCTCTGTATCGGTCTCATCCTGGGCCTCCACATCGTCCTTGTAGTAGAGACCATTGTAGACGCCCTTGGGTACGTACTTGACCCGGGACGTGAATCGGCCCTTTAACTGGCCGGTGGCGCCGGTGGCGTCATCCAGCCACCTGCCCTCGAAGTAGTTCATGGTCCCGTCGGTCCTGTAGTGTCCGCCGAGCTTGCCATAATGGTCGCCATCGACTGAGCTGAACCGGCCGTAGAACTTGTGGCCAACGATCCGTCCATGGATATAGCCCTCGACACCATCCTGGGTGTAGAGGCCGATGAACTGTCCCTTGGCCCGTCCGTTGCTGCTCTTCACCAGTCGATAGACGCCGATGATCCGTCCGGAGATATCGTCATCGGGATCCGTAGCGTCCTGGGTTCCGGATTCGACATTGGTCTCGTCCGTTTCGCCGGTCTCTTCGGCCGCCACGTCCGTTGCTGGATCTTCGTCAAGGGTCCACTGCCCGAGCATAAGTCCGCGCTCAAATCTGAACTTGTAGACAGTGTCCTTCTCAAAAGCATACTCGTTGGTCATGTATCTCTTCGTGTTCTTCTTTCGTGCATCGCTCTGGTCCTGCTCGTTGTCCGCCGCGACTGACAGCGTCGAAACGACCATCAGGGCCACCATGAAGATCGCGAGGACACCCGCGATCGTCGTTCTCTTCATCATTTTTCCACCTTCTCTCTCGGTTCTATATCGCCCCGCCAAACACATAGGGAGGCAATGTGCATATCCGTGCAAAGCACCTAGTAATACTAGGTATCCAAAGTATTTATAGTTTGCCTATATAGAATATTTAGATATTGGCATAAATAAATAGAATTGGCGTCAATTCGTCAATATCTCGCGGCGATCGGCCTCAGGCGATCGCCATCGCTGAGTATTATCGTTCATCGATGCAGGAATGAGGGGGCGTGTAAGGAGCAAAGGATTTAATGATGTAGCTGTTACCAGAGGAACGATGAGCGATTCCACGAGGAAGCCTCTCTTTACAATGGCGCTTATGTTCATAGCGGTACAGCTGATCGCAATATCGGTCACACCCCTCTACGAGGCTTCCGGGATGAAGGCATTCGAGGACGAGGACAACATCTGGAACCCCATCTGCTACATCGTCATGATAATCGTCTTTACCTTCCTTATATTGTTCATTATTAAGAAAGGGCGCAAGAACCTCATTAATTACATCTTGTTAGGTGCTGTGTTCATTACCATCTCCTACGTGGTCTATCCCTTCTTCAACGAGGCGATGGGCTACAACCCGGAGGATTCAGAATGGAAGGTGCGGGACTTCGGATATATCACGGATATTGACTTCCTGGACCTGAACAGCGACGGGATGGACGAGATCGTACTGGTCAGGAATAACAGGACCATCATCATACTGGATGAAGGATTCAACGTACTCGCGAAATACGATGCATTGACGGAGAACGATTACATCAACGACGGAGAGGCTGAACCGGCACCATTCCCCCCTTGGAACTCTTCCGGGAACCGGATATATGACATGTGGACCATTCAGGGGACAAAATATGCCTATATCTATTACATTGACAGCACGGGAACATACTACAGAGGATTCAAGCTTGATCCAGCGAACGGCACCTATCCAACCCTTGAAGACCTGAAGTTCGGAATGAAAAAGACAGGGAAGAACTCATCAGCGTACATCGGCGAGGCTTACTACCCGAATCTGAAGACGTTTGCTCGTTCCTATTGGGGTAATCTGACATCAAGCCTTCACATTGTAAATTATACACAGATAGTGGATGCTCCTCAGGCACCTCACTTCATGCCGGGTCACGCAACATTCGTGGATAATGTTGGACCATCGATGGCAGTGGCATGGAACAAGTTCATCATGCACACAGGTGATGAGCTACTCCTATACAAGAAAGAACCACCCAGGAACGAGGACACTAATGGTACCTTAGTAAGAACTGTTGATTTCGAGGACATGTTGGGTATGGAGATCGTTCCGAAAGGCCTCAAGTTCGACAAAGGCAAAGGCTCCTTGGTCGCCTGGAACAGCTCTAAGATAGTCGTATACGACGAGGACCTGAACAAGCTCTGGTCGGCGAAGCATGCCAGGATCAAGGACGTCGAAGCCGCCAACCTATGGGGAACCGATATTCCTGAGCTCGTTGTAAGAACCGGCAACCGGATCCAGATCTACAACGGAGAGGAGCTTCAGGCCCGCTGGGACCTCGACGTCGACGTCGGGTTCATCGATTCCGGCGGAAGCGGCATAGCCATAGGCGAGACCGACGGCGATCCGGATACCAAGGTCCTGATGCTGGGAACCGGGAACGGTATCAACTACGAGCGGATCGAAGAGGGCGAATACAGGCTCATCACTCCCCCCAAGATCCTCGCTCTGGTCGTCGCCATCCTTCTCACTTTCGCGCTCATGAAATGGCCGGAATGGTACGTGGTGGACAGCGTCGGGATCATGGTCGCCGCAGGCGCCGCATCACTGTTCGGTCTATCCTTCTCCATTCTTCCGACGATCATACTCCTGTCGATCCTGCTGATATACGATGCGATATCCGTTTACAAAACGAAGCACATGGTGGACCTAGCCGACAACGTCGTCGAGATGCATCTACCGTTGCTCGTGGTCGTGCCCAAGGACAAGGACTACAGCTTCAAGGAGCAAGGGTCGATCAAGGAGCAGATCGATAAAGGCGAGGAACGAGAGGCGATGTTCATGGGCCTGGGCGATCTCATCGTTCCGTCTATCCTCGTGGTCTCCTCCTACAGGTACCTGGCCCAGAACGAATGGATGTTCGGTCTGACCACAAATATGATCGTGGCACTGGCAGTATCAATAGGGATCCTGTGCGGATACGGCGTCCTCTCATATTATGTTGCTAAAGGCAAACCGCAGGCCGGCCTGCCGTTCCTGAACTCCGGTGCCATGGCAGGATACTTCATAGCCGTGGTCATACTGTACGGCAACGTTGGCTTCTAGGTGCCAGGCCAAACATTTCAAATATCCTGGCGGACATTCACAGACCGTGTGCATCCAACCCCTTGACGTCATTCGATTGATGTTCGGCGGAGGCCTGCTGCTGTACGCATCCTGGTCCGATCTAAAGACCAGGAGGGTTACCAACATATTGTGGGCAGAGGTCATATTCTTCGGAATGCTGTTCATGGGAGGGGACATGATAGGCAGGGGGGAATACGCAGAGCTCCTGATCCTCGTACCGATAGCGACCATCGGGATGATCATGTTCTTCGAGGGGGGCAAGAGGACCAATTTGAAGGAGAACCAGATCGCCACGCCGATATGGATCGTCATGTTCATTGCATCTATAGCCAGCGTTGCTGGATTGAGGATGATGATCGACGACGTCTGGGACTTCTTCGAGCTTGCCCAGATACCGCTGCTCATGCTGGTCTTCTTCGGCATGTGGGCGGTCGGCTTCTTCGGCGGAGGGGATGCAAAGTGCCTGATGAGCATGGCCGTACTGGTTCCAGGCCACCTCCTCTCGTCCGAGCTGCCGCGCTTCGGTACCGAGAACCCGGCCTTCCCGTTCGTCGTGACGATGTTGATGAACGCTGCGATCCTGTTCGCATTCTATCCCGTCTGTCTGTTCTTCGTCAATCTGGCCAGGCGCAAGTTCGGGCTCCCGGAGATGTTCCTCGGACTGAGGATGCCATTGGAGAAGGCGAAGAAGAGCTTCATGTGGCCCATGGAGCGCATCGTCGACGGCCAGCACGCCCTCTTCCTGTTCCCGAGCAAGAAGATGGACATCAAGAAGGAGCTTCGTCTGCTGGAGAAGGAGGGGATCGACGAGATCTGGGTCTCGCCGAAGATCCCGTTCGTCATCGGTCTGACAGCAGGATTCATCGTGGCCGGCCTGTTCGGAGACATCATCTGGACATTGATGATGAACCTCGTCGGATGAGCGTTCGATCCTGCCTTGAGCAATGTTGTTGATATCAGCTCGAGCCAATGCTATTTAGGATTTGATATCAGGATAGAAAAACGGGGATGGGGGTCTGGGCCGGTTATGGTATGAACCGTTCCACCCGATGACCCCTTAACTCAAGAAGCGACGACCTTTTGATGAGGCTCTTCAGCTTGATAGGGGAGATGTCCTCGCTCTCCTGGATCTTGCCGAGGAAGATCCCGTTCTCTCCCACCTGCTCGTATATCCTCGCCTCCATCTTCTCGAACTCGGCCTCGTCCAGCATCGCGACGTTAAAGATGTCGAGGACCTCGTTCACCGGGGCTGAGGTATTGATGTGGAAGGATGTATAATAGGTATGGTAGGCCTTGACCGGCTTGGATTTGCCCTCGGCCTGCTGCCATCGGGCCTCCACCAGCTTGGTCTTCTCGAAGAGGATGAGAGCCTTCTTTCCCTCGTCGCCGAACTCGGTCTGAATCCCCTCCAGAGTGACCCACTCTTCAGAAAGCTTCTGGAAGACCCTGTACTTGACATCGCTGTCCATGGCCCTCAGGATGGGGACAAGTTCAGTTGGTTCATTAATGACCTTGATCCTCCTCATCACGAATGCCTCTTAATGGGTAACGATTTAAGGGGATAATAAACTTGTTGTTAATTACTGGACAAAAAAACAGCCCCTGTGAGCGTATTCGCGCCTATTTCGAGCTTTTTATCAAGATGGGCATGTTGATATCATGAACCGGTCATGAACGGAAGCGGTCCGGACACCATCTTATCGAGAATCTTTAATAACCGGAAGGCAGTACCAATGGCCATGGAAGTCCCCGAGCTCAACAACGCCGAGAAGAGGGTGCTTCTCCTGCTCAGGGAGGAGAGCCCGCAGCCGCTTGACAGGTTGATGCAGGGGACCGGCTTCGAGCAGGTCGAGCTGATGAACGCGGCCTCCTGGCTCCGGTCCAAGGGGCTTGTTGAGATCGAGGAATCGGTAAGGGTAAGCTACAGCCTGGATGCAGAGGGGGAGCAGTTCCTAGAGGAGGGTTTTCCCGAGCTGAGGCTGCTCAAGGCAATTCCGGATGGACCGATAGCCATGAACGACCTGAAGGCCGCTTCCGGGCTTGACCAGTCAGGGTTCTCCATAGGGATAGGCTGGCTGAAGAGGACGCGGTTGATAGATATCGAGAAGGGGAACGTGGTCCTCACTGATGACGGACGCTCCTACGATGAGAGCGATAACGCCCAGCTGACAGCGCTGAAGTGGATCGCCGAGGATCCTGGGACTGAGCTGGAAGGGATCCCCGATACCGAGCGAAAGGCGGTCGGGGAGCTCGAGAAGCGAGGGAAGGTCCTGAGGAAGAAGGAGACCATCGAGAGGACCCTCAACATCACAGAGAAGGGATCATCCATCCCGGAGGACGCACTCGAGCTCATCGATACCATAGGCCAGCTCACACCGGAGATCATCGCTTCCGAGAAATGGAAGGATGTGGAGATGAGGAGATATGACATCTACTCCTTCTCTCCCATGGCCAAACCTGGCCGGAAACACCCTCTCCAGGTCATAATCGAGGAGGTCAGGGAGATCTTCGTCCAGATGGGTTTCACGGAGATCACGGGCGAGTTCGTCGAGAGCGCCTTCTGGAACATGGACATGCTGTTCATCCCACAGGACCATCCAGCCAGGGATATGCAGGATACCTTTTACCTGGCCCAGCCGGCCGCCGCCGACCTCTCGAGAGAGCCGCTCGTCGAGGTGGTCAGGGGGGTCCATGAGGATGGCTGGGGCGGGGGCGTCGGCTGGGGGGCAGGGT
The DNA here is from genome assembly GCA_028279645.1 of Thermoplasmatota archaeon. GTDB lineage: Archaea > Thermoplasmatota > JAKEGO01 > JAKEGO01 > JANQNJ01 > JANQNJ01. Next base: position 24,665 of record JANQNJ010000038.1, read on the forward strand.
GGACGCTGGACAACGCCCAGAGGATGCTTTTACGAACGCATACCACCGTCAGCACGATCCGATACCTGTCGGACCACCCGGACCCGCCGGTCAAGGTCTTCTCCATAGAGAAGGTCTTCAGGAAGGAGGCCGTGGATTCGACCCATCTGCCGGAGTTCCTTCATATCGAGGGGATAATCCTGGAGGAGAACGCCTCGTTCAGGATGCTGAAAGGGGTCCTGGAGGAGTTCTACAGGAGAATGGGGATCGACGAGATCAGGATCAGACCGGGATATTTCCCGTACACCGAGCCCTCACTCGAGGTGGAGGTGCTCTTCGAGGGGAGTTGGCTCGAGATGGGCGGAGCAGGGATATTCCGGCCTGAGGTGACCGAACCGCTGGGTGTGAAGCATCCTGTACTCGCCTGGGGCCTCGGACTGGATAGGTTGGCCATGCTGAGGCTCGGCCTGTCCGACATCAGGGACCTCTACCTCAGCGATATCGAGTGGCTGCAGGGCGGTGGAGCAGGGAAAAAGGCCTGAAACGGCGAAAAAGGCGGATTGAAAAGATTTTTAAACGACCCGGCCTTATCTGACGGTATCGGGCATTGGGATGTTCCGCAGCAGGGACCAGAGGTGCGCCGAGCGAGAGGTGTGAACCTGCCGTACCGTAGATACAACAACAGCTCCGACACCGAGTTCAGACTCCGCCTTCCAAAGAGGCAGAAGGGCGAGATGTTCGCCATAGCCGACAAGCTCCATGGAGCCTCACACATCACTGCCGTATGCGAGGATGGAAAGGCCCGAATGGGCCGTATCCCCGGGAAGCTCCGGAAGAGGATGTGGATAAGGGAGGGGGACCTGCTCATCGTCAAGCCGTGGGAGTTCCAGGACGAGAAGGCCGACATCACCTGGAGATACACGCAAACGCAGGCTCATCATCTTCAGAAGAGAGGCAAGCTCCCGGACGAGCTGGAGAAGTTCTGAGGTGGCCGCCCCCATGAGGGTGAAAGGCAGGCTCACCGATAAACAGCTTGAGTTCCTAGATTCAAGGATCCAGCCATCGGGCCGCAGGATCCAGGATGCCGACAACAGGAAGGTCCTGGACGAGGTCTTCGATCAGTTCACTCTACTGCTTCTGTACAAGTTGATCTCCAACGGCTGGATCGAGAGCCTGGAGTATCCGATATCCACCGGCAAGGAGGCCAACATCTTCCTGGCGCATACCGTAGACCCCGAGGTCCTGGAGATGACGGGCCAGGAGGATGTGGATGTCGAGGACGACGAGGTCGGCTTCCTGGCTGTGAAGATCTACAGGACCACCAACGCCGAGTTCCGGAACGTAGCCAGATACATCAACGGCGACCCCAGGTTCTCGCAGGTGAAGAAGGGCAGGGAGATGATATTCCAGTGGGCCAGGAAGGAGTACAGGAACCTGGAGATCATGACAAGGCTCGATATCCCGGTCCCGGTTCCCGTCCATTGTGTGAAGAACATCCTGCTGATGGAGCTGATCATGGACGGAGACCATCCGGCGCCGAAGTTGAAGCAATGCGCTCTGGAGGACCCCGAGGCGACCATGGACGCCGTGCTGGCCCACATGCGGAAGATGTTGACGGAAGCAAAGCTGGTCCACTCCGATCTCAGCGAGTACAACATGCTGATAAGGGACGGAGAGCCGGTGATCATCGACGCCGCACAGGGTGTGCTGACAGCGCATCCGGAGGCCGGAGAGTTCCTCAGAAGGGATGTGGCCAACGTCGTCAGGTTCTTCAAGAGCAAGGGTGTGAAGAGGGACCTGGAGGAGACCGTCCGCTACGTCGCCGGTGGAGATAAGAAGTAATGAATTCCCTAAAGCCGAACAGGATCTAGATCAGGTACTTTTCGAGGATCGCATCCGTCAGCCGGACCGCTCTTGCAGCCGCCCTGACATCGTGAACGCGGATGATATCCGCACCCTTCATTATCGCAGCGACATTCGAGGCCAGTGTACCTTCCAGCCTCTTCTCGACGGGCAGGTCCAGGACCTTGCCTATGAACGATTTCGAGGAGGTTCCGATGAGCAGGGGCTGATGCATACCCTTGAACGAAGCCAGCTCCCGGAGGATCTCAAGATTGTGCTCCAACGTCTTGCCGAAACCGATCCCGGGATCGACGATGATCCTGTCCCTTTCGATCCCCGCCTCAAGTGCGAGGTCCCTCCTCTCCTGGAGGAAGCCGTAGATATCGGGTATCAGGTCGCTATACTCCGGCCTGTCCTGCATTGTGCCAGGGGTTCCCTGCATGTGCATGAGCACGATGGCCGCTCCTGTCTCCGCGACTACGTCGGCCATCCGCGGATCTCCCATTGCCGTGATATCGTTCACCATGTGGGCACCGGCTTCGATGGCGGTCCTGGCAACCTCGGATTTGCAGGTGTCCACGGATATCGTGATGTCGAGCTCGGCCGCCGCCTCGATCACGGGGATCACCCTTCGAAGCTCCTCTTCGACCGATACTGGCTCCGCTCCAGGACGGCTCGACTCACCGCCGATGTCAACGATGGCGGCGCCCTCCTCGATCATCCTCTGGACCCAGGCGAAGGCCGAGTCCCTATCGAGGTACCTCCCGCCGTCTGAGAAGGAGTCCGGAGTGACGTTGAGAACGCCCATGATCGCGGTCCTTCCCAGATCGAGCCCGCGGTCCCGTGCCCCGAGACCTGTGACCTCATCCATAGCGAGAAGGTCGTTCAGGGCATCGGCAAGATCACCGAGCCTGTAGGGCTGGATCCGGAGCTTGGGGATGATCCGGTCCAGCTGGGACCTGGTCGCCATGATGAGGACATCGGTGGGATCGTCCTTGAACATGGTCACATTCAGTGAGACCGCAGCCTCGCCGCCGGCGGCCAGCATCTCCTGCTTCAGGATGTTTGCTGCCCTTGCAGCGAGGTCCTTTACCAGGATCATGTGGAAATCGCCCTTGGTGGCCATGATCTCGATGCCTGGCTCGGTGACCCCGATGGAGCTCATGCGCCTCCGGATGCCGCCCGGACTGGAAGATATAAACGGTACGACGAGGGGTCGTCCGGAATTCTTCACCGTTCCCGGGTCCTTATCCTGTTCTTCTGCCACTGTCAACCACCGTCATTCTACTCGAGGACGTAGGTTATCCTCTCCTTGTCCTTCCCCTTGCTCTCCTTCTTGATGATCCGGATATGTCCGAGCTCCTCGGTGCTGGCCACATGGGTTCCGGCACATGGGCAGAGATCGTCCTCACCTATGGTCACGACCCTCAGCTCGGTTATGAACTTGGGCAGAAGGTCCAGGTTGCACCGCTGGCCAATGCCCATGGCCTCGATGGAATCCCGGGTCCGATTCCTTATCTCCACCTCTATCGTTCCGTCGATGATCTCGTTGGCCAGGCGCTCGATCTCCGAGATATCCTCATCTGTGAACTTCACAGGATGGAAGTCGACCCTTGACCGGTCGGCATGGATCTGGTTGCCGACGGTGGGAGCTCCGAAATTATCGTAGACCACGGCAGATATGATGTGCTGGGAGGTGTGCATCCGCATGTGGGCGTATCTGCGATCCCAGTCGATGACGGCCTTCACTCCCGATGTCTCCTCCGGGAGGGGTCTGTCCAGGATATGTCGAACGTTGTTCCCCTTCTTGACGACGTGGACGACGTTGAAAACACCTTCCGGACCTGGTACGGGCTCCCCATCATCACCTACAAGCCGAAGTGTCCCCACATCCGATGGCTGTCCGCCGCCTTCCGGATAGAAGGCGGTGCGATCCAGTATCACGTACGGCCGAGGCGGTTCGGAGCCGTCCATGGAGGCTTTCGAGACCACGGCCTCGAACTCCCTGACATAGTTGGAGCCGATGTCGTCCATGTAGAGGATCTCGGTTCCCATGGCCCTTCGAACGTGGTCATCGTTTTTAATCCTGCCGTATCCTACCAGGCGCTGCAAAGGGCCTGCGGAATACCGCATGAAAACGCCTTCCAATGGAGGTAGGGCCTATATAGCCTATAATAACTAGAATATAAAGATATATAAGGGATGAGGTATTAGAGGGTTCCTACTATCCACTGGTAAGGTGAAATAGTGAAGATGGGTAAGTCGAAAGAACGGACCACACTGGAAGAGATTGGAAGGGTGATCCGCCGGAAGCGGTGGACCATCCTGACGTTGACCGTTATTTTCTTCCTGGCACTCTTCCTCCGGGCGTATTTCTACTACGAACCCGCCGTGGAGGACGGTGTCAGGCTGTCGGGTAACGACCCGTACTATCACAAGAGAGTGATCGATCATGTCCAGGAGGACCATACCCATCTTCTAGAGGACCCCATGATCGGTTACCCCGGAACTGGTTCCGATCCGGGTAACCCGCGTCCCCCTCTCTTCGACTGGTCGATAGCCGTGATAGGGTTGATACTCGCGCCGATATTCGGCGGCGATGTGGTGACGTCCACGAACCTCGTCACCATATTCACCCCCTCCTTCTGGAGCGCGTTAACTGTCTTTCCGGTCTACTTCTTCACGCGGGAGTATTTCGGCAAGAAGGCGGGGATCACAGCGGCGCTGCTGTTAGCAATAATGCCGGCTCACATCGACCGTTCTACCTTGGGGTTCGCGGACCACGACTCCTTCGTCGTGTTCTTCTCCGTCGTAACCTTCTTCTTCTATGCCAGGGCCCTGCGCACCATGCGTACGGGGACCTGGGTGAAGAACTGGCGCTCGATCAAGGAGATACGTAAGGGGTTGAGCAGATATGCGGAATCCAACCGTATCAGTTTGGGATACGCCTTCCTATCGGCGTTCTCTTTGGCTACGATAGCCCTCGCCTGGAAAGGGTTCAGCTACGTGCTCGCCATTCTTCTCATATACTACTTCATTCAGCTGCTGATCAACGCCTTCAAACACGACGATTCGCTGCCTATAGCGGCGATAACGCTGATCGTCTTCGCTATACCGCTGTTCCTTTCGATACCAGCGTACGATGCCATGGGCTTCCTCAAATCGAGCTGGGGCCTCAAACCGGTGTTCTACCTGTTCATGGGCGTCGTCGGGCTGACGATACTGTTCGTCCCCACAAGGGACGTTCCATGGTTACTCCTGCTGCCCAGCATAGCGTTGATCGGCATCATCACCTATCTGGTGATGCTGCTGATATCGCCTGAATCCGCAGATCTGCTGTTCAGCGGTGCGGGTTACTTCGTGAAAACGAAACGTTTCTCGACGATCGCAGAGGCTCAGGCGCCAATTCTCAGCCGGCTCATAGTGAGCTACGGGGTGACAACGTTCTTCCTTGCGCTCATAGGGATCGTCTTCGCCGGTCTCGAGTTCAAGAAGAAGTGGCAGGCGGACGAGCTGTTCATCGTCGTATGGGCCTTCGTCGCCATATTCATGGCGATCTCGGCCATACGTTTCATGTTCAACGCGTCCCCCGTGTTCGCGATCCTGCAGGGATACATACTGTTCTGGATAATCAAGAAGACCAACTTCAGAAGCATCACCAACGCTTTGCGGGGCTTCAAAGGAAGCACCATCTACGCCCTTCGCAAGGGGACGAAGGTCCGGCACATCGTGGTCGGCCTCTTCGTGGCCTTCCTGGTCATCCTCCCGAACGTCTGGTTCGCGGTTGACGCCGGGATACCCTTCGAGGACAAGCAGGAATACGACGAGAAGATCTACAACGCAATGCCGGAATGGATCCGACCCGACGACTACGAGCGCGGCCGGACCGTCTGGTATCTCGGCGCCTTCGGCCAAGGCTTCCCATCGGAGTACTGGCAGAAAGGTTTCGAATGGTTATCCGAACAGGACAACGATCTCGAACCTGAGGACCGTCCAGCCTTCCTGAGCTGGTGGGACTATGGTATGTGGTGCGTCAAGATCGGCGACCATCCCACTGTTGCGGACAACTTCATGAACGGGCACGAGATGGCCGGTAACTTCATCGCCGCGGAAGGCGAGGAGGAGGCCGTCGCCCTGCTCGTCGTGAGGATCACGGAGAAGAAGGTCCGCACCGAGAAGAACGTCAGAGCCCTCATCGCCGACTACATCGGCGAGGACGAGATGAAGACGTACGTGGATGCGATCAAGAACAGCGGAGACTACATCGACGAGATCAACGAGCATCCGGAGACCTACGGAAGGAAGGAAGGCCTCAGAAAGGGGAACGCCAAGTACACCATGGCCACAGAGGTCCTGATGAGGAACCTCGACCTGGAGGAGCTCGTCTCCCTCCTGGCGGATGCCGAGGAGATCACGGGCTACGCCATCAGGTACTTCGGGGTAGATTCCAGGATGTTCCCGTTCTCGTACTACAACACCGGTATCTTCTATGCTCCCATCACACTGGCGGACCACTACGTGGACGACTTCCTCCAGACCATGATCGTTGTCGACGGCGAGGTCATAACACCCGAGGAGTTCGAGCAGCGTCTGGCCCTCGATCCGGAGCTCCAGGCGGAGAACCTGGTACTCGCCTACACCGACAAGTTCTACAACACGATGTTCTACAAGACGTACATCGGATACAACTACCAGGACCTCGGCATGGATGAGTTCAACGGGATACCCGGAATGTCCGGCCAGCTGGCCCAGTATCCGTCCCTGCAGGGATGGGGAATGAAGCACTTCAGGCTGATCTACAAGACCGCCTACTGGAACCCGAGGAACTCCACCGACCTCCTCTTCGACGAGAAGGACTGGCAGGTCGTGTCCTACGACGACGCACTGGAATATGCCGAGCAGGAGAAGGGGACCGTCGACCTGAACAGCGGCCTCAGCTCCGGCGTGATGATGGTCAAGTACTATCACGGCGCCATCATCTCTGGCCAGGTCGCCACCGACGAGGGCGTCGGCATCGAGGGCGCGACGGTCACCGTTTATGACGAGTACATGATCGCCCACGACTCGACCACCACCGAGGCCGACGGCAGCTATTCCCTGATCTCGCCTCCTGGCGAGAACGTGACCCTGGTGGCCTCCAAGGGCGGACAGTTCAACCCCCTGGACAAGAGCTTCGAGACGAAGCTCCACGAGGAGAACTTCACCATCACTGAGGACCAGGCAGAGCGGAGGAAGATCGACAGTGACGGCGACGGCATCCACGATTACCTGATCACGAAGGACATCACAGTGGATTCCACCACCATCAACGGCACCCTGTTCTGGGACACCAACCACAACTCCAAGGTCGGAAAGAGCGAGGAGCTCATAGCCAACACCGAGGTCAGGCTCACAGGGCCGAACAACCTCACCGCAATCACCAACGATACCGGCTTCTTCAGCACCGGCTCGCTCCTCGAGGGCGAGTACACTGTGTCCATCGAGCTGGACGGAGTTGAGATCCAGCTGACCGAGACCATCGAATCCGACGGAGCGGACCCGATCACGAAGGACCTTCCCCTCCAGGGAGCCACTGTCGACGGGTCTGTCACCGACACCGAGAACGCGGAAGCTGCCGATATCGAGGTGCGGCTGACCGACCAGGAGGACGATACCGTCTACAGCGCGACCACGAACGAGGATGGAGAGTACACCATCAACGACGTCCTTCCGGGGAGATACTCGCTGTGTCCGAAGGTGGAGGGAAACACCTCCTCACCAGTCTTCCTTGACCTGCAACTTGGCGACAGACAGACATCGGACTTCGTTCTCACCTCCACCGAACAGGTCGAGGGAACGGTCTGGATAGACCGGAACGAGGACGACAAGAGGTCGGTGGATGAGGGCGCGGCCGGCGCCAGGGTCCTGTTCTACGGAAAGAACGGGGATCAGGACGTCGTGTACACCGTCGTCGCCGACGAGGACGGTGTTTTCAAGGGCGATGTCCCCGATGATACCTACACTGTCAGCGTTGCTTACTACGAGGACGGCTCGAGCTACATATCGGACAGCATCGTCGACACTTCCTCGACGGACGATCTCGAGATCGAGCTGCTAGGCTCCGTCACCCTCAGAGGCCATATTTTCATCGAGACCATGATCGGTTCGAACGTCGAACTGGTCGGGGTCCCGGCGGACCTTTACATCGATTCGGGCGACAAGACCTGGACCGGCCAGGCCAACAAACGCGGCAACTTCAGCTTCGAGCTCACCAAGGGCGATTACATCTTCAGGGCGGAGCATACCGAGGGCAACAAGTCCTTTGCTCTCTCCCTTGACCTTTCCCTCACCGAGGACATGGTGCTCGATGAGCAGATGAACGAGGCGAAGGAGTTCGTCGGAAGGGCCTACTGGGACAAGGACAGGGACAACATCATGGACGAGGACGAGGGGATGGCCGGAGTGACCATCACCTTCGAGTCCAGCTCCAGGACGTTCCAGACCGTCACCGACAGCAGCTACTGGTACCGAATAGCCATTCCAAAGGACGACTACACGATATCGGTGGAGAACGCCCCGGCTATCGAGCTGGAGGCATCCAGCTTCTCCCTGGGCGATCTCAAGTTCAAGCCCGAGGAGGTGACCGTGCGCGGCACAGTGTGGTGGGACGGCGACTTCAACATGAACATGAGCAACGACGAGATCGCCGGCTCCGATCTGGTCATACAGTTCGTTCCGTCGAACACCACCACCGAGATAGAGATCGACACCGAGGACGGATCGTTCGAACTGGACCTGTCGCCCGGCGCGTACAAGTTAGTGATCAACGCGACCGATGCAGACGACCACCAGTACTTCTACGAGGGTTCGATGTTCATCCCTTACGGGACCGCCGAGATGGAGGTGGACCTCCTGGCGATCAAGATGGTCTACTTCGACCCGGTCCTGACGAAGGACGGAGTACCCATCGATCCCGACGACGTCAACGAGGACGGCTTCTTCAGGGTGTTCGATCCCTACGGACCCGACGATAAGAGCATACCTCTCGACAACGAGTTCGTCGAGGACTGGATCAACGGAGGGTTCATCTTCCCGGGTACGTATACCATCTGGGCTGCCTACGACGGCGAGGTCTATCTGGGCTCACACGACATACACGATTCGGAGGAGCGGACCTTCGAGCTGGTCCCCGCGACGACCTACCAGGGCGAGATCCTCATGAAGCTCAGAGAGGACACGGAGGACTCCGTGGACTTCGAAAGCTTCCTGATCGACTTCATCTCCGAGGAAGGCGGGACGGCCAAGTTCTCGACCGAGTTCGACCATATCAACGACGGTTACAACTATTCGGTGATCCTGCCCACGGGCGGCACATATACCGCCTCCACCAACTTCACCTCCACCGAGGATGACCACGTCTACGTTATCGACCAGGAGATATCGCCGTTCGACGACCTGGTCCTCGAGAGATACTGGCGGTTCCGCGGGACGGTCTTCTACGACTGGAACGACGATGACGACGATGCCGGCGAGGAGGTCGTGGGCGTCGAGCTGACCATGTCCAACGAGGAGGACTCGTTCACCATCGTGACGGATGCCGATGGGAAGTTCACCGAGTACATGCCCTATGGGGCCGATGGAAGGTACAACATCACCGTTGGGACCCCGGGCTACTCGGAGAGACCCAACACGGGCAGGATATTCGTCTCCGAGCTAAGGGAGAACATAGAGCTCGCAGCGGACAATGTGACCGTGACCGGGACGATATTCGTCGACGAGAACGTTGACGGGCTCCTGGACGATGATGAGGAGCCGACCTCGATCCAGGTGCAGTACACCAGGATCTCCGAGGAGAACGAGCACGATCCGATCCCTGTGACCCTCAACGGGTCAGGGGAGACCGGCAGGTACTGGATATCGCTCGAGCCCGGTAATTACGAGGTCACCACCGACCACGGCACCTACAGCACCCTCGAGAAGACGAAGGTCAGGATCCAGGAGAGCGGAAAGCAGGAGAGCAACGTCCCGCTGGCCACCAAGGCCAATGTACGCGGAAACCTGTACTATGTCAACGTATCGGGTGAATACGTGCAGCTCGATCCGGACACGTTCACCAACGAGCTGATCTTCAAGACCGAGGAGAAGCTCGAGGCATCGCCCGACATCCACGGAGCGTTCTACTCGCTCGACATCCCGCTGGGAAACTACTCGATCAACGGCAGGATAGAGACCGAGGAGTACGGCATGGACATCGAGTACAGGGTGAACGAGCAGGTAGAGCTCACCGAGGACACGGTACTTGACCTGAAGTTCCAGCAGATCGTCGACAAGAGCTTCGATCTGAAATGGCTGGAGAAGAAGGATGACACCGCCAGAAGGGACGTCAATACCAGCATCCTCTACAATATCCGCCTGATCAACAACGCTAACATCCTTGAGAACACCATCGAGCTGTCCATGGACGATGGACCGGACGGATGGGAGCTCCAGTTCGAGGAGGACGAGATCGTCCTCGGCCTCGAGGAGAAGCGCGACCTCTGGGTCAGGGTGAACATCTCGGAGAGATCGCCTGCCGGAGAGCAGGAGGTCGAGGTGAAGGCCCGGGCGACCGGAGAGGACAGCGTCACCGAGACCACGGACCTCAAGGTCGTCGTCAACGAGTACTATAACATGATCATGGACGCTCCGGCACCAGAGAGAGGGATGCTCAAGGGAACGACCATCCCCATGGACATCATGTTCATCAACGACGGCAACAACCCGGACACCTTCGACATCTATCTTCCCGACGCCCCGGAAGGCTTCAACTACACGCTGACGGACGATGCGGGAGAACCGTTGGAGGACACCAACAACAATACGATCCTGGACACAGGCGAGCTCGAGGCATACATCAACAAGCTGATCTTCGTTAACGTTACAGCGGACGACGAGGCTGCAGGAAACCACACCATCCAGGTGTCGGGCGTCAACGAGATCGGGCTGGAAACTTCGAAGACCCTCACGGTCTCGGTCACAACGCCCGACATCACTGTAGGCGATCTGTCGGTGAAACAGCGCATCGACGACGACATCAACAGGACGGTCTTCCTCAACGTCACTATATACAACAACGGAAGCTTGAGAGCCGAGGACATGGACCTCCGGTTCACGAGGGACGGTAAGGACATAGTGTACGATCGTGCAGCCCTTCTCATGGATGGAGAGCCCCTGGAGGACCGCGACATCGTCATCGAGATCCCGAGTGCGAGGACCTTCTCCCTGAAGATCAACATGACCGGCGACGGTTACCACACCTTCGGGCTCAAGGTCTCACTGATAAACTCAACCGATTCAAAGAGGAGCGATAACTACGTGGAGACCACGGCGTTCGTGGGCGAGAAGGGCACGGAAGAGGCCGAAGAGGGCTCACCGGTCCTTGTGGGGATCATCGTGATCCTGGTCCTGCTCGTGATCTACATGTTCTACAGGCGAAGACGCAGATGGTAGGTCCAGAGGCGTTTGCATAGCCATCTCCAAGGGGCATTTCGTTCCAGATGCAGTTAGATCACAGTTGAACGAGCGGACGCGCTCAATGGCCCCTTTCCGCTCGAACGGAAAAAAAATGTTGGGGCAGGTCGGCGCTACACGGAGATGATATCGACCTGCCCGGATAGCTCTCTGAAGTGCGCGCATCCCGAAACCACCTTAGCTCCCTTATCCCTGGCGCTGGCGTAGATCAATGAATCGGATGTCGGCAGTGTGAACTGGCGTCTCAGCTCGGTCCCGGCCAGTGCGTGCTCCTCGGTCAGGTCCACCACGTTGAAATGGGTGATTATCGACCTGACGTAGTCGCAGGCCTGCTCCAGGCCGACGAGCCTCTCGAGGAAGGTCCCTGTCTCGTAGAGGGAGATGGCGGAGATGTAGACGTCCGGGTCATCGAGCATCAGGGATCTGACCTTCTCTCCCCGCGGAGTGCCGCGGAAGAGCTCGATCACGGCGTGTGAATCAATCATCAGAGCCATGGCCATCATCCTCGATCCTCTGGACCTCTGCGTCGTCGACCTCGGAAAGCGTCCCGTACAGGTCCAGAGGCGTCCTGATCGGGATCAGTTCGACCACTCCGTCCACCATCTGGACCTGGAACTCCTCGGTATCAAGCTGGCTTCTAACCGACTTTGGTATGAATATCTTACCATATTTGTCAAGTTTTACCGTTATTGCCAATTCTAACCACTATACCACCGTTATAGTATAGTTCTGTATTTATACCTTTTGTATAATTCTTACCAAAATGAAGATATTCAGGTAATCAGTGGCCAAGATATCGATCGCCGGCCCTCCTGAGCGCTATCACCGTTTTCAGGAACAGCGTTAATATACCTCCGGGACCGAGTTTCATGAGGTGACAGGGAAGGTCGAGAACAGATCGACGGTCTTCATGATCGGCATCATCGCGGTGATATTGTTCCTATACATGTGGTTCGGAGGGGACCCCTGCTGCGGGGACGATGCCGGCCCGAGAGGGATCGCGGAGGTGTCGATGGACCCTGACGGGAACTTCACCGTGACCATGACAGCGATAGAGCCGGTGGTGGAGGCGGATGACATCAGGTTGATCGTACGTAACTCCACCGACAGGGTGTTCTCCGGCAGATTATCGCGTCTGGACCCGACGGTTGGTCGGTTCAACGACACCAACGACGACGGACGGCTCGGTAAAGGGGACTCTGTACGGCTCATTGCACTCTCATATGGCGGTATCGTAGACACAGGGATGACAATATCTGTTCTACATACCCCCACCGGAGAGCGGGTGTTGGTCGAGCCCCTCCCGTTCCCTTGATATCGTCGGAACCCTCAGCTCCGTGCCTGTAACGAATTCCTCAGTAACCTTTATCCAAGGGACATCCTTTTAGGTGGACGACGGTGAGGCGATGACGCTCATTCCCAATCGACACGCTGTGGACGAGATGCTCGAGGTAATAGGCCTGGACAGCATCGAGGACCTGTTCGGCGACATACCATCCAGCGTCCGGAGGGAGCTGGACCTGCATCCCCAGCTGACGGAGTGGGAGGTCGAGGAGAGGATCATACGGCTCCATGACTCCAACGTCCTCAGATCGGTCCCAACCTTCAGGGGAGGCGGCGTCTATGCCCATCACGTTCCGGCGGCGGTCCTCGAGATCATGGGCCGGAACGAGTTCTATACTTCCTACACGCCCTACCAGCCCGAGCTGAGCCAGGGGATGCTGCAGACGATCTTCGAGTACCAGTCGCTCATGTCGAGGCTCCTCAACATGGACGTTGTGAACGCGTCTATGTATGACGGGGCAACTGCTCTGGGCGAAGCGGCGAGAATGGCCCTGAGGATATCCAAGAAGAGGAACACGATCCTGGTCCCGGAGAACATCGCCCCCGGCAAGGCGTCGGTGCTGGAGAACTACCTGAAGGGAACGGGCGCGGAGCTCGTGAAGGTCCCGTTCGACGGTCGGACAGGGATGCTTGACACCGAAGCGTTGACCAAGGTCGTCACCGAGGATACAGCGGCGCTCTACGTGGAGAGCCCGAACAGGTTCGGCGTCCTAGAGGGATCGCTTCCCGAACTGCGTTCGATGCTGGATAAGGCGCTCCTGATCGTCGGTGTCGATCCCTTCAGCCTCGGACTCCTGGCTCCGCCCGGCGATTTCGAGGCGGACATGGTCATAGGCGAGGGACAGCCACTCGGCCTGCCCATGAACTTCGGCGGTCCTCTCCTGGGTATCTTCGCTGCCAGGAAGAAATATGCACGGCAGATGCCCGGAAGGCTCGTAGGGATGACCGAGGACCGGGCGGGGAAGAGGGCGTTCTGCATGACGCTTATGACCAGGGAGCAGCATATCAGGCGGCACAGGGCGACCTCGAACATCTGCTCCAATGAGGGCCTCTGCTCGGTGGCGGCGGCCGTATATATGTCCCTTATCGGACCGAGGCTCAGGGACCTCGCATTACAGAGCTACGATAACGCTCACTATCTCGCATCCCAGCTTGCCGGCATCGATGGTATCGGATCGCCGGCATATTCCGGGAGCTTCTTCAACGAGTTCACTGTCTCCTGCGGTACCGATCCGGAGGCCGTCGTCAAGAGGATGAAGGACCGGGGGATCGACCCGGGTATACCGATCACCACACCTGATCAAGGCGACCTTATGCTGGTGGCCGCCACAGAGCTGCACACGAGGGAGCACCTTGACCACTATATCGAGGCATTCAGGGAGGTGGTGTCTTGACCTTCAGGCAGGCCACCCATGACGAACCAACAGTCTTCGAGCACGGACGGTTCTGGAAGGATGCTGAAGCCCTGAAGGACCTCGTCGATCGGATCGGCGACGGCATCCCCGACGCGCTGTTAAGAAAGGACCTTGACCTGCCTTCGATGACCGAGGGCGAGGTCGTGAGGCACTTCGTCAAGCTGAGCCAGATGAACCATGGTGTCGATACCGGATTCTATCCGCTGGGCTCCTGCACGATGAAGTACAATCCCAAGGTCTCCGAGCGGCTAGCCGGCCTTCCCGGCTTCACATCGCTCCATCCAGATCAGACCGACGAGGAGGTCCAGGGCGCCCTCGAGCTTATGCACAGGTTGGAGGAACAGCTCTGCATCATCGGTGGGGTGGATGCGGTCTCGCTCCAGCCTGCTGCCGGCGCCCACGGTGAGTTCCTCGGTATGCTCGTGGCCAGGGCATATCACGAGAGCATCGGCGAGGGCCCGGAAATGGACGGCACCGGCCGGCACGAGGTGATCGTGCCGGACACTGCCCATGGAACGAACCCCGCCAGCGCGGCCATGGCCGGTTACGACGTCGTCGAGATCCGCTCGAACGAGGATGGGACCGTGGACCTCGATGCACTACAGGCCGCGCTCGGCCCGAGCACGGCTGCATTCATGCTCACGAACCCCAACACTCTGGGGATATTCGAACCCGATGTGGAGCGGATCGCGGCCATGGTCCACGAGGCAGGCGCCCTGCTCTACTACGACGGAGCGAACCTCAACGCAATAATGGGGAAGACGACCCCGGGCGCCATGGGCTTCGACATCGTCCACTTTAACCTTCACAAGACCTTCGGAACGCCCCACGGTGGAGGCGGGCCAGGCTCCGGCCCTGTCGGGGTCACCTCGAAACTGGAGAGGTTCCTGCCGGTCCCGAGGATCGTAAAGAAGGACGGACTGTTCCGCCGGGACTGGGACTGCCCGGAGAGCGTCGGGAAGATACACTCCTACCTGGGCAACTTCGGGATCCTCCTGAGGGCCCACGTCTATATAGAGCTTTTCGGCAACGACCTGGAGAAGGTCTCCGAGATGGCGGTACTCAACTCGAACTACCTCGCCGCCAGGCTCAAGGAGGCCTATCCAATGCCCTTCAAGGAGCTCAGGAAGCACGAGTTCGTCCTGAGCGGCTCCCGATTGAAGGAATGCGGCGCGCGCACCATCGACCTGGCGAAACACCTAGCCGACGAGGGGTTCCACCCGCCAACGGTCTATTTCCCGCTGATAGTCGACGAAGCGATAATGATAGAACCGACCGAGACCGAGTCGCTCGAGACCCTCGACGCCTTCGCCGAGACGATGATACGGTTCGCCGGCGACGATGAGTGCAAGACGATGAAGGACACCCCGAAGATGACCTCGGTACAGCGTGTAGACGAGGTGAAGGCGGCCAAGGAGATGGTCCTGACCTGGGATCTCAGGAAGGACGCAGATAACGAGTGACACCATCGTCTGCATTTTCCCAGCGGGTGGGTGTAAGCTGCATGCATGCGTGGATGGAGAAACTGTGGTTTCTCTAAGGAGAAGCCGGTTATGAATATTGAACGGCCCGGCTTCTCCCGCAAGCGTTTTCCCAGCCTGGACCGTCCAGTTACATGTATCACTTCTACAGCGATCCCTTCCCGAACAACCCCTCCCAACGCTTTCCCATGGATTGGGACAAAGAAAAAGTTCAGGCAACCGACGGAGCAGATACCATCACCTGTTTAAGATGTGTATCGATCTAATTGAACTCGAGATTTCTCCTGTTGAGATAACACTGGCTGCTCCGGCCCTGCTTCACGAGCTCGACAACGTCGTCCTTGGCCAGGACCTTGATGTGGTAGTTCACCAGCCTGCGGCTCTCGCCGATGCTGGTAGCGATCTTGCTCTGGGAGATACCGGGATTGAGGCTGATCACGGAGATGATCTTCGCACGGACGTTGCTGAGGACGTTGGGGTTCACCTTCGTTCCCGTCAGATAGTAGCGGCGGTATACTCCGTCGCGGACGGACTTCAGGAACTCCTCCCTCTCGAGGACGGACAAGTGGTACGTCAACGTACCGTTGTTTAGCTTGAAATGATCGAGCAGTTCGGAGTAATTGGTGCCGGGATTCAGCCGGATATACTCGTATATCTGACCCCTCATGAAATGGTCGAGGACCTTCTCCTTCTTGATCCGGGCATACAGCGGAAGGACGATCGCCAGCATCGACAGCTTTGCGATCTCCACGCGGCTCGCTCCAAGGAGGCCTCCGAGAACGGAGGCGGATACGATGATCGAGATCGTGGTCGTGTTCCAGGGGATACCGATGAACTTCGAGGATCCCGGGTTCGACTGCTTCACCAGGAAGGTGGCGTTGTCCTGGGCGAGCCCCTTCAGGGTAACTACCATTGTGTAGTCATCGAAGGGAAGATACTCTTGCTCCTGGGTGTGATTGAAGTAGTATGACCTCGTCTCGCCGCCGGGAACGACGACGTATGGATCGCTCAGATCGATGTCTCCTGATTCGGAGGTGTAGAACACGTTGCCGCTCCTCGTGATCTTGTATGTGAGGATCTCGGACGGATAGAGGACAACTGCAGGCTCGTCGTTTGGATTGATGACATCGACCCTGAACGGAAGGTCGGAGCCCTCGAACTTGGAAACGAAGAGCGGTTCCACCTCGAGCTCGACATAGGAGCTGTACAGGTCGAACTCGATCCGGCCCAGCCATTTCTTGACGTTGGTGATTATCTGGTAATCGATGATGCCGTGGCCTGTGTCCCAGGACGATGTGTCCAGGTCGAGATCGATGAGCGTCGAGAGATCGCCGATGTTGAGCACAGGGTCAAGCTGCTTGTTGTAGACCTCATCGCCATTCATATGAACGGTAAGGTTCCCCTTGGAGGCCAGCTCCCGGAGGCTGCTTGCACGTTCGACCTGGATCAGTATGTCCAGGTCCTCTCCCTGCTGGAACACGATCCGGTCGGCGGTGAACGACGGATCGATAACGATGTCGGGGATCCCGTCGGATGTGACGGTCTTCGTGGCGCTGTAGACCTTGTCGAAGTCGATCTCGACGGTGATCGTCCTGTCGCCGGTCCCGACGTTCTCCACCGTGAACCGTCCGTTGGAGTTGGTCACTCCCTTCAGGACCGTATCGAGATATATCCGGGCATCCTCAAGATCCTCCACATGATCGTGGACCTCGAGATCGAAGTCGTCGAGGTAGCCGTCCCCGTCGGTGTCGGTGGGCGTCGCCGTTACCGTCATCACGTAACTGCCGATCCCTTCCGAATCGAACTCCAGGTCGTAGGGGATCGATACGCCGTTGATCAGTAGATGGATGTCCGAGGTGCCCTCCGAAATGTCCTCGATGGTCGCGTATCCGGAGGGGGAGGTTTCGTCGGAGTAGCTTCCGATCCTTACGGTAATGTTGTCCATTGGATCTGAATCGTGCTCGACATAGACCCTGGCGTCGTCGAGGAACGGAGTGTCCATGCGTACGGCCTGGACGGAAGCGGTGACCAGGTCGGGATAGTACGGACCGAACGATCCTATCCGGGTCGTGTTCACCACTTCGACATCGTCTATCTCGATGGTGAACTCCAGGGTGTGGATGCCGGCAGGGAGGTCGTAGATCTCGACCTCGTACTCCGATCCGGATCCTGAGGTGTCGAAGCCGATCCGGGTCCCGTTGCCCATCAACAGGTCGAGGAAGTCGAAGTCAGAGCCAGCCTTGAGGAGGATGGTCGCATCGTTGAGACCGTTGTCATCGTGGTCCTCGAGGGTCGAATAGATACCGAGCCAGTAAAGCTCCGGGTCCTCGATGAAGAAGTCGGTTGTGTCGTTGAAGGCGTTGTACTCTGCGCGGACGTAGTGGTCTCCCTTGGTGTTGTTGACGCTGATGAGAACACCGGTCTCGTTGGTGGTCCCCATGTAGACATCGTCGATATAGATCTCGGATCCCTCGATCTCGTTGCCTGAGGAGTTGTCCGTGACAGTGATCTGGACATCGTCGATGAACCCTCCCTCGTCGTGATCGAGCGGCATCGCCTCGACATTGATACCGGGTGACCCCTCGGAGGCGCTTACCGTGATCGTCGTGCTCCCCTCGATCTCGTAGTTCTCGCTGGAAACGACTATATCGATGGGGAAGGAGCCGCGAACGTGGAACGGCACCATGATGTCGAGGACGACGAGGACCTCCTGGTCCACGTCGAGGGTGAAGCTCGAAGGATCCGCCAGTACCGTAAGGAACGATTCCGTACTGATCTCCACGAAGCGGGCGTCTCCCTCGATGAGGGACACGAACACTGGATGCCTGACGACGACGACATCGCTCGCCGGCTCCTCGACCGATATGATGACGTCGATCTGATCGGTATGGGACCAGACCCTGGCGGTCGGGTCGTTGCCCTGATCGGGTTGGAACTCAGAAATGACACCGCCTGAGAAGAGAAGCAGGAAAGCACTGATGGCGAGGAGCGTGAAAGCCATACCCCTGAGATGACCACCTCTCATAGATACATAATATCCCGGGAATTCATATTTAAGTATATTGAAACGATTGTTACAATATCAGCGGCCAACATCGTCCATCAACGACATCGACCAGGGGTATCCAGACCCGGCATTAACGGCCGTTGTATCCGTTGTTCAACGTTGTGGTCAGTTTATACCGATCACGTGGAAGGAGGCCGGAATAGCGGCCATGAGGTAGTCCGGCAGGCTGTGGACGTTCAGCTCGATCTCCGACAGGTAAGCCTTCCCGTGTCCGTTCACGCTGCCTACCCCGGCGCCGTCCCCGTTCATGATCGAGCCCGAGATGGTGAAGCCGCCGGGGCCCGACTCGATATCGGCCTCGATGGACATGAGGACCTTCTCGTTGGGGTCGGCGAAGAGGAAGTTCCTCGTCTTGCCGCCCAGCTTCTCGTAGAAGATGCCGAGATAGATCCCCTTGGCATCGTAGTACTTGAGGATCACGAGGTGCGGATCGAGGATCTTGATCTCCACCAGGGGCTCGCCCCTCCGGCCGTAGATGTCGATGACCTCGGGCGTTGGCTGTTTGGCCCTGAACTGCCCCTGCGGCGATGTCAGCTCGAACACCGACCTGTCGCCCTCGATCTGGGCAGATGAGAAGATGTTGACGAGGCTTTCCTCGAAGAAGCCAGTGCTCTGTGGCACAGCCTCGGGTGTGACGATGTGGAATACGTTCTCCCCCTCCTTGACGGGCCAGACCGACGGAGGCTGACCTTCAGAAGAGGCGGGCTGCATCGGAGGCGCCTGCGGGGGTTGCGGTGCCTGCGCTGCCGAGCCCTCCTGGCCGACGGGGCGCATCACGATGAACTTCTGCGGTTCCGCGGGCTCCTGCGGCCTCTGGGGGGCCTGCTGTTGAGGAAGCGAGGTCACCTGCGGCCGCTGGCCGGTGCGATGAGAGTATGATGATGATGACATAGGGATCTCAGACGGGTGCTTGCCGTGGGCATGATGGT
>JANQNJ010000143.1 GCA_028279645.1 Thermoplasmatota archaeon
ACCTTCGGATCGGCGAAGGGTTGTACAAGCTTGTAGAGGGCATCGGGCTCGACGTAACTGTCGCTGTCGTTCATCACGATGATCTCGTTCTGGGCGACCCTGATCCCGACCGCCATTCCCCTGCGCTTGCCCCTGTTCTTCGGGAAGCGCATCGAGACGATCCTGAGGTCGTCCAGGTCCCTTCGGGACCTCTTGTAGCGGATCACGCGCTGCATCTCGGACCATGTGCCGTCGGAGGAGCCGTCATCGATGAGGATGATCTCCATCTTGTCCTTGGGGTAGGTAGTGTTGAAATAGGCCGCCACCGTGCGGAAGATGCACTCCTCCTCGTTCATGGCGGGGATCACCACGCTGATACCGGGGGTGATGCCGTTGTCCTTGGGCTTCTTGTACAGGGCTGCCAGAATGAACCGTGACAGGATATAGGTTGTTACAAGCAGCGAATAGATGAAGAACAGCATCATCGGATCCGGGTCCGGGATGTTGAACAGGAAGTACTTGTAAAGTAGGACCAATAAGAACAGGAAGATGAAGCTGAACGTAACACCCAGCTTCTCCGGATTGTCCCTCTTCGCCTTGAAGTAGGTGGCGAAGGCGATGGCCAGGAACATTATGAGGATGAGGCCCTGAAGGACCTCGAAGTAGAGCGACGGAACGACGATGTAGTTCTTCGTCTCGGACTGGCGAACGGTGAAGATCGGGGTCGGGCTCCTGATGTTGTGAAGGTCGGTGACCGAAACGATCTCGAACCCCATCTCCTTGATGAGATCGATGATATCGACCATGGCGGTGAGGTTCGGATAGATCATCTGGGGGTGGAAGCCGATGACAAGCGGCGAATCGTCCGCTATGGCCACCTTCGCCTCTCTCTGGACCTGGTTGACGAAGCCCCTGTTGGACGTCTTGTCCCTGATCAGTGTCAGCCAGTCATCGGTGTGGCTGGCATAGACGAGGACCCCGTTCTCCCTGACCGGAGCGTCCTTGGTGTTCCAGCCGGTCATGTCGATGAAGACGCCCAGCTCCCCGAGAAGGGCTGTATAGTTGTCGGGAGTCTCGAGGAACGGGGCGCGGAAGATGAAAGGCTTGTAGCCGATTATGTCCTCTAGAACATCGATGTTCTCTATGAGCTCCTTTCTCATCCCGTCGATCCCCATCTCGCTGAGGTTCCAGTGATGCATCGAGTGCATTCCGATGTCGTGACCGAGGCTGGCGGTCCTCTCGACGACGTCGGGATGATGCTGAGCGTACTCGCCGACGAAGTTGAAGACGCCCTTGATCTCCTTCTCCTCGAAGACGTCTAGGATGGCGTCCATCTCCATCTTGGCGTCAGGGCCGAAATGCTCCACATCGAAGAGAAGGACCGCCTTCCGGCCGGGGGTCGGCTCGCCGATCTCATCGGCGAACAGGCCTTCCGCGGGCTGGGAGGATACGAAAAGGATGACGACGATCAGCACCGCTAGGGCCATCGATGGCCAGGCGGCGGTCCGTCGTTCTCCGTCCTCTCTCGTCGACGCCATTCGTTCATGTCTCCTTGTTCTAGCTTGATAAGGCATTCGCCTTATTCCGCGCGAAGGTCTGTTCCGTTGTGCGGGCCGGCGCTGTCCGCCGGTACTTTATGCATGTGGGTGGTGAAAGAGGAGGCCCCATCCTCTTCCGGTAGATGCCGGAAACGATGGGGGCCGAGGTGGGAACGCCTTTTCCCAGCTTTGAGGACCCTCGTACCGTCGGAACGAAGGGCCTCATCGCCCATAGGGCGCGTCGTTCATTCCGTGCTGAACCCTCATGCGGCAACGACGTCTGTGCCGTTGCTTGTGAAGGTGTTCAGGTTGATCGTCAGCGATACGACATCCTTGTGCCATACGCCGATGGTGTTGTATTCGAACTTGTTGTACTGGACCAGGATCACGGTGCTGTCCCGGACCTTGAGCCCGACGCCGCTGTTCCTGATCTCGTTGTAGCGGACGGTCGCCGTCTTGACGTCGTCCATGAAGATTCCGATGCTTGTATTGTTGATCTTGTTCTTGTAGATACATACCGAGGTGCAGTCGCCGAAGGTCATGCCCTTGGTGGCCAGCTCCACGGTGTTGAACTGGATCGCCAGGGATGAGGAGCTGTAGAACTTGAACGCTCTCACGGTGTCCTCGACGAAGTTGCACTTCACAGTGAATCCAGAGCTCTTGCCGACCTCGATGCCGATCCTGCCGCTGTACAGATCGTTGTTCCAGATCTGGCCGGAGCAGGACTGCGAGACTAGCAGGCCGATGCTCATGTTCGACACGTCGTTGTTGTAGAGATAGACGTACTTCGAACCGGCAACATAGACGCCCATGTAGACATGGCCGATATCATTGTCGTAGACCTTGATGCAGCGGCCCCTAACGATGTAGACCGCCTTCTCATGGTCCTCGAATGTATTGTACCTGAGATAAACGCTGTTCGTGGATGCCGACACGAAGCCCCTGTCCATGTTGTGGAAATGTGAGCCAGTGACCTGGATGTTGTACGATGTGACCGCGGTCACGCCGTTGGTGGAGGCGTCGAACTCGCAGTTCCTGATGTACAGTCCGCTGACATCCTTGGCGTGCACGCAGTGCAGCGCCTGGAAGATCCTCATGTTCTCGAGACGGACACAGTTGGCCCGGACCCTGATGGTGACGGCCATGCCGTTCCCGTCGATCTCGGTCTTATCCGATCCGTTCCCGATGATCTTGACATACTTCTCTACGACGACGTTCTCGAAATAGATGCCCTCGTAGACC
>JANQNJ010000153.1 GCA_028279645.1 Thermoplasmatota archaeon
ACCGACCTGTTCCCGATCCTCGAGGTCGGGACCAGCGCCCGGATGCTCTCCATCGTTCCGCTCATGGCCGGTGGAGGCCTCTTCGAGACCGGCGCTGGAGGCTCGGCCCCGAAGCATGTGCAGCAGTTCCAGGAGGAGGGACACCTTAGGTGGGACTCGCTGGGTGAGTTCCTCGCTCTCGCGGCCTCGCTCGAGCACCTGAGCAAGTCGTTCGACAACGCAGGCGCCCAGATTCTTGCCGACGCCCTTGACAAGGCCAACGAGAAGTACCTGCTGAACAACCGCTCCCCGTCCAGGATCGTCAACGAGCTGGACAACAGGGGAAGCCAGTTCTACCTGACCCTCTACTGGGCCCAGGAGATGGCTGCCCAGGAAGAAGATCCCACTCTCAAGGAGCAGTTCGCTGGACTCGCGAAGGAGCTCGAGGAGAACCAGGACACTATACTGCAGGAGCTGATGGACGCACAGGGTGACCCCGTGGCGCTCGGAGGGTACTATCTGCCCGATTTCGATATGTGCACCACGGCGATGCGTCCCAGCCCGACATTCAACTCGATACTGGAAAAACATCTGTAGAACGAAGGACCAGTTGGGGGACAAAAGGGCTGGGCTGACGCCCAGCCCTATATTTTCATTTTTATCTAATTCGGTCTTATCTTTAATGAAGATGAGATCGAGTTATTGAGATCCTATCAAGGAAGTTCGAATTCCGGCTAGATCGCTCCCAGCTGTTCCCCGACGATCTCGTCGACGAGGTCGAGGAACTGCTGCTTCTTCTCAACGGGTATTGTGGCACCGGAAGCTATCGGATGGCCACCTCCAACACCACCGACCCGCTCCCCCGCGGTCCGCATGACATAAGATAGATCGAGACCGGCATGTACCAGCGACCACAACCCTCTGGATGAGATCTTGAACTTGTCCCCTGCCTTCGTGAGGGCGATCACCGGTGCTCTGCGGTCCAGGAAGTATTCGAGGCCAAGTCCAGCGAGTGCTCCGCCCATTGCAGGGACCCTGTTCTCGAAGAACTGGATGTTCTGCATCCGCTCCACCTGGCCGGCAAGGTCGAGCAGCTCCACCTGAACGCCGTCCCTGTAATCCTCCCTGAACTCCCGGCATCTTTCAAGCGATGGCATATCCCCGAGGATGGCTGCCAGACCGGTAGAAGGTGAATCCTTCCGGCCCGAGCTGTTCATCATGTGGCTCAACGACCTTGCGCTGAGTCCGATGCCGCCGTCCAGTTCAAGTAGGTATTTCTGGGTCATGATCTCGGAGGCGCCCTCGAAGCTGCCTCCCTGTTCTATGACCTTCAGAACGAGTCTAGACGCGATCAAGCGGCATAGATCGTCGTTGTTATCGATATCGTTCACGGGGGTATCCGGATCGACGCCGCACTCGTCCAAAAAGCTTCTTGCACCATCGATGTCCCCGGATATGCCCACGATGAACGGGTCGTTGGACCGTACCATGGCATCCAGTATCCTGTCACCCTGGAAGTTCAGGCCGTGGACCGATGTTACCAGGCCCTTGTCGACGGCCATGTCGAAGATCGCCTTGTTGGCACCCCTGATCTCGGGAACATGCTGCCTGTCACCGACAAGGCCTGCCATTGCATAGGGGAAAAGGTCCCAGTTGGCAGGGTCGACAGCAATGGAAAAGAGGAATGCCAGTGTGGAACCGCATAGATCGGATGTGCCGTCCATACCGTACAGATTCGGATTGATGTGATGCTCCTCGCGGTGGAAGTCGTTCTTGTGATGGTCCAGTACCACCGCATGATCGAGCTTCTTAATGAGATCCCAGTATGAAGAACCCATGTCGGCCAATATGACGAGATCGGATGTGCCCTCGAGATTGGCTATCGTGCTCTGGTACAGGTCCCTGAGGATCGTCATATGGAACCGCTTGCCGGCGCGCAATGCGGTCCGAGCAAGGATCCCTCCGGCACAGATGCCGTCCGCGTCGTAATGGGTGAATATCCTCCACTCGTCGATGACCTTTGCCATCTCCGCAGAGCGCGTGAGCTGTTCCATCATCCTGTTATCGATCCTCATCACTGCTGGATCCCTCCTGGGGAAGGATCAGCGTCACTCCACCAGGAGCTTCGCCTTAGCAAGTGTATATGTCCAGTCCGCCGGGAGCCGGCTGCTGGACTTGTAATACTTGACAAGCCTGCGGATCTTCGCCTCTGTGAGGTTCATCGCCCGCTTGTTGTGAATGTCCTTGTGGTTCTCGTCCATATGATGTGAGATGTTGACCGCCTTCTTCATGAGGAACATCAGGTCCTCGGGGATGTCCATCTTGATCCCGTTGTCCTCCAGTACCTTCGAGATCTTCTTCCCCGTGACCAGCTTGACGCTGGGTATGGTGTACTGGTCCCTGAGATAGATGCCTATCTTGCTGGTGCTCCAACCCTTCTTTCCCAGCTCTATGATCCTCTTCTCAACCTCTTCAGGTGTCAGCGGGATCCATTCCGGAGGAGTGGTCACGTACGGCTTGTGGGAGGACGACTTCCCCTTCTTCCTGGCATACATACGGGCCATTTGACATTCACCTTATCCATCGTATTCAATGGTAGAATCTGTTAAAGAACGGTTTGATATTTAAAGTATACTATTGAGCATAATACGTAACAGTCATGCATGGTCCCTTTCCAGCAGGCGTCCCTTGAATAAACCGTCCTCTTGTAGGAATTGCGTGCTTTACATGGGTCTTTTTATATAACCATCCTCAATTCTCCATTCAGTGCTGTTCAGCGATCCGGAAGACCGCAAGGATACCGGCCCCGGAAGGGAGAACGGGCGCCGGAACGATCCGCCGACCATCAAACGGGAACTGCTCGAAATGATCTTCGAGGCAGCGAAGGAATCCCATCCCATGGAGTTCGCCGCCCTTCTAAGGAAGAAGAACGGCGTCATCTCCGAGCTCGTTCTACTTCCGGGTACGAAGTCCGGCACCGTCTCAGCCATATTCATGCTTCACATGCTGCCCATCGACAGAAGCGTGGTGGGCACCGTCCACAGCCATCCCGGTCCGAGCGCAAACCCCTCCGGCGCCGACCTGTCGCTGTTCAGGAAATTCGGCAGGACCCACATAATAGCGGCGATGCCATACGATATTAATAGTTGGAAAGCTTATAACTGGAAGGGAGATCGGATCGCACTCCGTGTCGAGGAAAGGAGAGGATCTAGCTGAGGGATTACTATCAGGTACTGAACGTCGAACGCACGGCCTCCCCCGACAGCATCCGTAAGTCGTTCAGGAGGCTTGCTAGACAGTACCATCCCGATGTGAACCCGGACCCCAAGGCCGCTGTGATGTTCAAGGAGATCACCGAGGCCTACGAGGTACTTCAGGACCCTCTCAGGCGAAAGAGCTACGATCGGCAGATGGGCTACCTCAGGACCGCCAAGGAGCGGGCCTCCACCCAGTCCTGGGGCGGTATCAAGAAGTATCCCTATTACAAACAGACCGACGACCTAGATGCGGAGCAGTACATGGAGTTCGCTCAGGCCTTCAACCCTTCGGAAGCGCGCCGGAAGCAGCGGGAACAGGCCAAGCAATCATATCGAAGGAACCAGTACGACCGCTACAACAGGGCGACCTACAGCAGACAGCGATATCACGATACCGATTTTCCCGGTCAGCAGGACGCTCCCAGGGGTAGGCCGGACAGGAGGCCTGGGCGTACGGCTCCAAGGCGACGTGACGACGCCTTCTCACCTCCCGACCTGAGGCGGCCGGCTACAGGCCAGCGTGTGAGGAAGGTGCGTAAAAGACCGAGACCCAAGGACGAGAAGGAGATCTCCCCGGAGGTCCGGGACATGCTTGACCGGTACAGGGTGGAGACCGACGGTTTCCTCCATCCGAAGTACGGAAAGGACGGTCACTCGGGGATCGTGAAAAGGAGCGCCTACTACACTGAGGACCGCTTCTCGGAGAGGCCCCCTCCATCGGAATATACCACCAAGGATGTGATCGCCGAATCGATCTTCAGCTGGCTCTCGCCAAAGAACATCGCCATCATGGTCATCCTCTGTGTGATCTTCATGTTCCTCGGCGGGGTCATCGTCATGTTCCTTACGTGATGCCTGTCTTCGCCTGCGATCGTCGTTGACCGCTTGTTCTCTGAGATCTTCCATAGAAATCAATATCTACCGGTAAGGCATCTACCGGAACGGGGGAACCAATGCCCATTAAACAGTTCGAGTATACGACGATGGAAGGCCGAAGACACTCAAAGAAATGGCCGAAATCATTGAACATAGAGCACAACATCTCCTACCACATGGTCGGCCAGCCCAGGAACAATGAGGTTCCCATCGAGTTCACACACACGATAACCTTCGGGCCCATCGGCATGGTCCACATGCAGGGGTCTGCCATCTATTTCGATCCGAAGGGCGAGATCATCGGCAAGGTCGAAGATGCCAACCTCCCGGAGGAGGCCGACAAGGACATCAGGACCGCGATCCTGGACCACGGCGTATATGAGGCGATCGTCGTGTGCAGGAAGCTCAAGCTTCCCCCGCCGGCGCTCATCCAGATCCCGATGAAGGGTCAGGGTGGTGCTCCCGGCAAGAAGAAGGTCGTCACGTACGGCCCAGAGGTTGCTTGATCATGGACGGGGAAGGTCTCACCAGGCTCCTGGAGGAGAGGGCGTCCACCGCCCTGAGGTTCGAGGTCTTCGTTCCGAAACCGGGCAATGTCTCTCGCAACCAGGACCTTGCTGACAAGACCTATGACGATTTTATCGGAGCCATCGACGTACTTGGACCCTATCTCGGACAGCTCGCGTCATCCGACCTGACGGGTGAATGCATAGCGAGGGCGTCATCGGCCATGATGTCCTCTGCGGGACAGAACACCCATCTCGGCTCCATCATCCTCCTGGCGCCTTTGCTGAGGGGATCCTTCATCGCCCTAAGGGATGAGGCCGAACCGGTATTATCTGGGATATCTCCTGAGGTATTGAGAAATTACCTTTCCAATGTCGTAGACGGCATGGGTCCCACCGATGTCAGGGCATTCATCGAAGCGGTCAGACAGATAGGTCCGCCTCTCCCTCCTGTCGACAGATACGATCTCACAGGACCCGAGTTCAATGAGGTGATCGACATAGGGATGAGGGACTTCATGAGGTCCGGCTCCCCTGATCCTGGCCAGATCGTGAACACGATATCTCGTGAGTACGTTACCGACCTAGAGATCACCTTCGAGCAGCTCCTGCCGGCCTTCCTGGGATATGTCGAACGCTGGACCATCGACATCGCCCTGAGAGCGGTATTCATCGACGCACTCTCCATTGTTCCGGATGCCCTGATCCACGCCAAGTTCGGTGAAGAGACCGCAAGGTCGGTGTCCTCCCTGGCTGGAGGGATCCGGAGTGCCGGCAATGTCATGACCGAAGAGGGTGCAGGTCTTGAGGATGACCTGAACAAGCAACTGGTAATGAGCGGAATGAACCCGGGGACCACGGCCGACCTTACAGTGTCCGTGCTCTTCGTATCCATCATGGTCGATCCGGGGAACGGTGACCTGATGTCCAAGCTGATGGACGGTGCTGAACCTTCAGGATCCTTCGTCAAGGGGGCATGAGATGCGGTCCGCGGGGGAACGACCGATCGAACTGCCGTTCGATCTCGAGGAAGGACGGATCTACGAGACCATCGCAACCTTCGAACCTACCGGTACCGGATGGACGAACGCCACCGCTCTCGGGATATGGGTCGTTGATGACAGGATCTGCTTCCGCTCTTTCGCGGGCTCGAACCTATATGATCAGATCAGGAGCTCACTTGGCATCATCGGGGACCGGCAACATTTACGTGAGCCCGAACTGCTCTGCATCAACCTACCGGACCACGATCGAATCGACCTCCTCGCCTATGCTGCCCTAAGAGGTTGGGGCAACGAGGAGGAGGAGCTACCGTCCGCTTGCGTTGATCATCTCAATCTCGAAGGACGCTCTGTGCCAATGATAAGCGTGTTGCCATCGATCATAGTTGAGATCGAAGGCGCGATCCCCTCCACAGTGACCGATGACCTTGGGACCTCATCGGTCCTGGGGGTCTCCACTCGTCCTGTAAAGGTGCTAGGGCCGAATTCCGGATGGACAGGTCCTCTGACCAGGAACGACAGCAACCTGATCCAGGCCCTCGTGCTCCGGACAAGGATGAGGGTTCTGACGCATAGACTCACATCCGGAGGAACCGAGAATGAAGATGCTGATGCAGGTTCTTTTGGGTCAAGGTTGGAGGAGATAACGAACGAGCTCGATTCGATCCTGATCGAGGTCGAGGCATCGGGCAACGAGACCGAGGTCCACATCGCCTCTTTCATACGAAAGTATTAAATATATCTCTTAAATTATACGAATGTCGCAAAGGGGAAAGCTACCCGTTGAGGGTGTGTTTTGTATGAATGAGGAACTAAAGAAGACTGGCACCACAACTGTTGGTATCAGCTGCAAGGACGGTGTAGTACTGGGAACGGAAAGGAGGGCCACCATGGGCACGCTCATCGCCCACAAGGCCACGAAGAAGCTGTTCCTTATCGACGAACATCTGGGTCTCACCGTGGCAGGGCTCGTGGGGGACGCGCAGGTCCTCGCCCGCTACCTGGAGGCCGAGGTCAACCTTTACAAATTGAAGCACAACAGGCCGATCTCGCTGGTCGCGGCCTCTACATTGATGGCCAACATCCTCAGTGCCAGCAAGTACATGCCCTACTGGGTCCAGCTTATCGTAGCCGGCGTGGATTCCGAGGGAAGCCATGTCTATTCCCTTGACGCGGCAGGAGGGTCGATCGAGGACGAATATGTCACGACCGGTTCAGGCTCTCCCTATGTATACGGTGTTCTCGAGGATCACTATCAGCCCGAGATGAACGTCGACCAGGCCACCGACCTGGCCATCCGAGGTATCACCGCCGCCATGAAGAGGGATTCCGCTTCAGGCGAGGGGATCGATATCGCCGTCATCGACAGCAAGGGCTTCACGTTCATATCCCAGGAGGAGATCGAGAAGCGCAAGAAGAAGATGAAGCTCGCCTGAGATGCTGCTTCATCAGGTTCCGTGAACCTTCTGGTCCAGAGGTCAGTCTTATGCCTTTAGAAGAGGTCTACAACAAGGTAAATGAGACCATTAGAAAGTTGGTCCCTAGCAATATCAAGATATCCTCGGTGGAGTTCGAGGGGCCAGTGGTGGTCATCTACACCAAATCGCTCAGCGAGTTCGCTGACAACTCGGACATGGTCCGCAGCCTCGCCCAGGCTTTACGCAGAAGGGTGGAGGTCCGTCCGGACCCAAGCATACTTCTCGACATAGAGGAGTCCGACAAGGTGATCCGCAAACTGATACCGAAGGAGGCCGAGATCACCGACATCTTCTATGTCAACGATACAGGAGAGGTCCTTATTGAGTCGAAGACCCCGGGCCTCGCCATCGGTAAGCATGGGGCGACCCTGAACGCCATCAAGAAGAAGATCGGATGGGCTCCCACTGTTGTCAGGACCCCTCCTATACCCTCGAAGACCATACAGGACATCCGACGCCTGCTCAGGTCGATGGGGGACGAGAGAAAGAAGTTCCTGAAGAAGGTCGGTTCAAGGATATCGAGGTCGGTATCCCACGATTCCGACTGGGTACGTGTCACGTATCTAGGAGGGTTCAGGGAGGTCGGCAGGAGCTGCGCCCTTCTATCGACCAACAACACGAAGGTCCTCATCGACGTGGGATTGAACGTATCGTCCGAGGCGAACTTCTCTCCATTCCTGAACGCCCCGGAGATCATGCCGCTGGAAGGGATCGATGCCGTGGTCATCACCCACGCGCACCTCGACCACAGCGGCCTTCTGCCAGTACTGTACAAATACGGTTACGATGGTCCGGTATACTGCACACCTCCGACCAGGGACCTCATGTCACTTCTCCAGCTCGATTATCTCAAGGTCGCAGCGGCCGACGCAAAGAAGGCCCCGTACCATTCAACCCATATAAGGGACGCTATCAGTTCCACCATCCCGCTCAAGTACGGCGAGACCACCGATATCGCACCAGATGTCAGGTTAACGCTGCACAATGCCGGACATATCCTCGGGTCGGCAACGGCCCACTTCCATATTGGTGATGGATTGCACAACATCGCATTCTCCGGCGACATCAAGTTCGAGAAGACCCTGCTCTTCAACCCGGCGGTCAACAAGTTCCCCAGGATCGAGACCCTTATCGTGGAATCCACCTATGGAGGACGGCGGGACGTCCAGCCATCAAGGAACAAGGCGGTATCCTTCCTCATCGAGGAGATACGCCACACCCTGGACCAGGGTGGCAACGTCTTGATACCAGTGTTCGCTGTAGGCCGCTCACAGGAGGTGATGATGGTCCTCGAGAAGCAGATGAGGGGAGGGAACATCCCCTTGGTCCCCATCTACCTCGATGGTATGATCTCCGAGGCCACGGCTATCCATACAGCCTATCCCGAATACCTGAACACCAACCTTCGCCGCAGGATATTCCATCAGAGCGAGAACCCTTTCCTCTACGAGGCGTTCAAGCAGGTTGAATCGGGCGAGCGCAGGACCGAGATCAAGGAGAACCAGGAGCCGAGCATTGTCCTGGCAACGGCTGGTATGCTCAACGGCGGCCCAGTTCTTGAATATTTCAAGCAGTGGGCACCTGACTCGAAGAACGGCATAATCTTCGTCGGATACCAGGCAGAGGGCACACTCGGAAGAAAGGTCCAGAAGGGCTGGGAGGAGATACCAATGGGATACGGACCTGCCGCACAGACGATCAAGGTCGCCATGCGTGTCACCACCGTCGACGGTTTCTCAGGCCACAGCGATCGCCAGCAGCTTCTGACATACGTGCACAGGATGGAACCCCGTCCCGAACGGGTCCTTATCGGACACGGAGACGAGACCAAGTCCCTTGATCTTGCAAGTACCATCTATAAGAGGTACGGCATCGAGACCAGGGTACCCTACAATCTTGAGACATACAGGTTCCGCTGATCAGAATTCTGAACGAACCGTTGTTCTATTATCATGACGAGACTTTCTGCCCTAGACAAGGTTCTAATAAATGATATTCGTTCATCCCAACTGAGGCACTGGACCATCAGGGTCCGGGCATACCCATTCTAACGTTGTGAATAGGGGCTGTTGAAATGGATATGATGACAACATCAGCGATGAACGCATTGGAGAACGTGCTCGACCTGAAGGCAGATGAATCGGTCCTGGTGGTCACGGACGATTCCAAGGGAGAGATCGGGAATGCGTTCAGGAATGCTGCCGAGAGGCTCGGCGCGACGGTGGACATCTACAGACTGGATGGATCCAAACGGCCTTTATCGGAGCTTACCGAGGACCTGTCCAGTCTCCTGGAGGGTCGGGACGTCTTCATCAACGCCTTCTCCGGTATGGCGGAGGAGACACCCTTCAGGATATCACTTGTCAAGACCCAGATGGGTACGAACGCCAGAGTAGGTCATGCTCCAGGGATCGATGAGAGGATGATGACCTCAGGACCGATGACCGCCGATTTCCAGGCACTCTCAGTCGTGGCTCGGGAGCTCATGGACCGGTTCATCGACGCCGTGGAGGTTCTCGTTACAGCTCCCGGAGGGACGGATATAACGATGGACATCACCTCCCGGGGCTTCCAGACCGATGTGCACATCGGCAGGGGCGCCATGGGTAATCTTCCTGCAGGTGAGATATGGTGCGCTCCGGTCGAGGATGGGGCGAACGGGACGATC
Source organism: Thermoplasmatota archaeon (assembly GCA_028279645.1). Taxonomy (GTDB): domain Archaea; phylum Thermoplasmatota; class JAKEGO01; order JAKEGO01; family JANQNJ01; genus JANQNJ01. The sequence continues at coordinate 9,766 of JANQNJ010000153.1, forward strand.
GTCTGCGATGGCTCAATAGGGGACCTTGGACCTGTCAATGAGCCGGTCAGCATCGAGGTTTCCCAGGGCCGGATCGTATCTATCTCCGGGGACGACATCGACCTTGTTGACCGGATCAACGAGCTGAGCGGCCTCGATGACGACGCGAAGGTCATAGGCGAACTTGGTATCGGCCTGAACCCAAAGGCCGTGATCACCGGAAACCTGCTGGAGGACGAGAAGGCTGGTCGGACGGCACATATCGCATTCGGTAACAACGAATCGATGCCAAACGGCCGGAACCGGTCCAAGACCCATCGCGACTATCTCTTCCACAGACCGAACTTTACCGTTAAGTACGCGGACGGTTCTCAACAAGAGATCATCAGGGATGGAGACGTTGTCTGATAGCGCCCCCTGGTGATCCATGTCCTTATCAACGTGACCTTTACAGGTCGCGATCTAGGATAATGCATCCTAAATGGTATGATCTGATAAAAGACGGCAACTACCAATCTTCCCAGTCGTTCCCATCCTGTGGGCGTTTCCTGTGCTTGGGAGGACCGTCATCTTTCCAATCCCCGTCGGCGAAAGGGTTCGGTCCCCATCCATCCTCATCACTCCAACCCTTGGGGCCTTCATCATCGCCCCATTCATCTTCGGGCTGTCTTCCGCCCCAATCCTCTGTAGGGGAGCCGTCCCAGCCACCCTGTACCGGATCAGGACCATATCGACCATCATCCTCATCGGGATAGAATCCCCTGTCCTCGATCTCCTCTTCAAGGGGAACACCCATCTGAAGATCGTCAAGGCCCCTTCCCCGGTATGGAGAGGGTCCGTCATCCCATGATCCAGGCTCATCGTCCCAGTCCTCGGGATCGTCATATCCTTCCTCGACCTGGTTGTCCCAGACCTCCACCGATCTCCTCTTCTTCTTGGGCTTAAGATGGGCGGGAAGATAGACCTCCATCGGATCTATATCATCCCTCAGCTTCGGCTCCGGGGTCGACCTGGGAAGTGGTTTCGACCTTCTCCGCTCGGGTATCGGCTCTCCTCGATACCTTCGGTCCAGGGAGGTGGCCTTCTTCCTCGCCTTCCGGTTGGCCCTGCTCGTGCTGATGCCGATCATGGCGATGACCGCTACAAGCACGATGAGGATGGCAAGGTTCTGGGGCTCGAGGAACAACTTGAGGGTCGCCATGAAACCTTCATCATCGGTACCGTTCCCCTTTCCTTCCAGTTCCGGCCTGTCCACCTCGAAGATCAGGGCGTTCTCCAGTCTATGTTCGTGGAAGGAGTCGTTCACCTCGTAGGTGACGTTGTATTCACCCACTGGCAGGTTCTTGATCTTAAACGAATATGAGACCCCGGCCATAAGCTTATCCGGGTCCTTGTCCTTGAAGTCCTTGGTGTGGAACTGGTCGTTTACCCAGACGCCGATGGTTATGGGGTTGTCACCATCCAGGTCCTTGTAAAAGATTATAAGGGTCACATCGTCGCCAAGTATAGGCTGGTCGGGTGTCATTCCTGGATTGAAGAGGACAGGCCTGACGTGGGCGTTGACCGCATCGATGTGCTCGAGAACGATGATGTCTGACCGGATCGTCATGATGCCGTCGCTAACTACGGCCTGCAGGGTATGGTTACCTTCTTCTGGGGCGAACTCCAGGATGTACACCTTCTTATCGGTCACATCGGTGTCAGTGGGATCGACCTCTGTGAACATCAGTGGACCATCTGGGTGGTCCAGGTAGATCTCCGTGGGATGCTCACCATCCTTATCGGTGTAATTCATGGTGAAATTGTATCTATCATCGGTCCTGGAATAGGTGAGATCGGATATGACCGGAGGGCGGTCCACATAGACGGTGAAGTTCTCGGTCTCCACTCTATGCAGGCCGTCGCTTGCAGTGATGTAGCCGACGTACGAACCCTGATACAGGACCATCGTATCCTTATAGGTGCTTTCCACAAGGGCCATGTCGCGCTGGCTGCCGTTGATGAACAGACGGACATAGTCGGCCGGATCGTTGTCAACATCATCGAACCAGGCCTTGAATGTGAACGTGCTCCCGTTCTTCCCAACGGCGGGTTTGACAGAATAGGTCAGGACAGGTGGAGAGTTCAGGACGGTCATATCATCGGAACCTGACACGTTCGAGTAGGTCCCGTCGGATGTCCGGTATCTGAAGGTGTAGTTCCCTTCCACCAGCTGTAGGGAGGTATGATATACGATACCGGTCTGAGGAGTTCCGGAACCGGAGCTCGATAGATCGTGTTCCTCGGATGAGGTACCAGGTCCGGTAAGGTTCAATCGGACGTATACCGGAAGATCGCCATCATCGTCGAGATATGTCACAGAGAAGTTGAACCATTGGTCGGAACGACCCGATCCCGGATCGACCGAGGGTAACAGGAGGTCAGGCACGCCGGCGATCACTATGTTCTCCGACTCCGAACTTCCGCTTCCGGTGCCGTCGTTGGCCTCGACGTAGAACTCGTGCTCCCCCTCGGGAAGCGTAACGGAAGTATGGTAGAGCTTTCCATCCAGGTATACATCGTCATCAGGCTCGCTCTCGTCCAGTTCCACGTCCGAACCCGATCCGACGAAGCTCGCCTTGATCCATTCAGGCTCATCGTCATCCACGTCCGTATAGTTGACAACGATCTCGATCTGGTTGCCTTTCTCCGTCGTTGAGACGATCTCGATCCTAGGCAGGCTGTTGTAGACCTCGATCTCCTCGTTCTCCGTGCTGTTGTGATTGTCCTCCGAATCGGTCACGGAGAAGGTGTAGGTATAGGTTCCCTCGGCGAGCAGGACGTGTACATAGTATGCCTTGCCATCGGTGACGTCATTGTCACTGGCATCCATCTCCATCAGGCTCTGATCGCCAAGCTCTACTATGTTCAGGATCGCAGTTGCAGGAAGGTCGCCGTCGATATCCCTGTATGTGAGCGTGAAGTTGTAGGTGTCCTCCGAGGTCCCTGTCACTGGATTGACGCTGGGATCGATGATCTCAGGTTTTGCGTTCCTGACATCGATCTCCACATCTTCACTCGAGATCCGTTCGGAAACAGGGCCGGATTCGAAATGGAAGCTCATGATGCCGGTCTCGAAGGTAGATATCACCCTGTACGTCTTACCATTGGCGGTGGAGATATCATCTGTATCCGATTCGAAGGCGGCGAGCTCATCGGAACCGTCGGTGAGGACGAGGTTCACTGGCATCGAGTTATCGAGGTCTGTATATACGACGTCAAAGGTGAAGTTCTGATGGATGTTCCCTCTGTCCGGTGTCACACCGATGTCCGTCAACATACCAAGTTCGGGTTCCACGGGCTCCATGAGGGGATGGTTGTCCGCCTCGGAACCACCGTCGATCAGATATGCTATATCGCCAACGCCGTTACCGTCACCATCGCTGCCGGAATAATCCGACCAATGATTGCCTTCGCCGTCGATCTCCCATTCATGGCCCAAGGAGTACGAAAGCGCCTGGGACCGGTTCCCTGGGCCGTTATCGAAAAGATCGTTCAAGGCGAATAGACATCCTTCGGAGACGTCATCCATGTGGATACCGTACTCCGAGTTGAGCGTGATCTCGTTGAAAGTGATGTTGCACCTCTTTGAACTGTTGACATGGAGCCCTTTCTCTGCGTAGGATAGATTACAGTTCAGCAATGTAACATCATGTGCCTCCCGAATGGAGACGCCGGAAGTGGATGTATTCTCACCCGAGATCAACAGGCCAGTCAGGGTGACGTTGTCGGCGGTGATGTTGATAACAGGATCAATGGAATCAGATATGATCTTGGAGGATAATGATCCGTTCCCCATGATGTGTACAGGAACATCGACGACGAGGTTCTCCGAATAGGTTCCTTCGTAGACCAAAATAGAATCGTTATCGGATGCAGCTGCCAAGGCCGCGGTGATGGTATCATGATCTGCTCCTGCCCAGTCATCATCGACAACTATCTCACTACCACTGATATTGCCGACCCCCATGAGCGCTGCGAATGAGATTACCGCGCAAAGGAGCACATAAGCCTTCATGAGCATCCCCTATGGACCATACTGCATCTCTGTCGTGCGTTACTATTCTGGCGTCCGTTAAAAAGGTTTTGGTATTATAACCATTACTTAACGTAAACACCGTATTCTTCAACCTTTGAGCTTAAACATTTATATAGTGTCGAATTTTCATCGAATTGCGATTCATATTTAAAAAAAGTCGTGAATAACCGGTTTCAGGGTCGTAGAACGGCGACGGCCTCGATCTCAACGAGAGCATCCTTGGGAAGGCGGGCCTGGACCGTCGAACGGGCCGGTCGGTGGTCTTCGAAGAAGGAAGAATAGACCTTGTTCAGGTCTGTGAACGTGTCCATATCATGGAGGAATATTGTGGTCTTGACGATGCTTCCCTTGCGACCTCCGGCCGCTTCTACAATGGACAGAAGGTTCGAAAGCGATAGCTCTGTCTGCCTCGTCAGATCATTTCCCATCTCGTTCGTCGTAGGATCGATCCCCAGCTGTCCTGATATGAACAACATGTTGCCACTTCGCATCGCCTGAGAATACGGCCCGATAGGCATCGGTGCATTCTCTGTCAATACTGGTCCGTTGGTCATGAATATCACTGCTCTCTCCTGTTCACTCCCTAGCTCGATTCCCGTTATATATAAGTAAGTAAGAAGCACTTCCACACCATCGAACCGACCGGGGGTAGAAAAGATGCCGAAGAAGTTCCAGGTAGAGCTCGTTTCCTGGGAGGCGGTCTACGACCTTTCAAGGATATTGTCGAACAGGATAATCGAATCTGGTTACACACCGGACCTCGTGATCGGACTCGCCCGAGGGGGCTGGGTCCCGGCAAGGAACATCTGTGATTTTATGGGTCTAAAGGACCTTATAAGTCTGAAGACCGAGCACTGGGGTATAACGGCCCAGCCGGACGGCGAGGCTGTTCTCAAATTCCCGATCGACATCGACCTTTCCGGAATGAAGGTCCTCGTTGTCGATGATATCACTGATACCGGCAAGAGCATGCAGCTCAGTGTTGATTATATCAAGACGTTAGCGGCCGAGGAGGTCCGTACCGCAACCCTTCACCATATGAACGGTTGCGCGTTCACACCCGATTATACCGCCTTGGACATCGACTGGAAGTGGATGCTCTATCCCTGGTGCTTCACCGAGGATCTGATAAACCTGGCAAAGAGCCTGATGGAGGACGATGAGAAGCTTCACCTGGAAGCTGTCAAGAGCGGCCTCGAGTCTACCTATCAGATAGAGGTGGGGTTGGAGGACCTTGAACTGATCCTCGTCGAGATGGAGCGCCGGGACATTGTAGAAAGGTTGGAAGAGGATCCGGTCCACTGGAGAAGCAAGGAGGGTTGTTGATGATAGGCATCCTAGGTGGTTCGGGCCTTTACGGACTACCGATCGATGAGATCAAAGAGATCGTAATGGACACTCCTTTCGGTCCTCCATCTGGACCGATAATCAAGGGAAAGCTTGGTGGCAAGACAGTACACTTCCTGGCCCGACATGGACCGGGACATACCGTAAGCCCATCCGAGATCAACTATCGTGCGAACATCTACGCAATGAAATCACTCGGTGTATCACAGCTTCTCTCGTTCCAGGCGGTCGGCAGTTTGAAGGAGGAGCTGAGACCGAGGGACATCGTGATCCCGGACCAGGTCATAGACAGGACCCGAGGGCGCACATCGACCTTCTTTCAGGGAGGCATCGTGGCGCATGTCGGATTCGCGGACCCCTTCTGCAAGCATCTATCCGAAATCCTCTTCGAGGCCTCAGCAGAGGATCATCGTACACACAAGGGTGGGACATATCTCGTAATGGAAGGGCCTGCGTTTTCGACACGTGCCGAATCCCATCTTTACCGCAGTTGGGGTGCGGATATCATCGGAATGACATGCCTTCCCGAGGCCAAGTTGGCGCGAGAGGCCGAGATCTGCTACGGAGCAGTCTCCACCGTTACCGACTACGATGTTTGGAAAGAGGAGGACGTCTCGGTTGAGATGATCATCTCGAACATCAAGGCCAACGAGGATGCGGTGATCGATATCGTAATGAAGGTTGTTCCAAGATTGGAGGCCCCGGGAAGATGCAGCTGCAATTCCGCAATGGCGGGCGCCGTGATCACATCGACGGACTCCATTCCGGAGGACAAGCGTAAGGACTACGAACTGCTCATAGGTAAGTACCTTTGAAGCGCACTCGTCCAAGCCCCTGATCCTCATTGCACTATGTTTACAATCGAGCCCTGATCTCATACCTCCTCTAAACATATCTCTAGAGTTCATTTTCGACATTTAAAAATCATAAAAATAACTTCAAATTCGTCCTGATCGAACAGTTCCTTTCAATGACTGGCTATCGGGAAAACGATCTGAAAATTCGTAATTTCGTCAGCAATGTATATATATCAGAAACTACACGTAGTAGTGGCTCGAGATCCTAGTTTGGTGCAAGTGTTACTGAGGTAGAAATAACTTTGTGTTTTTGGACTCCGGTCCATTCCGGCCACATGAGAGCAACCCGAAAACGAGCATTACGCACGGGACATCGTCTTGGGGAAGACGATGGTGGGAACCGTGCGCTCGAGAGGTGACCTGAATGAGAACCGAGAGCGTGAACTCGTACCTTGCAAGGTATGCGATAATCGTACTATTCTGTCTGTTAGCCGTTATGGCGCTGAGCTCGGCGTCGGCGACCACCTATGTCGTGGATGACACCGTTGGTCCTTGGAGGGACTTCGGTTCGATCCAAGACGCCATAGATGCTGCATCGAACGGCGATACCATCGAGGTGTACGCAGGAAGTTACACCGAGAACCTAATCGTCGAAAAGCGTATAGACATCTTGGGCAACGGATCGGCATCTACGACCATTAACGCAGATGCCTCCGGCGATACCGTGACCATCAAGTCATCCTATGTGACACTTGAAGGAATGTCGATCTCCGGAATGGGTCCGGGAACCACCGACGCGGTCATCGAGGTGTTCTACTCGAACAGGTGCGAGCTTCGCGATCTCATCATCGATGATGGAGACCGGGGTGTCTATTCGGACCACTCGAGCTATCTCACCATCGAGGATGTATCGATCAGTGATTGTGAGGATGCCGGGATTCAGATCTTCTTCGGAACCGGCGCATCTATCGATCATGTCTATGTCAGCGATATCATCGACACTTCACCCTGCTCCTGCACCGGATACGGGATCTATTTCGAGGCGACGAGCTTCAACGCCGTGACGAACTCCGAGATATATGACAACAACAAGGGGATATATCTCATCGCATCCACCTACAACTCCATAGAGGACTGCGTTATCAGGAACAACACCGTCTTCGGTGTGAACCTCTATCAATCCTCGAGGAACACGATCTCTTTCAACACGATATCCGAGAACGGTGACTATCTGAACCCGACTGGCAACGGGCATGGCATCATCGTATTATCATCCCACTACATCCGTATCCACAACAATACTATCATGGACAACGAGTACGGTATCACCGTTACGTGTTCGAGCTTTTCGACCATAGTCCATAACGATTGTTCGTACAACTTTAGATACGGTATCAAGATCTACTGCGGTGTAAAGCATGTTGTGAGCTACAATACAGTGAACAATACCAGAGGCCCGTGCAACCTGGGTGGCATCATCATCGCCTCCGCATCCCAGAACACTGTGATCGGGAACAATGTCAACTACAATCACATAGGTTTCCGCTTCCAGTTCTCTTCGGACAATCTGATCTCCGGTAACATGGTAACATTCAACACCAAGGAAGGAATGGCCTTCTCCTACTCAAACGAGAACATGGTCGACAACAACACGTTCCTCCAGAACGGCGGGATATCGATCGCGCTCTATATCTCGCACTACAACATGATCGTCGACAACTACGCCTATGAGAACAACAGGCTCCTTGCGATGTCCTACTCGAGGTTCAACCTCATCGCCAGGAACACGGGTCTGCATTCCCACCTGCACGGCATCAGCCTCTCCTATTCCGACGATAACATCATCGATAACAACACCCTGTTATACGGTCAGAAGTACGGCATCTATGTCTACTATTCGTTCGATAACGTCATCTCGTCGAACAACTGCTCCTACTCAACGACCGGGATCGCACTCAGTGAATGCATGAATAATCTGATCATGGAGAACCTGTGCAGCTTCAACTCCCTTCACGGTATCCGGCTTAAGGATTCCGGGCAGAACGAGATCGAGGCCAACATCTGTTATAACAATACGATGTACGGCATATACGTCTATTATTCTACGGATACCTTACTGGTCGACAATGTCTGTTATCATAACGATCACGGGATCACGCTCTCCGGATCGGACGATAACATGCTCCTCGACAATGTGTGTGTCTACAACACATGGAACATCTACCTCAAACTATCCGAGAACAACATCCTTGATGGAAGCACGTGCTGGTACGGCAACTACGGTATCTACAACTATCTCTCCGACGGCACCTACATCGTGAACGGTTCATGCGGATACAACGACCGCGGGATATACCTCCGGGAATCATCGAACATCGATATCATGTCCGTGACGTTGCACCTCAACGAGTACGGGGTCTTCCTCTATCGTAACTGCGAGTTCGTCGAGATACACTATTCAAGCCTCTTGACCAACACCTGGGACGTATACAACCTCAATGCATACGATGTCAATGCGACCCTGAACCACTGGGGAACCATCTACGAACTTACGATCAGGCTCTACATATGGGACCTGTACGACAATCCGGCACTAGGAGAGGTGCTCTACTGCATGTGGTACGATGCTGCATTCACGACCATCTACTACTGCGACCATGAGGCTCCTATCTCGTCCAAGACGATCGGGGATCCGCAATACGGTCCTGATGCGCTCTGGGTTACATCCAGTACTCCTTTCAATCTCACAGCTACTGATGGTACCGGTGTCGGTGTGGATGCGATATACTATACCTGGACCGCCGGTACCAGGGACTCGTTCGACCTCTACACCGGCAATTTCTCTTTCCCGCATGAGGGGACATACCTACTTCGATGGTATGCCGTTGACCTGCTCGGTAACGAAGAGGACATCCACGAGCAGACCCACCACGTGGACAACACGCCACCGGTGATATCCGTGACGTTCGGTGATCCCAGCGAGTACATGAACAATACTTGGTTCATAGCCACGAACACGACCATATCCATCGGTGCGACCGATGCAGGTGTTGGCGTATCCACTATCATGTTCAGGGTATTCCACAACGGCAATTGGTCCTCCTGGTACAGCTTCTGCAACTTTACCATCCTGACCGAGGGATGTTACAAGATGCAGGTCAAGGCTACCGACCATCTGGGACACATTTCCTACAGGAACTATTCCATCTGCGTCATGGACTTCCGTCCGATCGCTGATGCAGGACCTGATGTGTATCTCTACGAGGACGATACATACACTACGTTCAACGGATCCGGTTCGATGTCGTATCCATACGACATCGAGCTCTACAAGTGGGACTTCGGCGACGGCTCACCAGTTACCAACGGAATCGAGGCCAACCACACCTATCTGGGCGATGACGGCACCTATACCGTCACCCTGACGGTCCGTAACCAGGCAGGTTACTATGATACAGATACACTTACCGTGTACGTAATGAACCTCCCACCGCTGGTCGACGCTGGTCTGGACATGACGGTGGACGAGGGTGAATGGTTCTACTTGAACGGCTCCTTCACAGACCCAGGTCTTCTTGATTCCCATAATATTACCTGGGACCTCGGGGATGGTAACTACGCTTACGGAACATTGACCCCGTATCACAAGTATTGCGATGACGGCGTGTATACAGTTACATTGACCGTGACGGATGACGACGGCGGTGTTGGTTCCGATACACTGACAATGACCGTGAACAACGTGGCTCCCATGGTCTGGGTCTACTGGAACAATACGGTGACAGAGGGCAGCGCGGCCGATTTCTTCGGGATATTCTATGATCCCGGAGTTTGCGACACACATACCATGTACTGGGACTTTGACGACGGCCATACACTTGTGACGACCAATTACACCGACTATTACTACGTATACCACTACCTTGCGCTGAACCACACCTACTGCGATGACGGTTCTTACAACGTCACACTGACCGTGGTGGACGATGACGGTGCCTCTGATTCCGGTTGGGTCATCATCAACGTGACGAACGTACCTCCGACAGTCTACGCCGGACCTGATAGGTATACATACGAAGGGACTACGATCCTGTTCAATGGCAGCTATTCCGATGTCGGCTGCCTCGATTCACACACTTACCATTGGGACTTCGGGGACGGTTCGGAGATGAACGGCACATTGACCCCGACCCATGCCTACGGCGACAATGGAGTGTATACGGTCACCCTGACCGTAACCGACGATGATGGTGGAAGCACCAGCGACACCCTGATCGTGACCGTTTACAACAGACCTCCGTATGCATACATCACATCCAACCAGCTCACGAACATAACCGTCCTGGAGGGCGAGCAGTTCCCGTATTATTACTACTATTACGACTACGGCTGGCTCGACCTTCTGAACGTCACCATCGATTTCGATGACGGCTACGTCATCATGTGGGATGATGACTATACCGGCTCAGGTTCGGGAACCTATGTCTACAATGAGGAGGGGGTCTATTACATCGTCATCACAGTTGTCGACGACGACGGCGGCTCAGGCTCTGCAACGCTTCAGGTGAACGTTCTCAATGCGGACCCAGTCGTCGATGCAGGACCGGATCAGACCACGGATGAGGGTGTAACCATCTGTTTCAACGGGTCCTTCATAGATATCGGCCATAACGATACCTACAACATCACCTGGGACTTCGGCGACGGCAACTATGCATACGGCAACCTCACACCGTGCCATGCATATGGTGACAACGGTAACTACACCGTGACACTTACGATCCGGGATTCCGCCGGTGGGGTTGGTAATGATACCTTGCTAGTGACTGTTCATAACGTTGCTCCGTATGTCATCGTATATCCCGACCAGACTATCAACCTCTGCGAGGAGGCGTTCTTCTACCTTTACTACAGGGACCAGGGATGGCTCGATACGCTCACCGTCTATCTACATATGGGGGACAGCACATGGATCAACTTCAGCACCTGCATGCACTGGGGACATTGGACTGGCAACTATTCATACTCCGCACCGGGATCATATGTCGTCACCTTGACAGTGATCGATGATGATGGAGGTGTCGGCTCGGATATCATGAACGTGACCGTCCTCGATCCTGCACCTATCGTAGATGCTGGCGAGAACATTACGACCAACGAGGCAACATACATCACCTTCAACGGTTCGTATACCGACTGCGGTCCTGGGAACTACACGATCCACTGGGACTTCGGAGATGGCAACACATCGACAGGGTCCCTCGACCCCACACACCGATACTGTGACAACGGCATCTACACGGTGACCCTGACCATCACCGATGGAAGTGGGAACACCGTGTCCGATACGCTGATAGTAACAGTGACAAACCTCGCTCCGTCCGTGAGCATCTACTATGACACAACGATCTACGAGTGTCAGTATGCCTACTTCTATGTCTACTATCGCGACCCGAGCTGCGTCGATACCACAACTGTGCTCCTCACATATGGTGATGGCAGTAGCGACACCTGGACCGATGATAACTTCGGCCACCTGTACAGGAGCCATCAGTACATGGACGACGGGACCTATACGATCACGCTGACAGTAACAGATAACAACGGTGGCTCGAGCACCGACACGATGACCGTTACAGTGCTCAACAAGGTACCGTGCGTCGATGCAGGACAGGATGTGACGATCAACGAAGGTTCATACGTGTACTTCTCGGGCTCCTTCACCGATGGTTGCAACGACACACACACCTATCACTGGAACTTCGGGGACGGCAACACGACCACCGGAACGCTCACTCCCAACCACAAGTACTGTGATGACGGGGTCTACACTGTCACCTTGACCGTTACTGATGATGATGGCGGCGTTGGTACTGATACCTTGACCGTCACGGTGAACAACGTTGCACCATCTGTTTACGCTGGACCAGATGTGACCATCAACGAGGGCGAGTACGCATACTTCAACGGTTCCTTCACCGACTCAGGCTGCCTCGATACACACACATATCACTGGGATTTCGGAGATGGTTCGCCAGCAGCCACATCGTTGTCGACCTCGCACAGGTACTGCGATAACGGCGTGTATACGGTAACACTTACCGTCACCGACGATGACGGCGGCGTGGGGACCGATACCCTGACCGTGACCGTGATCAACGTCGCTCCCGCTGTGAGCATATTCTACAACTCCACGATCTACGAGTGCGAGTTCGCCTACTTCTATGTGTACTATAGAGATGATGGTTGCGATGATACCGTCACCGTAGAGCTTGACCATGGGGACGGCGATGTTGTCACCTGGACAGATGATTACTACGGATATCTCTATAGGAGCCACCAGTACATGGATGACGGGACATATACGGTCACGATCACCGTTACTGACGACGACGGGGCATCGGCCTCCGATAGTATCGTCATTACCGTTCTCAACAAGGACCCTGTGGTCAACGCCGGCAACGACGTCACCATCAACGAGGGGTCCTACGTCTACTTCACTGGTTCATTCACCGACGGGTGCTCTGACACGCATACATACCACTGGGATTTCGGCGACGGGAACACCACCACAGGTACCCTGACACCCAACCACAAGTACTGCGACGATGGGGTTTACACCGTGACCTTGACCGTGACCGATGATGACGGCGGAATCGGTACGGATACCCTGACCGTCACCGTTAACAATGTAGCTCCAACGGTCAATGCCGGTCCTGACGTAACGATCTACGAGGGACAGTACGTGCATTTTTCAGGTACCTTCACAGATCCAGGCTGCCTGGACACCCACTCGTTCCACTGGGACTTTGGCGATGGTGAAGAGACCGTCTGCACACAGACCCCGTCCCACCGATACTGTGACAACGGTGTTTTCACAGTGACCTTCACAGTAACTGACGATGATGGTGGTGTCGGAAGCGACACGCTGATCGTCACCGTGCTCAATGTGGCACCCAACGCATCGATCTATCCCGACCAGACGATCTACGAGGGCGACTACGCCTATTTCTACGTCTTCTACGAGGACCAGGGCTGCCTTGATACCTTGACCATCGAGATCGATTACAAGGACGGTCACACCGATTCGTGGACCGATGATCATTACGGATACCTTTATCGATCCCATCAGTTCATGAACGCCGGGATCTACTACGTGAACCTGACGGTGACGGATGACGACGGCGGAGTGGCCTACGACTGCATGATCGTCACCGTCCTGTGCAGGAACCATCCACCGGTACCCCACGTGGACATCATGCCGAGGGCCAACATCAATCCAACCCCGACCCCCGTGATCATGGAAGGCGAGGGTGAAGCACCACCATTTTATCCTGAGTGTCCGTTCTGCCTCCCGCAGAACGCACTCGATGTCAGACGCGGCGAGACTGTCCGCTTCAAGGGTCACTGGACCGACGCTGACTGCGAAGACGACCATGCCTACATCTTCGATTGGGACAACGGACGAGGCAGCTACTCGTTCTCCGAAGCACCTGTCCTTGATACGTATCAGCATGACATCTCTGTCCTGGTAACCGTTCTCGAGGACGGGATTAATGACATACACTTCAACGAACTGATCGGCAGCATCGATGATATCTCTATCACGACCGCTCTTGCAGGCCTTTCAGGACCTGAACCCCTCGATGACGGTACGATAACATACACCTTCGATCCTCTGAACGCCGGCGATACCATCGAACTGACGGTCACGCTCTCTCCGGTCGGTTCGAGCTCACAGTTCGAGATGTGGCTGACCACCGATGGGATGCCCATGCATGCTGGAGGACTGATCGGATCGACGACATCCGGATACGTGTTCGTTGACAACACCTTCTACGATGGCGGTCTTCATGAGATCGACTTCATCGTGATCGATGATTCCGGTGCTTCGGGAACCTTCACGTTCTATCTGGACGTCGAAAACGGACCAAACAGGAATCCTGTTGCAATAGCAGCATTGGAGAGCTATACGACCGATACCGTAACCCTCACGGCAGAGGACAGCTACGATTGCGACGGATACATCACGAACTACACATGGGACCTCGGTAACAGCGAGATGGCATACGGTGAGGAGATCACCGTACCCATCAGCTCCTTCACCGAGTACTACTCCGGACAGCTCAACGTACAGAGCCATGTGACATCTGGAGGAACGGCCAAGGTCTATGGGACAAACCATCCGATACAGCTAACGGTTAACGTCCCCTACGCCCTCTCCAACGCGGTACTGACCTTCTACGCCCACTTCTCCGGCTCAAATCAGCTATACGAGAACATGGTAGTGACCGTGAACGGCAAGACCTCGACTTGGTACGAACCAACGCCGAACTTCGCCTGGGGATGGCACGAGTTCACCATTCCTGGAACCTTCGATTTCAATGCAGGTGATAATATCATCTATCTTACCGGAACCCCCGGAGGCAACAGCCTTCACATGGAGAACTGTCATCACGGAGATTCCGGATGGTTCAGCATCCGGGCCGACGGCGAATGGGAGATAGGCCTTACCGTAACCGATAACGACGGTGCGATGTGCAACGCTTCGTTCAAGCTGACCGGCGGCGAGGAGACCGGCGGATGGGAGTACTACAGAATGATCACCGTCGACCACACCCTGGTCGAACAGGAGTTCAACGACTTCCCCGTCCTGGTCTCGTTCACAGATGCCGATATCAAGGACACCGACCACGGTGGACCAGTTCAGCCAGATGGTGACGACATTCGCTTCGTGTCCCTCTTTGGCGACGATCTCAGCCACGAGATCGAGCTGTACGACGGTTCTATCGGACGGATCGTTGCATGGGTGAAGGTCCCTGTTCTCTACTCCAGCGTGGATACACGTTTCTACATGTACTACGGGAATCCGGCGGTAGGCGACCAGCAGGATGTCGAGGGGGTCTGGACCCCCGAGTTCAAGATGGTCCATCATATGGAGGAGGACCCGTCGGGCACGGCACCGCAGCTCATTGACAGCACATCCAACGACATCGACGGCACTTCTGGTGGTTACATGACCTCATCGGACCTGATCGAGGCGGCCATTGGAAAGGGCCTCGCCTTCGACGGGTGCGACGACTTCTTCGATCTGGGGACGACATCGTTGGTCAGCTCGACATGGACAGTTGACTTCTGGGTCTACCCAACCTGCCCCGAGAACTACGACCGGGTCTTCCTTCAGGGCATCAACACCGGACGCGGCAGGAACATCATGGTATACTGGCATACAGATCACTTCGAAATATACACCATAACCGGATGCGGCAATCCCGGCGATCCTCAGGCAGCAACCGGCAGGATCCCGACCTATCAGTGGTCCCATGTCGTTTGGACCTTCGACGGCACGACGCACAGGCTCTATGTCAACGGTGTACCGTCATCCGGTGCTACCACGGGCTGGAATGTCGGTGTCGGCGGGAACCTTTACATTGGAAGGCGCGACTGCGGCAACTACTGGACCGGGTCCATGGACGAGATGAGGGTCCTTGATACCGCACTGTCAGCCTCATGGATCAAGACCGCTCATGCCAACCAGGTCGATCCGGCCGGTTTCATCACGATAGGTGATCCGATCGAGCTCGGTTCGAAAGAGCTCGAGATGATCGACTTCAGGAACTGCTACTCCGATTGCTGCTGGGTGCCCAGATGCCAGCACGGCATCGATGGACAGGCCGATGTATACTGGTACGTCGACGAGGAGATAGAGTTCGACGCCACCGGTTCCGTCGATTGGGACGGCCATATCGTCTCCTATGAATGGGACTTCGGGGACGGGAACACTGCAACCGGATTCACAGTCAGTAACTCCTGGGAAAACACAGGTAATTACACGGTCACCCTGACCGTTACCGACAACGAGGGCTATACAGATACTGACAGGTACAACGTGGTTGTCGAGGACGGATGCACCGAGTACGAGTACAATTCCGGTGTCATCATAACCCTTGACAACCACACGTACTCTCAGAACTGGTACGGATGGTCCAGGCACGACAACGAACAGCATGTGACCATATCCGTACCGGTGGACGTGTACGACGCGAAGTTCACCTTCTACGCGGGCTTTTCCGGTACGGGCCAGGGAGGCGAGGACCTGACAGTGATCATCAACGGCGAGACCAATACGTGGTACGAGCCCACCCCGCAGCTTGCCTACGGATATCACGAGTTCGAGATACCCGGCACCT